>JBGVJM010000044.1:0-2140 GCA_045129415.1 Eubacteriales bacterium
TCCGATCTGGCACTTGGCAAAAAGCTTCGTCGTATTGGAGTTAAAGCCTTTGCATATTGTCCTTCCCTCACATCAGCACTTTTGCCAAATAGCATTTGCGAAATGGGTGTTTCCGCATTTGAAGGTTGCCGCAATTTGAATACCGTTGTTCTCCCTGAAAATCTCAAGGTCGTTGAGAACGGAACCTTCTACGCCTGCACAAGTCTCAAGCACGTTGATATTCCGGAGAGTCTTAAATATATAGACGAATATGCATTTGCTTATTGCACGTCTCTCGACGTGATAGACATTTCAAGGCGAACCGTTACTAATAAGAACGCCTTCTTTGAATCTAAAATTGCATAAATTAAAACCGCCCGAAAAGCTCGGGCGGTTTTCTATGTAACGGAGTCAGTCTTCCTCTTCCTCGTTGTTGGAGGGCTGGTTTTTCTTTTTATAGCTGGCAAACGCGAAGATAGCAAAAACTGCGGCGACGCCGATAGCGGTGAATGCGGATTTTTCAAGAAGCACAAATAAAAGGCCCGAGAGCGCTGTTACGGATATTCCTACAATGCCAAGCACCTTTTGCTTGGTTATAAGTCCGAAAAACAGCGGTATCACACCACAAAGTGCCGCTATTAAAAATCCGATCAAATAATCAACGAAGCCCATACGATTCTCCAAAGCTAATCTAATATAAATATTCTATACCTATTGAACCCATTTGTCAACAAAAAATTCAATAATTTCTAAAAAACGTTAAAATCTTCCTAATGTTGAGTAATCTATCGTGCCAAAAATTGCGATATATACAAAGTCGATTAAATGCTAATAATAGCATGGGGAGGATATTGATATGAAACTTAGGATCAAAATTATTGTTGCCGCATTCTTAACTGTAATAATCATTTTATTGAGTTGTATCAACATTTGTGCGGCTGAAAAATCTTATAGCTGGTATTGTAAGCACCAAAAAGATAATTTGCAACCCGAAGCAGGCGCAGAGTTTTCATTTATTGAAAAATATGATGCGTATTACATTGATAAGCGGCATGGAGATGATAGTCAGGACAAAGTCATTTATTTGACCTTTGACGCAGGATATGAAAACGGCAACGTAGCAAAGATATTAGACACGTTAAAGCAAGAGGATGTTACCGCTGCCTTTTTTATACTTGGCAATTTGGTTGTGAAAAATACGGATCTGGTGGAAAGAATGTTTGCCGAGGGACATCTTGTTTGCAATCATACCTATCGTCACAAATCAATGATAGGCTTTGATCAAGCTAAATTCAATGAAGAGCTGGATGCTTTAAATAATATTTGCCTTGAGTTTACCGGCAAACAAGTATCGAAATTCTATAGACCGCCCGAAGGTAAATTTGATGAGTCTTCATTGAAATATGCTAAGCTTGCAGGATATAAAACCGTGTTTTGGAGCTTTGGATATGAGGATTGGGATAATAACAAGCAAATGTCACCCGATAAAGCAAAAAGAAAAATATTGGAAAATCTCCACAACGGCGAAATAATGCTTTTGCATCCCACGTCAGCAACGAACGCGGCAATTCTCGGAGAAGTTATACGAGAGATAAAGGCACAAGGCTATCGCTTTGGCTTGCTTGATGAAATATAACTTTTACAAAAACATAAGACTCTGCATAAGCAGAGTCTTTGTTTATTATGTCTCCTTTTGAGTCAGAGTATCAATTACCACTAAAACAGTACCCAAAATCATTATTCCGAGACCGACATAATAAGCCCAATTCGGAACCTCGTCAAATATAACAAAGGATAATATAGTACCAATAAACGGAGCTATTGCATAGTAGGCACTCGTTTTTGCGGCTCCAATTACTCCTTGTGCCTTAATGTAGAAGAATATACTTAATCCGTATGCCACAAATCCCAATATCAGAGCCAAGACGACATATTGAAGACTTGCAATTTTTTCTCCCAAACAAATAGCAACTATCAAGGAACCGAGTCCCGAGAAAATTCCCTTTAAGAACACAATATGATATGTATTTTTGTCGGAAAGATTTCTCGTGCAGTTGTTCTCCAATCCCCAACATAAGGTTGCAAGCAAGACGAACAATGCTCCCCAGGATAGCTTAAAGGAGGAGAGATCTTCAAAGGAAAGCAAAAAGCTCGACATGGT
>JBGVJM010000045.1:0-3081 GCA_045129415.1 Eubacteriales bacterium
ATGCCATTGATATTTTTGAACGTTGGCATGGCAAGGCGGACGGAAGGATCAAGGTCGATATGTCGATCCATGCCGAATATACCAACGTTGACGGTTGCGTCGACTACGTAAGCGCGCTTACTAAAAAGCTTGGTGCGGGAATGCACGTTCACGTGTCCGAAACCAAAGCCGAGCATGAGGAATGCATCGCCCGACACGGACTTACACCAACGGCATATTTTGCGGCGCACGGCGTGTTTGATACTCCCACCACCGCGGCGCATTGCGTATGGGCAACCGACGAGGATATAAAAATATTGGCTTCTCTGGGTGTCAGTGTTGCTCACAATCCCGTGAGCAACTTAAAGCTCGGAAGCGGTATTATGCCATACAAAAAAATGAAGGAAGCGGGCATAAACGTTTGTCTCGGAACGGACGGAGCTGCTTCCAACAACCGTCAAAGCATTTTGCGCGAGCTGCAATTCGCAACGCTCTTGCACAAGGGAACAGCGCTTGATGCCGCGGCTACTCTCGCGCCCGATATGATAAGATGCGCAACCAAAAACGGTGCCTTGGCGCAGGGAAGAGAGGATGCGGGCGAGATAAAGGTCGGATATAAAGCCGATCTTGTGCTCGTGGATATGTCGTCCTTCAACAACGTCCCGTCCTATAATTTTGAATCCACGGTTTGCTATAGCATGGCGGAATCGGATATACTGATGACCATGTGCGATGGCAACATACTTTACGAGCGCGGCACATATACTACCATAGATGAGGAGCTCTTGAAGCACAAGGCAAAAGAGGTCATCTCACACTATTTTGATTGATCTGAGGTGTATGTGTGCGGCAACTTTTGACAGGATCGGCGCAAAGGAAGACACTTTCCTCACAAGTGACGGAAGGTGAAATAAAAAGAGAAGGATTTTTCTCGGGCTTTTTTACGTTGACCTTGTCAACAGTTATCGTAAAGATCATAGGTCTTATATATAAGATCCCCATGCTCGGTCTGCTTGGGAGCGAGGGCATGGGGTATTTTAATTCGGCATATGAGATATACGCATTGTTTTGCGTTATCGCCACGTCGGGCTTGCCCGTGGCTATGTCGGTTATGATTGCAAAGCACGGCGAAGCAAGCGCGCAAAGAATATACAAGAGCGCAAAAAAGATATTTTTAGCGCTTGGAATAGTGGGAATGGCTGTAATGATAGCCTTTTCACATCCGTTTGCCGCATTTCTCAAAAACGAAAAGGCGGCGGTGTGCATATTTGCCATTGCGCCAACGGTGTTGTTTATTTGTTTGTGCTCGGCGTACCGAGGCTACTTTCAAGGACTTGGAAGCATGCGTCAAACGGCGATGTCGCAGGTCATTGAGGCACTCGGAAAGCTTTTGCTCGGACTTATGTTTGCATATATTGCATTCCGAATGGGAGTCGCGCCCGAATACGTTGCGGCGGCAGGCGTTTGCGGATTGACGTTAGGTGTCGTCGCGGCGGCGGTCTACCTTGCCGCATCAAGAAAAAAACAACAAGCGCACGTCAATGATGGCGGAGCGATCGGTGAGAGGATCGGACTAAAGCTTTTGCGCGCGGCGATTCCAATAACGCTGTCAAGTGCGGTTTTGAGTGTTACAAGGCTCATTGATATGTCAATGATTTTGCGCAGGCTACAGGGAATTGGATATTCTCCCGAGGATGCTTTTTCGGCTTACGGAAGCTATACCACGCTTGCCGTTCCGCTGTTCAGCTTAGCGCCCGCGCTTATTACCTCCGTGGCATTGCCGCTTATTCCGACCTTGTCAAGAGCAATAGCCTTGGGTGATGGGAAAAGTCAATCAAAAGCCGTGTCCGATGCGCTGAAGCTGACGTGCGCCATTTCAATGCCGCTTGGAGTCGGAATGTCACTTTTTCCGCATCAGATATTGGGACTTGTTTTCAGAGGTCAAGCCGAGGCGATAGCTCTATCTGCGCCGCTTTTGGCTATACTTGGCACAACGGTCACATCGTCGTGTCTTATAACCGTGGGAAATTCAGTTTTGCAAGCTTACGGAAAGCCGTCAATTCCCATATTTTCAATGGCGGTCGGCGCTATCGTTAAGATAGTCCTCGCCTATATTTTGATAGGCAATGAGAGCATAGCTCTTTACGGTGCGCCTATCAGCACGCTTGTGTGCGATCTGGTGATAAATATAATAAATTTTCATCATATATTCAAGCTCGTTCCCTGTAGGATAGAGCAGGGAAAAATACTTGGAATGCCGTTTTTGGCGTCATTGGTGTCAATAGTGCCGCCAAGACTCGTATATAGCCTGTTGGCACCCAAAACAACCGACGTTTTTGCAACGCTTATATGTGTTGCCATTGCCGCCATGCTTTACGGTGCGGCGTGCTTGACGCTCGGTATAATTAAAAAGAAAGATATTGCTGAAATACTTGGCAGTAAAGATAAAAGTGAGGAAGATGAAAATGACAGAGCAACAGAGAAAAGACAAGATTGCCTACCTTCTTGGCAAGGATAGGTACGACTACGACGACCTTGTGCTTATAGTTGAGATTTTGCGCGGAGAGGGCGGTTGCCCTTGGGATAGAGAGCAGGATCACAAGAGCTTGCGTAAGGGCTTTATAGAGGAGACCTATGAGGTCATTGAGGCAATAGATACCGAGAACAACACGCTTTTGCGCGAGGAGCTTGGAGACGTGCTTTTGCAGGTGGTATTCCACGCCCAGATAGAGCGCGAGGCAGGAGTCTTTGATATGAGCGACGTATCAAACGATATTTGCGCAAAGCTTATCCACCGTCATCCTCACGTATTCGGCGAGGTCGAGGTGAAGGACAGCGACGAGGTGCTTCGCAATTGGGATAAGATAAAGGGCGAGGAAAAGCACAGAGATACCTTGACCGATAAGCTGCGCTCCATTCCGCCCATGCTGCCCGCACTTATGAGAGCGCAAAAGGTTGGAAAGAAGGCATCGTTCTTTGACTTTGAAACCACCGATCTTGTGTTTGAAAAGCTTTATGAGGAGATAGAGGAGCTGCGTGAGGCGGCACAGAAAAAGGGAGCCGATGACATCAAGGAGGAGCTTGGTGACGTGCTTCTTACCG
>JBGVJM010000046.1:0-3596 GCA_045129415.1 Eubacteriales bacterium
TGAGACTCCGATCTTGTCCCAAAGCGTCATATTGCCTATGGTTTGCGGATTGCCGTATTCAAATACGAATATTAACGCCGCTCCGACAAATATAAGTATCAAGGTGGTATAGATCGCTATCTTTGAATGTAGCGTCAGATCACGAAAACGCGGCTTTTTGCGGGTTTTCAAAACGCCGAGCACGTCCCACCATACGATGTATCCTATGCCTCCGAGAATTATCAAAAGAGACGTCACTATATTTATCATCGGATTCGTCGCATAAGAGCAAAGACTGTCGTTGCCTATTACGTCGAGTCCCGCATTACAAAATGCGGACACCGAATTGAATATCGACACCCATATTCCCCACGCGCCAAAGCGAGGAACGAACACAGTCATATACAAAAGCGCGCCTGCGCCTTCAATGATAAGCGTTCCGAAAAGCACCTTTTTTACAAATTCCGAAAGGCCCGACATTGTGTTCAGATTGAACGCATCGGCTATGAGCAGCGTATCGCCCATATTCATCCTGCGCTTTACCGCCATCATAAAGGACGACAGTATGGTGACCACGCCGAGTCCGCCTATCTGTATAAGCAGCAGTATGACCGCCTGACCGAAAAAGCTCCACGCGGTAGCCGTTGTCACCGTTACAAGTCCCGTTACGCAGGTTGCCGTAACCGCGGTAAACAGCGCATCGATATACTGAACGGACTGTCCCGATGCCGAGCTTATGGGCAGCCACAAAAGAAGACTTCCCAATAGGATCACGGGCACAAAGCTGAATATTATAATTTGTGTGGTCGATAGCCTGAATTTTTTATTTTTCACCGTATCACCCTCGTTAAAATCTCTGATATACCCAAATTATACCACCTTTTTTACCGCGTGTCAATAAGGGCAATAATCACTTTATTACGAGCTTACTGTATTGACTTTTTGCGCGTTTTGTGTTAAGATATTTATATATGAGCATTTTTGCCTGATAAATCCAAGTTAAACATAAAGAGGAGAATAAAAGTGCGTAAGACAAAGATAGTTTGCACCATAGGCCCTGCCAGCGGAAGCGAGGAAATACTGCGCGGCCTGTGTCTTGCGGGAATGAACGTTGCCCGCCTCAACTTTTCACATAACACACACGAGGACCATTTCAAAAGAATTGAGCTTATCAAAAAGGTCAGAGCCGAGCTTGAGCTTCCCATAGCCATAATGCTTGACACAAAAGGCCCCGAGTTCCGCATCAAAACCTTTGAGGGCGGCAAGATCACCCTCGCGGACGGTGCCGATTTTACCTTTACGGCAAACGACGTTATCGGTAACGAGCATATCGTCTCTGTAAGCTACCCTAAGCTCCCCGAGGAGCTGTCCGTTGGCGACACCATACTCCTCAATAACGGTCTTTTGACGTTTTCCGTCAAGAGCATAGAGGGTGCCGATATCCACTGCTCCGTCGTTTGCGGCGGCGAGCTTTCCGACAGAAAGAGCATGAGCTTCCCCGGCAAGGTAATGAAGCAAAAGTACCTTTCCGAGCAGGACAAGGCGGATATCAAGTTCGGAATTGAAAACGGCGTGGACTATATCGCCTGTTCCTTCGTTTCGGGCAAGCAGGACCTTATCGACGTTCACGAATACCTTCGCGAGCTGGGTGCCGACAACATCGAGCTTATCGCAAAGATAGAAAATCAGTCGGGCGTTGACAATATAGACGAGATATGTCAATATTGTGACGGCATCATGGTGGCTCGCGGTGATATGGGCGTTGAGATACCCTTCGAGCAGCTCCCCGCCATTCAGAAAAAGCTCATTACCAAGTGCCGCCTTCTCGGTAAGCGCGTTATTACCGCAACCGAGATGCTGGAGTCTATGATCCACAACTCGCGCCCCACCAGAGCCGAGATAAGCGACATTGCAAACGCCGTTTACGACGGCACCAGCGCCATCATGCTCTCGGGCGAGACCGCCGCGGGCAAATATCCCGTTCAGTCCGTACAGACCATGGCAAAAATAGCCGAGACCACCGAAAGCACCATCGACTACAAAAAGCGCTTCCACAACGCGGAATTCAAGATAAAGAACTCCGTGGACGCGATATCGCACTCCACCTGCGGAATGGCGATCGACATCGACTCAAAGGCAATCGTTGCCTGCACGCTTTCGGGAATGACCGCGCGAATGGTTTCGCGTTTCCGTTCCCCCGTTGACATTATCGGTCTTACCACCGACGAAACGACCTGGCGCAGACTTGCTTTGTCCTGGGGCGTAATTCCCGCCATGTGCGAGAAATTCACCTCGACCGACGTGCTTTTCTATACGGCAAAAAAGATTGCCGCCAAGTCTCTTGACCTGAAAAAAGGTGACAAGATAGTTATCACGGGCGGCGATACCACCGGTCAGGCAGGTAAAACCAATCTTATCAAAATTGAGGAAATATAAAAATGACCCGAGGGATAATACCCTCGGGCTTCTTCTTTATTCAAAAGCCTTTTTCTGCAAGCTCGCTCTCAAGCATTGCCGCAAGCCTCTCGCGGTCGGAGAGCTCATGCGCCACGCCCTCGATGTCTGCCTCATCCATATCCTCAAAGAGGTCTTGAGATGCCTTGCCATCTTCCAAAACTATTTTTGAATTTTGTGTTGACAAATCCGTTTTTTGTGATATACTATCATTAGAAGGTTGATTCAGGCGGGTTTGCCCTGCCGTTTCAGCCTTTTTTATTTGCATAGTAATATCAGGGCTGGCATTTTCAATATAGCGTTTTACGTATGCGATTTTTGTCTCCGAGCAGCTTGTACCATACGTCAACGAAAAACAAAAAAGGACACCTTACGGTGTCCTTTAGTTGAAGGAGAAGGATGTCTAGGAACGCAAGCGTTCCGTTGCACTGTTGCAACTAAGACTTTTACCTTCGCTCGCCCGAAGGTCTCGCTTGGTAAAAGCCAAGTTGCTGCCACTCGCTCGCCTCCCTTTATCTCGCACCGCGAGCGGTCGGTTCGCTCCCTCTCGCGCCTCGGCGCGCTCGTCAAATCTTGACTTCGCAAAAAATAAGACCACCCGAGTGGGTGGTCTATTTTTTGGCGGAGAAGGAGAGATTTGAACTCTCGCGCCGGGTAAATCCGACCTACACCCTTAGCAGGGGCGCCTCTTCGGCCTCTTGAGTACTTCTCCATAAAGTATTCAAACAGATCTTTGATCTGCGTAAGTCATCCGTTTAAATTGACTTACCCATATATTATATCACAAACTTTTATTTTGTCAATACCTTTTTTGTAATTTTTTCCATTTTTTATTTTTTTATAAAAAATGAGCTCTAAAGAAAACCCTTAAGAGCCCAATATATCAATATTTATCAATCCCATATACTCCTGTTGTAAAATTCCTAAATAAATTCACTTCTGGTGTATAATATGTGCAAACAATGAAACAAATTAATAAAAATATAGTAATTCCACTTGCTAAAATCTTAGATTGTAATGTACTTTCATTTTCTCTTCTCATTAGTTTATAAGCCACCCATTCTCCTATTATGATACTTACTATAAATATTAGAATATCAATTAAAAAAAGTTCTGTTCCTATAATTCCAGTGTAACTGAAAAAGCTAACAACAATAAAACTA
>JBGVJM010000047.1:0-9252 GCA_045129415.1 Eubacteriales bacterium
TCAAAGGTTTCAAGCCTTGCATACTGTATTCCGTAATACATACACACGTTGATAAGAGCCGTGCCCGACAAAAAGTCGGCGCGCAGGGTTACGCTACCCAACAAAAACAGTAAAACACCCATTTTATTCCTCCTTGTCAAAGCTTAGGCAACATATATCTCCCTCAACCGACACGCTGCCGTAATGGTAGGCGGTGCATTGCAGTCCGTGACCGCGCACACGAAGGCAAAAGCCCTTCAGGCGAAGGATTATCTCCTCGGTCGAGTATTTGAGAATTTTCCGGCAACCGTTTACCATAAGAACGTTTTTGCCGCGCATTTCAATGCGCACCTCGCCCAAAAGCGCGTCACTCGGCATAGAGATAGCCTTTTTCAGCGCCGATGAAAATGCACTCTTTTTATCCTTGTTATCCTGCATATCAAAGCTCCGTTTTCAATAAAATTACAAAAAAGGACAAGGAGATAAATGAAAGTGATTACCTGCCCGCCCCCAAAAAAGATAAATGCCAAAGCCGTCCTCACGTTTGTCGGAACACTTTTTGTAAGTGCTGTGCTTTTGATGCTTCCCGACACGGCAATAGATTATATGAAAAAAGGGCTTCTACTATGCGCCCACAGTCTTATCCCCTCGCTTTTCCCATTCATGATAATTTCCGAAATAATTGTGTCTTGCGGGATAGGACAGTTTATTTCAAGACCTTTGTCGCCCGTCTTCAAAAGGCTGTTCGGAATCGGCGACGCAGGCACCTGCGCTACGGTCATCGGCTTGCTTTGCGGATTTCCGATAGGCGCGCGTTGCGCCGCCTCGTTGCACGACCGAGGCGATATGTCAACGAGTGAGCTTGAACGAACGCTTATGATTTGCAACAATGCCTCGCCCGCCTTCGTTATAAGCACGGTAGGTACGGCAATAATGGGCGACCTGCGCATTGGCATAGTTATTTACGTATGCCTTGTTTTATCCTCGCTGACAGTCGGTCTTTTTGCAGGAATTTTTATGAAAAAAGCCGAGCTTTTCCCTTCCTTAAAGCGCAGCTTGCCATCGGCTCTCGGCGCCAAAGCCTTTACCGACGCCGTTAAAAATTCGGTCCTTTCAATGCTTTCCGTTTGCGCCTTTATACTTATTTTTTCAACGGTGGTTGGATGTGTGACCGAGCTCATCTCCAAGGCGGGCGTTCCCGACACGGTTCTTTGCTTTATTTCGGGATTTTTTGAGCTTTCGGGCGGTGCGGTCAGTGCATCAAGGCTTGACGGTACGCTCATGCGCGCCACCGCATCAGCACTCTTTTGCGGCTGGTCGGGACTTTGCGTGCATTTTCAGATAATCTCGGCGGCGGGTGGCAGAGGCGCGTCCTTAGGGCCTTATTTTGTGGCAAAGGCGATACAAGGAATATTATGCGCCGCGCTTTGTGCCGTGTGTCTTAAATTTATATTTCCCGACTTACTTTTAAACGACGCGCAGGTCTTTGTTCCTACCGACACTCCTCCGTCCGCCACGGGTACTTACGTTTGCCTTGCCTTCATATTGGCTTCGTCCATACCGTTTTCAGTATATCTTTTTACTAAAAAAAGAAGGATAAGCTCGAAAAAGGTTATTGACAAGTGCTCATCTTTGTGTTAAAATACATTGTAATATAAAAATGCTATGACCGAGAGGAGTAGGCAGCTCGTCTTTTTCAGAGAGTGAACGGTTGGTGTGAGTTCACAAGGGCGGCGGTTGAAGGTAGCTCGCGAGCAGCGATGGCGAAGGGGCATTTGCCTTGCGTAGTCGTTGACGGTGGCAACGTTAGAGCCTATAGAGTGGTGTTTGCTTTGATAACAAGCACAAATTGGGTGGTACCACGTTTATCGCGTCCCGATGTGTCTTCACATCGGGCGTTTTTTATTTAAAATCAATTTAACAACATACACGAAAGGAAGCGAAAAAATGAATTCCTACAACGAATTGCCAAAGACGTATTCGCCCTCCGAGTTTGAGGACAGAATTTACGCCGAGTGGTGTGAAAAGGGCTATTTCACACCCGACAAGAACAATGAAAATCCCGCTTTTTCAATAGTTATTCCTCCGCCGAACGTCACGGGTCAGCTCCACATGGGTCACGCGCTTGACGAGACCTTGCAGGACATTCTCGTTCGTTACAAGAGAATGCAGGGCTTCAACACCCTTTGGGTTCCCGGTACAGACCACGCGGGTATAGCTACGCAGATAAAGGTTGAGGAGAGACTCCGCGTTGACGAAGGTCTTTCCCGTTACGACCTCGGTCGCGAAAAATTCCTTGAGCGCGTTTGGGGCTGGAAGGACACCTACGAGGCTCGCATCACAAGTCAGCTCAAAAAGCTGGGTGCGTCCTGCGACTGGACAAGACAGCGCTTTACAATGGACGAGGGCTGCTCCAAGGCAGTTCGCGAGGTATTCGTTAACCTCTATAACAAGGGACTTATATACCGCGGCTACCGCATTATAAACTGGTGCCCCCGTTGCCTGACCGCGCTTTCCGACGCCGAGGTTGAATACAAGGATCAGCCCGGACATTTCTGGCACATCAAATATCCTATTATCGGCGAGGACGGCTACGTTGAGGTCGCTACCACGCGTCCCGAGACTATGTTCGGAGATACCGCCGTTGCGGTCAACCCCGAGGACGAGAAGACAAAGCACCTCATCGGCAAAAAGCTTCTTCTTCCCATAGTTAACCGCGAGATCCCCGTTATTGCCGACGATTACGTTGAGATCGGCTTCGGTACGGGCTGCGTTAAGATCACTCCCGCACACGACCCCAACGACTTTATGGTCGGTCAGCGCCACAACCTTGAGCAGATCAAGGTCATGAACGACGATGCTACCATGAACGATTATGCAGGCAAGTACGAGGGTATGGATCGTTACGCATGCCGCAAGGCACTCGTTGCCGACCTGGAGGCTGAGGGCTATCTTGTTAAGGTTGAGCCCCACGACCACAACGTTGGCGTTTGCTACCGTTGCGGTACCACCGTTGAGCCTATGACGAGCGATCAGTGGTTTGTTAAGATGAAGCCTCTCGCAGCTCCCGCTATCGAGGCGGTTGAGTCGGGCAACGTCAACTTCGTTCCCGAGCGCTTCTCCAAGAACTACTTCAACTGGATGAACAATATTCTCGACTGGTGTATCTCCCGTCAGCTTTGGTGGGGACACCGTATCCCCGCGTTCTACTGCGACGAGTGCGGCGAGATGACCGTTTCCAAGACCGACATTGACACCTGTCCCAAGTGCGGTGCAAAGGTAAGACAGGACGAGGACGTGCTTGACACGTGGTTCTCCTCCGCCCTCTGGCCCTTCTCTACTCTGGGCTGGCCTGAGCAGACCGAGGACTTAAAGAGATACTATCCCACCGACGTTCTCGTTACGGGCTACGACATCATCACCTTCTGGGTTTCGCGTATGATATTCTCGGGACTTGAGCATATGGATGAGAAGCCCTTCTCAACCGTATTCATTCACGGTCTCGTTCGTGACGCGCAGGGACGCAAGATGTCCAAGTCTCTCGGCAACGGTATCGATCCTCTTGAGGTAATCAAGCAGTACGGTGCCGATGCGCTCCGCTTTGCGCTTGCAACGGGTAACTCGCCCGGAAACGACATGCGCTTCTCGGACGAAAAGATCGAGGCGGCGAGAAACTTTGCAAACAAGCTCTGGAACGCATCGAGATTCGTTCGTATGAACCTCACCATTGATGAAATAAAGCTTCCCGACACCGACAAGCTGGCGCTTGAGGACAAGTGGATACTCAACGAATTTAATGCGCTCGTTGACAACGTTGTTACAAACCTTGACAACTTTGAGGTCGGCGTTGCTCTCGGTGCCATCTACAGCTTTGCATGGGATATCTTCTGCGACTGGTACATTGAGCTTTGCAAGGCTCGTCTGAACGAAAAGGACACCGAGGCAAATATCGTATGCCAGAACGTTATCGCATACGTGCTAGAGGGAATCTTGAAGCTTCTCCATCCCTTTATGCCCTTCATTACCGAAGAAATTTATCAGGCTCTGCCCCACGACTGTGAGAGCATCATGATATCCGATTATCCCAAGGCATGCGATTGCCTCGCATTCCCTGCGGATGCTGAAAAGATGACAAAGATCATTGACGCTATCAAGGCTATCCGTACACGCAGAAGCGAGATGAACGTTGCTCCCTCCAAGAAGGCAAAGGTTTACGTTGCTACAAAGTACACCGATATTTTTGCAGGTGCTTCGGGCTTCTTCTCGCGTCTTGCATCAGCCTCCGAGCTTATCGTTGCAAACGGCTTTGCCGAGAGTGAGGTAAGTGCTGACAATGCAGTTCAGATAATCACCGATGCGGCAACCATATTCCTTCCCCTTTCCGATATCATTGATTTTGAAAAGGAAAAGGCTCGTCTTGAAGGCGAAAAGAAGCGCCTTGAGGGTGAAATTGAAAGAATAGAAAAGAAGCTCTCCAATCAGGGCTTCGTTGCAAAGGCTCCCGCAGCAGTTGTTGAGGGTGAGCGCGCAAAGATGGCAAAATACAGGGAAAATCTTGACGGTATACTTGCTGCTCTTGCAAAATTAGGCTAAAACAAATAACGGAAAGACGCTTTTTGTCAAAAAAGCGTCTTTCCGAAAATTTTTGATTTAAAAGGTAAAAAATGAAGACCAAATACGTTTTTATTGATATTGACGGCACGCTTGTGGGATACGACTCAAGGATACCCGATTCCGCGCTGAGAGCATTAAAGCAAGCCCAAGGCAACGGGCATAAGGTTATCATTTGTTCAGGCAGACCTTTGTATATGATCTACCCCGAGCTACTCCAAGCCGTGAAATTCGACGGAATAATCGCATCCGGAGGCGCTTGCGTTGTGGTTGACGGCAAGGTCATTTTTGAAAGCCTTATCGAAGGCGAATCGCTTAAAAGAATAATAGAATATTTCAGGCGCGAGGGCATCCATTATCTCGTGCAGTCCAAGGATATGGCGTACGGCGAGGATGCATTCAAAAGCATCGTTATCCCCGGAATGATAGCCTCGGGCTATAATAAGGAGCTTGTGGATCAGGCATACGAAATACTCACCATCGTTGATGACGTTACCTGCGTTAGCGGAGCTGAAAAGCTATCGTATTTTGCCTCCCCCTACTCTCCCGACAAGATATCCGCCGACCTTGGCGGCAAATATTACGTCGTTGATTTCAGCGTTGGCAAGGTCAATACGGCGCGCTCCTTCGGTGAGCTGAATAACGCGGATGCAACCAAGGCAACGGGTATTGAGCAATATATCAGACACGTTGGTGCCTGCCGCGAGGACACCATCGCCATCGGCGACAGCGGCAACGACCTTGAAATGATAAATTACGCAGGCTATTCCGTTGCCATGGGCAACGCCACAGAACCTATAAAGGTCGCCGCCGACTTTATCACCACCGACGTCGACAAGGACGGAATATATAACGCGTTCTTAAAGCTTGGGCTTATTTAAAAATTTTTGATGAGGAAAAAAGCCGTGATAATCAAGCCTTATGAGGAAAAATATAGAGATGATCTTATTTTTATGGTTTTGCAAGCAAAAGATGCTTTGGGCAGAAAACCTACCATCAATGAAGATCTGCTTGATATAAAATCAAATTATTTTGACCAAGGTGATATGTTCTGGGTAGCAGTCAATGATGATGACAGAGTAATCGGATGTATTGGTTATTCTACAACTGATGATCCGTCAGAAGCCTTTCTCCACAGACTTTACGTTAAAGCATCCGAAAAACACAAGGGCATTGGAACTGAATTGCTTAAAATTGCAGAAAATGAGATGAGGAGGCGTGGCATATCCGTTTCGCTTGTTCATCTTGGCGCCCCCAAAGAACAATGGTTTGAGTCTTACTCGTTTTACCCAAAGAACGGATATTGTGAATACAAGCCCCGATATATGCGAAAAGTTTTATAAAAATCTTGTTCTGAAAAATAAAAACCCGACAGATAATCACAGTCTGTCGGGTTTTTGTTATAGTTGTGAAACATAACGTAATATGTTTATTTTCCTTCGTTTCGCTTTTCCATGTATTTATTGAGCTTGTATGCGCCAAAGAAAAGTCCCGCTACCACGGCGGCGAATATCACTCCCACCACAAGCCAATGCCAAATAGTCGTGAACTTTTCAAAAGGAATGAATGACAAGCCGAATACGATGGTTGCAACGCCTATTCCCCTGCCCACCACGATGGACGGCACGAACCAAGCCATGCTCATCTTCATAGTACCCGCTATCATGACGAGCGCGTCGTCGGGAAAGGCGGGAAACATCATCATCAGCGGGAAAAATGCCGTTCCCTTGTTGCGAAGCAGACTTGCAGCTCTCTCGCTATCCTGCTTTCCGAGAAACTTTTCGCAAAGCTTATATCCGCCAAATCGTCCCGCAACGTACATAAACAGGCTGGAAAGAAGCACACCGGTAAAGGCAACCGCAAACGCCACGAAGGGATCGCTCTCATAAAGCGTTTGTATTACTACGATAAATGCCATGGATGCACCCGGCACAAAGCACAAAAGCGTGGTGAAAATGACCTCTATAAGTACGACTAAAACATATCCGAACCACGAATTCTTGAATGCATCAAATATACTTACGTTGAACTGCATTCCGTCCTCGAAATAGATTATTCCGCATGCCCAGAATATCAGCATGGATATGACCGATATACCAACGAATACGCCAAGCACCAGCGCTCCGTTAATTATCATGTTTTTGTACTTTTCAAAGAATCTTTTCACTTCTATTCTCCTATGTAGTTATAAAAATCGTTTCAATACGCGCTCACTTGAGCCAAGCAACACCGTGCCAAGCACTCCGCAAGAGATGACCTCACCTATAAATACGGTCAAGGCATAAAACGGGATTATTTCCCACGTCTGCGCGTCGGGTGCGGTATAGCAAACGTATATCACAAGGCTTACTATAACCGTGTTTGCCAAGATGTTGGGAATAAACCACAACCATTTCGCAAGTCTTCCTACGTGCTTGCCCAGAAGATAAGCTCCAATAGCACCGATAAGCGTGGCTACGGGACCTAAGGCAATATCAAGCGGCGCGCAGCCCGTCAAAATATTTGCGAGCAGGCAGCCTACCGTCATTCCCGGTATTGCCGCGGGTGTCAGCAATGCCAAGGCGCACAAGGACTCCGAAAATCGGATCTGAACTGCGCCCTTGTCAAGGCCTAAGAACATTGCAAGATAAGTCAATGCAACGTACAAGGCTGCAATGATTGCGGCGGTGCATAAAAAGCGCACGCGCGCAACGGTTTTTGTTTGATTTTTCATTTTTGTTTTCCGACAGAGTGTCTCTCTGCCCATTGACAAGCGAAGTTGTCAATGCCCTTAGTTTTGTTTTAGGTGAGGAGGTTTTCGAACTCACCTATTTTTTTATTTCACGCAGTTCTTGACCGCATTAAATACCTCTGAATACATATAAAGCGAGCCAAGGCTTACAACGGGAGCGCAAATGCTCCTTGCATGCTCCACAGCCTTATTTACTGCCTCACTTACCGACTTGCAGGCATAGGAATTGACACCAAGCTCATTGAACACGCGGGCATATTCCTCTGCCGAAAGCGCCCTCGGATTTTCGGGCGTTATGCAAAGGACGGTATCAGCAACGTCGGCTATCCTTCGCGCCATGTATCTATAATCCTTGTCAGCCATTACTCCCGTTATCACGACGACCTTGCCGTCACCGAAATAACACTTCACGCTTTCAACGGCGCCGTCAATGCCCTCGGGGTTGTGACCGCCGTCGGCAATTACGAGAGGCTCTTTATTGATCACCTCAAATCTTGAAGGCCACCTTACACTCTCAAGTCCTTGTCTTATAGCCTTCTCGGTAATCTCAAAGCCCATACCGTTCAATATATCGATGGCACAAAGCACGTTTGCCGCGTTATACGGCTGATAGTTGCCAAGCAAGGACAAATTCACGTCCTTTCTCTGCTTGTAATCAAGTACAGTTCCGTCAAGCGACATCTCTTTTACCTTGAGCGTTTCTCGCTCAACACAATGAATTTTGACGCCCTCTTGCTCCGCCTTTTGAGCGATGACTCTCTCGGCGCTCTTATCTGTTCCACACCACAAAAGCGGAGTTCCCTTTTTGATGATTCCCGCCTTTTCTGCGGCTATCTTTTCGGGCGTGTCACCCAAAATTGACGTATGATCAAGCGCAATTCCCGTTATGACCGAAAGGATCGGCGTTTTTATCACGTTGGTCGCGTCAAGCCTGCCGCCGAGACCGCATTCAAGCACTACTACGTCACAGTTATGTCTTGCAAAATAAAGGAATGCCAGCACGGTTATAAGCTCAAACTCGGTTGGTTTATCCTGCATCGCGTCGGCATAGGGCTTTACGTACTCGACAAGCTCGCAAAGCTCGTCGTTTGAGATATTCTCGCCGTCGATCCTCATTCGCTCGTTGAATTCAACGATATAAGGAGAGGTGAAAAGTCCTACCTTAAGTCCCGCCGCGCGCAAAATACTGTCGGTCATTGCACAAAACGAGCCCTTGCCGTTTGTTCCCGCAACGTGTATAAATCTAAGCGTGTCCTGCGGATCTCCCACCGCCGCGCAAAGCTCCCTCACGCGCTCAAGCCCCGGCTTGCAAAACACCCAATTTACCGAATGTATATACTCTAAAGCTTGCTCGTAATTCATATCAGTATTCCCCGTCAATAAGCTTACGAACAGTTGAATTTTTATACATAAGGCATATTAAAACTATCTCGATCGGCGCTATCACAAGATACATCGGCACGCGCCAAAGCACCGCCCAGCTGTAAAAGGTAAAAAGACCGATAGGCTTTATTATCATTGAGCCCACAACGTGCGCTACCGCCGCAGGAGCTATAATGCGCGTAAGTCCTTTTTTCTTAAATGCGTATTTTGCCAGAAGTCCCGAAACGACACCCACCGATGCCGCGCCTACGGTAACGATAAGGTTTATGGGATATGCCTGTCCCGACAAAAAATAGCTGATTATATCGGTTGCCGCGCCTACCGCACCGCCCACCAAGGGACCGAACATTATACCCGCCAAAATAATAGGCAGGTTTTCAAAGGTTATGCGGAAAAGTCCTGCTCCGAAATTGAGCATGCTCTTGCAAAAAATTCCGATAACCACGCTCATTGCAGTCAGCATTGCCGCCATAACGAGCGCCTTCAAGCTCCGAAAAAGGCTCAAATTACTCTTCTTTTTTTCATTTTTCATAAAAAAACCTCCTTTC
>JBGVJM010000048.1:0-4213 GCA_045129415.1 Eubacteriales bacterium
CATTCCCGAGGATGAGAAATCAAACCTTATAGAAGCGCTCCAAAAAGAACTAAAGCAACTGCACGGATTGCTTGATCGCAAAAATGATGATATTTCATATCTTTATTTTATCAACGAACAGCTGCAAACATCTTTAGATGACGCGAGAGCGGAATTGAATCTTAACAACTATGATGAACTGAATGAACGTGTAGATGAAATATGTGAAATAATAGAAGACCTCCAGACCTGTTCTTTTGCTCAACTCCCTAATGACTTTAAGGACAGCATTTTAAGCGGACGCTTGGCAAGAGCCTTTGACACCACTTCCCTGTCAATTCACGGTGCCATGAACATTGAGGCAACCATACGCTCGGATAACAATTTTTATAAAACTTCCTTGCGTGGCTGCACTTGCCCCGATTATCTAAACAGACACGCGCCGTGTAAGCATATGCTGTTTTTGTCGTACACCTCGGGATTGATGCTGTTAAATAAGGAAGCGCTCTCCGATTTTGCCATCTCTAAAATAGAAGATCTCAATGATGAAATAAGAGTAAATCTACTCATAGCAAGAGAGGCAAAAAAGCATCGGGAAAGCGCTCTAAAAAAGCAAAAGGAAACCGTCAAACTCGTTGATCGCTTAGAAAAAGAGCTTGATCAGTCATACCCATGGCTTGCAGGAATGTATAAGCGTTTTCAAATTGAGCAGGACAACCACGACGCGTATTTGCTCTCTGATCGTTCTACCACCTCTAAGGATATAGTCAAAAAATTAAAAAGGAAAAACGCCAAATTAAGATACGAGAAAGCGTTATACGAGAATCAGCTTATAGTATACGAATCATTATTTCCGTGGCTTGAGGAGTTCAAAAAGGTTGACATTGACAAGGCAGTAAAATATGTCAACGAAACGCGTTCCGATGAGGAATACGATAGAGTCAGCGACTACCTCTCCCCCGCCGAATATAAGACCTTGAGCTCCGCTAAGAAAAATCAAATGGCACTTGACCGATACAAAAAGCACCGCAAATCCGACTGGGAGATCGGAATCGATTACGAGCGTTATATCGGCTATCTATACGAAAGTCAAGGATATAAAGTTAGTTATACCGGCGCAATAGATTATTTGAAAGATATGGGGCGAGATCTCATTTGCCAAAAGGAAGATGAAATACTCGTCATACAGTGTAAGCGCTGGTCTGTCCATAAAAAAATACACGAAAAACACATCTTCCAGCTTTTTGGCTCTACGATGCAGTTCAAATATAAAAATCCCGAGCTTTCGTATAAGCCTATCTTATACACGACCACCAAGCTATCCGAGGTTGCAGCCTATTGTGCGGAACAGCTGGGTGTTGAAGTCGTTGAATATAAAAAATATGAGGATTACCCCTGCATCAAGTGCAACATATCGAAAAACGGTGAAAAAATATATCACCTTCCCTTTGATCAACAATATGACCGAATAAGCATTGAAGCAGACAAAGGCGAATGTTATGCTATGACCGCCGAAGAAGCGGAGAATGCAGGATTTCGTCGAGCATTCAAGCATAAACCATGAGACAATAGAGAAAGGAGAATTTTATGTTTTGGAACAACTTTGTAATATTATGTAATAAAATCGGCAAATCCCCTAATGGAGTATGTGCCGAGCTCGGTTATTCAACCGCAATAGCAACCAAATGGAAAAACGGTGCAGTTCCCCGTGACACCACTCTCAAAAAAATCGCCGACTACTTCGGCGTTTCCGTTGACTACCTTCAGGGCAAAGAAAAAGCGTCTGACGTAAAGTCAAACGCATCCTTCCTTGACACCAACGGTGTCCACATGATACCCGTATACGAATCCGCAAGCGCAGGCTTCGGCACCATGGCGGATAACTACATTATTGAATATATGCCCCTCTACGTTCCCAACGCGCACGAAGCAGCGGAGACTCTTTGCATAAAGGTCCAGGGCGACAGCATGTCCCCGAGAATCGAGAACGGTGACGTAATACAGGTGCATAAGCAGACCAGTGTAGATAGCGGAGATCTTGCCGTCGTACTTGTGGACGGCGAGGATGCCTTTGTCAAAAAGGTAATTTACGGCGATTCCTTCATTGAACTGCACTCCTTTAACTCTGCATATAAAACGGTACGCTTTGACGGCGCCGAGGTAATGAGAGTGCAGATCATCGGACTTGTCCGCAAGATAATAAAGAACGCTGACCGCGCATCTGAAGCGCTCCCGGAGAAAACTACAACGGATGAGCGACTTTCTTCCCTCGTTGATAAGCTGACCGACGACGAGCTTCGCGAGCTCGAGCTTTTGGTTGACTATATCATAAGCAAAAGAAAAAACAACCGCCCCGAATAATCGAGGCGGTTTAGTCACTCATCGCAAATATCTCCGGGGCCCAACGTAAGCGCTCCTTCGGATAAATATAATTCCAACACTTCAATTAAGTACCGTTTCTCATTAAGTGTGAGGGACGACAACTTCTTTTCAAGGTCGCCATTGTCAATTTGAACAAAATCATAAGCCATAGTTTAGCCCCTTTCTAATAGAGTGTTTACATTATGACACAAGAAACGTGAAAAATTTGTCAAAATATGTAAGCAACCATCAAAAAATTTATTTTTTCATCAAAAACCAACTATTTTTGTAAAAAGGAGTAACCATGCCCTCGTACGAACAAAATAAAAACAGTAAACTTTGGAGCGTTCGTTTCCGTGAGCCGGACGAAAATGGAATAGATCATCAGAGACGATTGTCCGGCTTTAAAACAAAGAAAGCGGCGCAGTACGGGTACGAGGACTATTGCCGCACCCGTGACGATGCCAAAGCGGCCGAGGAAGCGCAACGCGCAAAAGAGAGTCCTGCGCTCCCGGACGATATGCTATTTGAAACCCTCACCGAGCTGTATTTCAAATTTAAGGAAGGTCGTGTCAAATACTCAACATATTACTCTACCCACTCCCGCGTATATGCCAAGCTTGTACCTTATTTCAAAGGAATGAAAATGAAGGACATAAAGCCTATCACTATTCTTGATTGGCAGAAGAAGACCTTCGGCGATCTAAGCTATGCCACCACATCAAAGTTAATGGAAGCGCTCGGTGCAATATATAAATACGGCGAAAAATACCACGATATAACAAATATAATGCATAAGGTGGATAAGCCTCGCAATATGGCTCCGAAAAAGGAGATGCAGTTCTGGACTCCCGAGGAGTTCAACAAATTCTATACCGCAGCGCAAAGCGAAACCTATAGACTGTTTTTCCTAACTCTCTATACAATGGGACTCAGACGTGGAGAATGTGAAGCGCTTATGTGGGGAGACGTAAACTTCTCAAGATCTTCCCTACGAATATCTAAGAGCATAACCAACAAGACCAAGCAATCGGGATGGGAGATAACCACTCCCAAGAACGTCGGCAGTAACCGAACTGTAACCATGCCCCCCTTCCTTTGTAATATGCTTAAGGAATACAAAAAGCAAAGACCCGAATATACCGGCGACACGGACTTCGTATTTGGTGGAAGTCGTCCACTTGCACCCACCTCTACGGACAGATATTTCAAAAATACGATAGCGAAAGCCGAAGTTAAGCAGATAAGAATACATGATCTGCGCCATTCCTGCGCCAGCCTCCTTATATCCAAAGGCGTATCAATCGTGGGCGTGTCTCACCATCTCGGACACACCGATGTAGAGCAGACTTTGAATACGTATTCCCATTTGATGCCGGACGATAAGCAAAGGATCGCTTCGGAGCTTCAAAACATAGGCGAATTTATACTTCAATAACATCAAATTCCTTATTCTATAAGGGAAATCCCGATATTTTCAAGAACTTTTTTTCAAAAAACTCTTGACAAATTACGACAAATATGGTAAAATAATAGTGTCAAGGAAAGTTAGCAATAAAATAAGCAAAAAGTTGTGCCAAGTTAATCGGACAAAAAATTTTTTGTGCCTAAAATGTGCCAGCATTCCAAAAACACCCTATATTTAGTAGTTTTAAGAGGAAAAAATATCTGTATTTAGTGCGGCTGAGTTTCCCCTCAGATCCACCAATAACAAAAGGGAGAGGTTCATCCTCTCCCTTTTGTTATTGACGATTTATTTAACGAATCGAACCCTCTCCAAAGTGCCTGCACTTTAGATTGGACGTGCGGCGGATTTTCGTTGTATTTAAAATCAATTTCACCGCACGTGAGGGTTCAGACCTCCCCTCAGATC
>JBGVJM010000049.1:0-5718 GCA_045129415.1 Eubacteriales bacterium
ATACCCTCAGCGCCCAGCTCGCGAGCCTTCTTAGCGTCTGCGGGAGTGTCGGCATTGGTGCGGACCTTCAGCTTACGGAACTCATCAGCCCAACCCATGATGGTGCCGAAGTTTCCGGAGATCTCTGCGTCAACGGTGGGAATAATACCGTCGTAAATGTTACCGGTGGAACCGTCGATGGAGATATAGTCACCCTCAACGTAGGTCTTGCCTGCGAGCGTGAACTTCTTGTTCTCCTCGTCCATTGCGATGTCGCCGCAACCGGATACGCAGCACTTACCCATACCACGTGCAACAACCGCTGCGTGAGAGGTCATACCGCCGCGAACCGTCAGGATACCCTGAGCAGCCTTCATACCGGTGATGTCCTCAGGAGAGGTCTCCAGACGAACCAGAACGACCTTCTTGCCTGCGTTCTTCCAGTTCTCAGCATCCTCTGCAGAGAATACGATCTGTCCGCATGCAGCTCCGGGAGATGCGCCAAGGCCTCTGCCCATGGGCTTTGCAGCCTTGAGTGCCTTTGCGTCGAACTGAGGATGGAGAAGTGTATCGAGGTTTCTGGGGTCGATCATAAGAACAGCTTCCTGCTCGGTCTTGTGTCCCTCTTTTACGAGGTCAACTGCGATCTGGAGAGCAGCCTGAGCCGTTCTCTTACCGTTTCTGGTCTGGAGCATGTAGAGCTTTTCGTTCTCAATGGTGAACTCCATGTCCTGCATGTCGTGGTAGTGGTTCTCAAGGATCTCGCAAACCTTTACGAACTGCTCGTAAGCTGCGGGGAACTTTTCAGCCATCTGCTGGATAGGCATAGGTGTACGAACACCTGCAACAACGTCCTCACCCTGTGCGTTGGTAAGGAACTCACCCATCATCTTCTTCTCGCCGGTAGCGGGGTCACGGGTGAATGCAACGCCGGTACCACAGTTATCACCCATGTTACCGAATGCCATTGCCTGTACGTTTACTGCGGTACCCCAGCTGTAGGGGATATCGTTGTCGCGGCGGTAAACGTTTGCTCTGGGGTTATCCCAAGAACGGAATACTGCCTTAACTGCGCCGATGAGCTGCTCCTTAGGATCAGAGGGGAAGTCGGAACCGATCTTAGCCTTGTACTCAGCCTTGAACTGATTTGCAAGCTCCTTAAGGTCCTCAGCGGTAAGCTCAACGTCCTGCTTAACGCCCTTTTCTTCCTTCATCTTATCGATGAGCTCCTCGAAGTACTTCTTGCCGACTTCCATAACAACGTCGGAGTACATCTGGATAAATCTGCGGTAGCAGTCGTAAGCCCAACGAGCGTTGCCGGACTTCTTAGCCATAACTTCAACAACCTCTTCGTTAAGACCGAGGTTAAGGATAGTGTCCATCATACCGGGCATGGATGCACGAGCGCCGGAACGAACGGAAACGAGAAGAGGATTCTCAAGATCACCGAACTTCTTCTCGGTGATAGCTTCCATCTTAACGATGTACTCCATGATCTCAGCCATGATATCATCGTTGATCTGTCTGCCGTCCTCGTAGTACTGAGTGCAAGCCTCTGTGGAAATGGTGAAGCCCTGGGGAACGGGAAGACCGATGTTGGTCATCTCTGCAAGGTTTGCACCCTTACCGCCGAGGATCTCACGCATGTTTGCATTACCTTCTGTAAAGAGGTAACAATACTTCTTTGCCATTGGATTTTTCCTCCGTATTAAAATTATATTTTTTTCTTGCTTAAAAACCAAAAAAGGCCGCAAAAATAGATATGCGGACAAATTCCGCACTTTTGCGCCGTATTTTTTGGCTCAAATATTATAACACATAATTATCCTGAAGGGAAGGGGCTCAAACGAAAAATATTCCTGCATAATGTAAATTTTTTGTGAACATTGCCATTTGAAGCAAAAAAAGTTGACAAGAGGGCATAAACATAGTATAATTTTATCAAATGATATAGATAGCCGGTTTGCCGCATAGGGGTACCCTTTGGCAAAGTGGCTGTTTCGGTTTTTATCTTGTGAATTGAAACGGAGAAGGAAAAATGTCCAACATTTTTGATATTTTCAAGAAAATTGAAAAGGAAAATGCTGACCGCCAGAGTCAGCCTATAACTCATATTCTCGTGGGACTCGGAAACCCCGGTCCGAAGTACGAAAACACCCGTCACAATGCGGGCTTTATGGCAATAGATCACTTTGCCGCAAAGGTGGGCGCGACGATAAATAAAAGCAAATTCCGTGCGCTTGTGGGTGAGGCGACTGTTGCGGGCAAGCGAGTTTTGCTTATGAAGCCTCAAACCTTGATGAATGCATCGGGAATGGCAGTCAGCGAGGCGGCGGCATTCTACAAGATACCCGTTGAAAATATTATCGTTATGTCGGACGACATAAACCTTGACGTGGGACGAATGAGAGTGCGCAAGAGCGGCTCGGACGGCGGACAGAAGGGCTTGCGCTCCATTATAAATATGATGTCGAGCGATGCTTTTCCACGCATCCGCTTCGGCGTCGGCAAAAAGCCGCACCCCGACTACGACCTTGCCGATTGGGTGCTTGGCAATTTCTCGGAGCAGGATAAAAAGGCTCTCGCTGCCTGCTTTGATCCGGCATTTGAGGGTTTTGTGAAAATACTTGGCGGTGACGTTGATGCCGCTATGCAAATATGTAATAAGGCGCAGATATGAACGTACTTGTCGACCTTTTGCGGCTTGACCGCGAATACGGCGAGCTTTGCGAGCTTGTAAAGCAAAATTTTAAGGTCAAGTCGTTGCCTATCGTGACGTCGGGAATATCGGGCGGAGCGCAGGACGCGCTTGTGCTGAGCCTTGCCGCCGATACCCAAAGAGAGCGTCAGGGGGACAAAAAAAGTGCCGTTCTGGTGATATGCTCCGAGGAAAAGGAGTGCCGCAGGCTTTGCCTTGAATACAGCTCGTTCGGATACTCCTGCACACATTTTGCAGGCCGCGACCTTACCTTCCATAATATTACTGCCTCCCATGAGTTTGAGCATGAGAGGCTTTACGTGCTTTCGGGACTTCTTGAGGGACGCTTTGATTTCGTATTTACCACTCCCGAGGTAGCGCTTGGCTATACTATACCGCGAGAGGTGCTGAGGGCAAATCTTATTTCTCTTGATTTTGACGTAAGGCTTGAGCCGATGGAATTGGCGCGCCGTCTCGTTGCGGCAGGCTATGCCAGAGTTGACATGGTAGAGGGCGCGGGACAATTTGCCTTGCGCGGCGGTATTGTTGACGTTTATCCTCCGTCCGCTGCTATTGAGGGCGTTGACGGAGAGCGCAGTGAGGGCGCGTATGCCATAAGAATAGAGTTTTTTGACGACGAGATAGACCGAATGGGCATCTTTGACGTTACCTCACAAAGAATGCTGTCAAACGTTCGTCGCGTTACCTTCTCACCTGCCCGCGAGGTGCTGCTTTGTGAGACCTCGCGCGCCGATATGATTGCCGCGATAAAGAAGAAATACCGCGAAAGTCATGACGAAAAGGTTTGCGAGGTGCTTACGCGCGAGCTTGCATCACTTTCGGACGAGCTTTGTGAGGTAGGCTTTGCCGATAAGTATATTTCGCTCATTTATCCTCAAAAGCAGTGTTTATTTGACTATTTTGATGAAAAAACGCTTGTCGTGGTGCGCTCAAGCTCTGCCGTTTATGACAGATTGAAGGCGGAAACGTGGCACTCAAACGAGAGAATAAAGGAGCTTTGCGAGGGCGGCACCATTGCGCCCAAATACGCGGAATATTGCAAGTCCGAGGCGCATTTTGAGGCGTTTCTGGATGCCAACGTGACCGTTCACGTCAATTCCTTGGCATACGGAGTCAGCGACAAGCGTCTTTCGGGACTTTTCGGCTTCCGCACGCGCCAGCCCGTCAGCTATTCGGACAAATTCAATCTTTTGTGCGAGGACCTCATTGGCTACCATAAGGGCGGTTATCGTACCGTGATAATGACGGACAGCAAGCCTGCGGCTAAGAATCTGGATTCACTTTTGCGCGATGCGGATTTTGTGACGGCGATAGATTCGGGCGACCTTGACGTAAAGGACTTAAAGCGCGACGTGGTGTATATCACATACAACGGAAGCATTGCTCCGTACGAGCTTATAACTCCCCGTATAGCCGTGCTTTCAACCGAGAGCGACATTTTATCGGATGCCAACGGTCGCAAGGGTAATCTCCGCCGCGGCAAGAGAAAAAAGAGCAGGGATGCACAAAGCATTCTCTCCTATGCCGAGCTTGAGGTGGGCGATATCGTGGTTCACGAGGTGTACGGTATAGGTCGTTATCTAGGACTTGAAAAGATAAAAATAGACGGCGTGAGCCGTGACTATATAAGCATTCAGTACGCGGGCAGCGACAAGCTTTGCATGCCCGTTGAAAAGCTGGACCTTGTTTCCAAGTACATCGGCGCGCATGCCGACGACGGAATGGTGAAGCTTTCAAAAATGGGCGGCGAGCAATGGAAAAAGTCGACTGCCCGTGCAAAGGGCGCGGTGCGCGAGATGGCGAAGGACCTGATAAAGCTGTATGCCGAGCGCTCACGAAGGCCGGGATATGCCTTTGATGCGGACGATTCTATGCAGCGCGATTTTGAGGCGGCGTTTGACTATGACGAGACCGACTGTCAGCTTGACGCGGTGTCCGAGATAAAGCAGGATATGATGCGCTCTGTGCCTATGGACAGATTGCTTTGCGGCGACGTTGGCTTTGGAAAGACCGAGGTCGCTTTGCGCGCCGCATATAAGGCGGTGCTTTCGGGTAAGCAGGTTGCAATTTTAGTTCCCACCACCATTCTTGCGCTCCAGCATTACAGCACGGCGGTAAGCCGATTCCGTAACTTTGCCGTCAACGTTGATATGCTGTCAAGATTCCGCACGCCAAAGCAGATAGAGCAATCACTGCGCCGTCTTGAGCGCGGAGACACCGATATAATTATCGGCACGCACAAGCTGCTTGGCAAGGACGTGAAATTTAACGATCTGGGACTTCTCATCGTAGATGAGGAGCAAAGATTCGGCGTTGCGCAAAAGGAAAAATTAAAGCAGATCGGCGGAAATATAGACGTGCTTACACTGACCGCAACGCCTATTCCGAGAACGCTCAATATGGCAATGGGCGGTATACGTGACATTTCCATCTTGGACGAGGCACCCGGTGACCGCTTGCCCGTTCAGACCTACGTTTTAGAGCATGACGACCTCATTATCACCGAGGCGATAAGGCGAGAGCTTAGGCGCGGCGGTCAGGTCTTTTATCTTCACAATTTTGTTGATTCCATTGATAGCGTTGCGGCAAAATTGGCCGAGCAGATACCCGAGGCGAGAATTACCGTGGCACACGGTAAGATGAGTAAGGAAGACCTTGAGGATATATGGAGCAGTATGCTTTCGGGCGATATCGACGTGCTTGTTTGCACCACTATTATTGAAACGGGAATAGACGTTCCCAATGCCAATACGCTTATTGCCGACAGAGCCGACAGGCTCGGACTTTCCCAGCTCCATCAGCTGCGAGGACGTGTAGGTCGTTCGTCAAGAAGAGCCTATGCTTATTTCACCTATCCGCGCGGCAGACAGCTATCGGAGATATCACAAAAGAGACTTGAAGCGGTGCGCGAGTATGCCGAGTTCGGTGCGGGCTTCCGCATAGCGCTTCGCGATATGGAGATACGCGGCGCGGGTAACATACTCGGTGCCGAGCAGCACGGTCATCTTGAAGCGATCGGA
>JBGVJM010000050.1:0-43502 GCA_045129415.1 Eubacteriales bacterium
GACGTGACTTTCCGAAAGACGCATACTGAACGCTATATCCGTAACGCTCATTGAATACCAATACCTGCGCATAAATATAATACGGGTTCTGGCATCAAGACCTTCAAGGAAGGAGTTGATCGCCTGCTTCAGAGCCAATTCGTCATCGATGGGCATCTCTCCGTTTGGAACACACTCCCAGTATTCGTCAATGGCGCTTTCAACCTCTGCAACGCGCTTTTGAGCGCTGTCATATCGGTATCGGTCTATCGCGATGTTTCGGGTAATGCGTGCGAGAAAACCTCGTAATTTAGTAGGCTTTTCGGGCGGAATGGCATTCCATGCGCCCATCCAGGTATCGTTCACACATTCTTCGGAGTCTTCACGAGAGCGAAGAATATTGTATGCGACAGTGTAGCAGTATTTGCCGTATTTTGCCTCGGTTTCCCGAATTGCGGCTTCATTGCGATTCCAATATAGCATAACGATTTTTTCGTCTTCCATATAGTCACCTCCTTACACAGTTCATAAAGGCCTTTCACCCATATAGTCGTAAATCAAAAGCAAAATCTTACAAATTGAAGAAAAATTTTTACTTTGTGACAATATTATACCATATTTTCTCTAATATGTAAAATCAATATAATGTGGGCATGCAAAGCCCTTGTGTTTTTTATTTGTTTGTGCTATAATAGAAACATAAAACGGTGCCCAAACCGGGAGGTAACTATGCAATTCAAGGATTTTGAAATTATTGATTTTCACACACATCCGTTTTCATGCGAAAAAAATAATATTTGCGCTCACGCCAAAAATTGCGATATGAGCATAGAACAGACCGTAAAAATGTACGACCGACTCGGCGTTTCTAAGTTTTGTGGCTCGGTATTGACGCTTGCGGCAAAGCGCGAGCAGGGAAAGAGCCAATGGGAGCAAATATTGGAGGACAATCAAACCGCCCTTGAGCTTCAAAGGGCTTACGGTGACCGCTATATTCCCGGTTTTCACGTTCACCCCGACTACGTTGACGAGTCTATCGAGGAGATGCACAAAATGGCAGAGGCGGGTATCAAGCTCGTTGGCGAGATATGCCCTTATCTATACGGCTGGAACGACTATTCCTCGGAAGGCTTTTCGCGTATTCTTGACGAAGCCGAGAAGCTCGGTATGATAGTCAGTATTCACTCTATGGGTGAGGACGAGATGGACAAAATGGTCAAGGCGCATCCGGGAGCAACAATCGTGGCGGCACACCCGGGCGAATTTGGCTCGTTTATGCGCCATATTGAACGCGCAAAATGGAGCGAGAACTATTATCTCGACCTTTCGGGCTACGGACTTTTCCGCCACGGCATGCTGCGCCGCGCTATTGACGAGATGGGCGCTGACCGAATTCTTTTCGGCTCGGATTATCCCACCTGCAATCCTTCAATGTATATTGGCGGCGTGCTGCTTGACGAGTTGATAAGTGATGAGGAAAAAGAGCTTATCTTCTCGGGAAACGCAAAAAGATTGCTTGGTATTTGAAAATAAAAAAGGGTGCTTTTGCACCCTTTTCTTTTATGTTGATTATTCTTCTGTGATGTTTCTTGCAACGAAAACGCCGCTTGCGGACGCGTGTGAAAGCGAGTGCGTTATGCCGCTTCCGTCACCGATAATGTAGAGTCTCTTGTGGCGCGACTCGAGCTTTTCGTTGACCGCAACCTCCATGTTGTAGAACTTGACCTCAACGCCGTAAAGCAAGGTGTCCTCATTTGCAGTTCCTGGAGCTACGTTGTCAAGCGCATAGATCATCTCAATTATGCCGTCAAGTATTCTCTTGGGAAGCACAAGGCTGAGGTCTCCGGGAGTTGCCTTGAGGGTAGGAGTAATGAAGGACTCGTCAATGCGGCTCTGGGTTGAACGTCTGCCGCGGATAAGGTCGCCAAAGCGCTGAACGATAACGCCGCCGCCAAGCATGTTGCTGAGACGGGCGATAGACTCACCGTAACCGTTGGAGTCCTTGAAGGGCTCGGAGAAGTGCTTTGCAACGAGAAGTGCAAAGTTGGTGTTCTGTGTTTGCTTTGCGGGGTCCTCGTAGCTGTGACCGTTAACGGTGATAATACCGTTGGTATTCTCGTTAACAACTGCGCCGCGGGGATTCATGCAGAAGGTGCGAACGCGGTCGCCGTAGGTTTCGGTTCTATATACTATCTTGCTCTCGTAAAGCTCGTCGGTGATGTGTGCGAAAACGTCGGCAGGAAGCTCAACGCGAACGCCGATATCAACGCGCGAGGACTCGGTGGGAATGTCGAGATCGCGACAAACGCTTTCCATCCATTTGCTTCCGCTTCTACCAACGGAGATGACACACTTTTCGCAGGTGTATTTTCCACCCTTTACCGTTACCTCATAGCCGCCGTCAACGATGGATACCTTGTCAACGGGAGTGTTGAAGAAGAAGGAAACCTTATCCTTAAGATATGCGTAAATATTTTCAAGCACGACGTAGTTTATATCGGTACCAAGGTGACGCACGGAAGCGTCAAGCAGGTGAAGGTCGTGCTGGATGCACTGCGTTCTGAAGGACGTTCCCGCGGTGGAGTAGAGCTTAGTGCCTTCGCCGCCGAACTGCATATTGATTCCGTCCACGTAGCGCATAAGCTCAAGCGCCGTATCCTTGCCGATATACTCGTGCAGAGTTCCGCCGAAATCGTTGGTTATATTATATTTTCCGTCCGAAAAAGCGCCTGCGCCGCCAAATCCACTCATGATAGAGCAGGTCTTGCAGTTGATACAGGATTTGATCTTCTTGCCGTCAATGGGACAGCGACGGCGAGCAAGCTCGTTGCCCGATTCGAATACGGCGACCTTGAGCTCGGGCTTGTTTTTTACAAGCTCGTATGCGGAAAAAATACCGCCTGGGCCCGCGCCGATAATAATTACGTCAAAATTCATATATGATCCTCCCCAAGAGTTCATTTGTGCCACCCCACATTATACCATAAATTTATGCGTTTGTCAACGGTGCAAAAAGTTAAATTCAACTGATGCTCGGAGCAAAAACTTGACTATAATAAGTAGGAAACCGCGCATTTTCGCGCAAATTTACAAATAATTTGCAAAAAATGTTAAATTTTGTTGAAAAAGAGATTTTAGTGTGATATAATTATATCAATGTAAGTTCAATAGTTGAGGAATGGGGAAAATGAAAGAAAAAATTCAAAAGGATTATACCAACAAGGTAATAACCATCCCGAATATCCTGTCCTTTTTCAGACTATGCCTTATCCCTGTCATAGTCTGGCTTTACTGTGTCAAAAAAGAGTATTTTTGGACTATCATCGTGTACGGCTTTTCGAGTCTTACTGACATAGTGGACGGCATAATAGCGAGAAAATTCAATATGATAAGCACCTTCGGTAAGGTGTTTGACCCCGTCGCCGATAAGCTCACGCAAATGGCGATTATAATTTGCCTGGCTATCCATTTCGGGTGGTACATGCTTATCCCGCTTGCCATATTCGTGGTAAAAGAGGTGGGAATGAACGTTGTCGGACTCGTTGCCGCAAAAAAGACGGGCAAGATAAAGGGTGCTATGTGGCACGGAAAGCTCAACACCGTTTTGTTCTTCGTGATTATGGTGGTACACCTTTTGTGGTACAACATGCCTCCCGTGGTTTCTTATGTTTTTGTGAGCATCAGCGTAACCATGATGCTGATCTCGGCAACGATATATACCGTTGATTACGTCAACATGTTAAAAGAGGCAAAGAATGCCGAAAAATAAAAAAAGAGCAACTGCGGTTGCTCTTTTATTTTGTTTTGTTTTATTTTGAGAGAGTGAGTATGGCTTCAAAGCATACCTCGTCACAGCCGTTTCTGGCTTGCACCGTTATGCTTCCGTCTTCGTTCACGGGGCTTCTGTAAACGGTCAGTGTATCTCCGAGAACCGCTTCCTTAAGATATGAAAGCGAAAGGGAAGAGACCGTGCTCGGTCTTTCGGTGTCCGTCATTTCCGAAAGAAAATCGCATATCATATCGGGATAGTGGGTGTTGTTCATGTGCATGTTGTAATCTATATCGGAATAGACCACGCGCCGCGTACCGACTCTCTCAAGCCGTGTGTCCTTTGTAATGCGCGCCTTTTTGGGTAGATCATCGGCAGCTATGGGCTCGTCGTAATAAAAATGAGTATGCATAGCGTCGTCGGGGGACGTGCGAACAAGAGCTTTTTGCTCAACGTTCACCAGCACCCACGTGCTTGCCGCCCGCGCCACCGTTTTGCCGTTTCTTGATATCTCAAAGTAGCGGTTAAAAATGTAGCCTCGCGCGGGCTTACACCACGTGCGCACCTCTATTTCGTCATAGGCGTGAAGCGGAGCGTCGATGCGCAGAGAAAGCGCGCCGAGAATAAAGCCGAGACCGCGTTCGTCGCGCAGTTTATCAAGCGGAAGACCGCTTGCCTCACACTGTACGTTTGCCGTTTCCTGCATATATTCAACTATTTTGGAGGGACGCACGTTGCGGTTGGCATCGGTATCGTGCCAACGAACCGTGTAATTTTTCGTAAATTTCATATTATTCAAACAACGGGACACTCAAATAGAAGTGTCCCGTTCTCCATATTGGATTTTTTATCAAAGTGTATTAGCAGAGCCGAGAACGTTAACGATCTTGTGCTTAACCATTTCCTTGACCTCTGCGCGAGCTACGGAGAGGTAGCCTCTGGGGTCAAATACGGAGGGCTCGTTTGCGAATACGCGGCGGATACCTGCGGTCATAGCAACGCGGATATCGGAGTCGATGTTGATCTTACAAACTGCCATAGAAGCTGCTTTGCGGAGCTGCTCCTCGGGGATGCCGACTGCATCGGGCATCTTACCGCCGAGAGAGTTGATCTCGGCAACGAGGTCCTGGGGAACGCTGGATGCACCGTGCAGAACGATGGGGAAGCCGGGAAGTCTCTTTTCTATCTCCTCAAGAATATCAAAGCGAAGCGGAGGGGGAACGAGAATACCCTTCTCGTTTCTGGTGCACTGCTTGGGAGTGAACTTGTAAGCTCCGTGAGAGGTACCGATGGAGATAGCGAGGGAATCAACGCCCGTACGGGTAACGAAATCCTCAACCTCCTCGGGACGGGTGTATGAAGAATGCTCTGCAACAACGTCGTCCTCAACGCCTGCAAGCACACCGAGCTCACCCTCAACAACTACGCCGCGCGCGTGAGCGTACTCGACTACCTTCTTGGTGAGAGCAATGTTGTCCTCGTATGCGTGGTGAGAGCCGTCGATCATAACGGAGGTAAAGCCGCCGTCGATACAAGCCTTGCAGATCTCAAAATCTGCGCCGTGGTCAAGGTGGAGAGCGAGGTCAACGCCGCTGTCCTTTACTGCCGCGTTAGCGAGAGCGAGAAGGTACTCGTGCTTTGCGTACTTACGTGCGCCCGCGGATACCTGAAGGATAACGGGGGACTTTGTTTCCTCAGCCGCCTCGGTGATAGCCTGGATTATTTCCATGTTGTTGATGTTGAAAGCACCGATAGCGTAGCCGCCTTCGTATGCCTTTTTGAACATTTCCTTTGTTGTTACAAGAGCCATTGTTTTTGCCTTTCTTACCGCAAAAAGCGGATTTTTGTCATTTTTGTTTTACCAACCAATATTTTAACACATTATGTCCGTAAAATCAAGGGAATTTTCAAAAAAATAAAGGGTTTTTGTATTGGTTTCCTCTCCCACTCAAAGAAAAACCGCACTCTCAAGGGTGAGAATGCGGTTGCTTCTTATAAAATTATTTGTCGCGGTCCTCAAAAATGGGGATCTCGCCAAGAGAGTGTGCCTTGTCAAGCTCAGCCTTGCCGCGCGTTGTCCATACAAACGACGGAGCCTTGTAAAGCTTTGCTGAAAGCTTTACGGGCAACGAATTGCGGTCAAGCTTGTTGTAAGCGATAAAATCGGGCGTTGCCAGGAAGTTAAGCGCCATAAGGCTGATTATGATATTAAGTGCCGAGTGGCTCTTTTTATCTCTGCAAACGTTGGTGTAAAGCTGACCTCTGAAGGTGTCGGGAAGATATTTCTTTATCTCCTTTATAAGCAGGGGATTGAAGGATTCAACACAAAATTCGCCTTTGTATTCAAGGAGAATATCCGCAACCTTCTTGCAAAGAGATACGTCAAAGCTTTCGCCCTTAAGCTCAACGAGAAGGGGAACTCTGCCGTCCACGAGCTTAAGCACGTCCACAAAGGTGGGGATGGTCTGATCTGTGCCTGAAAGCGAGATCTTTGTAAGCTCCTGTGCGGTAAGCTCGCAAAGCTTTTTATCAACTCCCGTCACGCGATTGAGAGTATCGTCATGGAAAACCATAACGACGCCGTCGCGTGACAGCTGAACGTCAAGCTCTATTCCAAAGCCACCTTGGCATGCAAGCTCAAATGCCTGCATGGAGTTTTCGGGAACGCCGTTTCCGTGGAGACCTCTGTGCGCGTAATCGCGAAGAAGGAAGGAGGAGGGCTTTATTTTCTTGCCGGGGCGCACGAGAAAAAGCGCGTACACAAGGAAAAGCAGTGCGGCTATGCCGAAAATTATTCCGATTATCAAAAGTATTATTTCAATAGGTCCCATATCAATCGTCTACGTCAAGGCTCTCAAGAGCGCTCTTTTTCTGAACGGGCTTTGCATCTCCGTGCTTAACGAAGAACATGGTTACAAAGGAGAGCGCTACGAATACCGTTCCAAAGGAGAAGAACATTGATCTCATGCCGAATGCATCGTAAAGAACACCGGAGAGAATGGGAGCAACTATCTGAGCCGCCATGGAAGCAGTGTAATAGTAGCCCGTATATTTTCCAACCTCGCCGCCCTTTGCAAGCTCAACGACCATGGGGAAGGAGTTTACGTTTATGGTAGCCCAGCCTATTCCCGCGAGAATAAATACGGGATACATAAGTATTTCGGGAGTGTCGAAGTTTATAAAGTTTCCGATAAAGAATGCGGAGGCAAGAAGAATTATACCCGTAAGAATGGTCTTTTTTCTTCCTATCTTGGATGCTATCATACCAACGGGAATGTAAGCAATGATAGCAGCCGCCTGAGCGATGATAAGTGTGAAGTTGAAGTCAAAGAAGAGGACGTTGGTAGCATAAACGGAGTATTTGCTTGTTATGGAGTTATATCCGATGTACCAAAGAGCTACGGAAGCGAGAATGAGAATGAGGGAAGCGAATTCACCCTTTGAAAGCTTTCTCTTTTCTCCGCTATCCTCAACCACGGGCTCTTCAAGACCGAGACGCTTGGTGTCGTCCTCCATCTCCTGCGCCCACTTGCGCTCTCTTACGGTTGCGAGGAACACGCAAAGTCCGGTTATCATTATAGCGCAAACAGCAACAACGTATCCCGTATACTGCATGTATTTGTTGCCGGAGGTGTTGAATACCATACCGAGAACGAGAACGAGAATACCGCCTGCGGTACCCATAAGGTTGATTATAGCGTTACCCTTGGAGCGAAGGGGCTTTACGGTAACGTCGGGCATGAGTGCAACTGCGGGGGAACGGAAGGTTGCCATGGAGATAAGAACGAGAAGGAGAACGCCAATGAAGGAGATAACGGGCCAGATGTTGCCGAGTGTTATATTCATGGTGTCAAGTCTTATCTGCTCTATGGTTGCGTTTATTGCATCAATGGACTGTTGAGCTGCGAGAACTGCAGATTGGTCGCCTGCCTTACCTGCCGCCTGGAGAGCCGCATTTGCTTCCTTGAGGAGCGCGGCTGCCTCCTGATATCTCTCGGCGATACCTGCGTTAAGAACTGCGCCGAGCTGATAGGTGTCGATAAAGGTGAGAGAAATAAATGCTATAACTGCCGCAATGGTTCCAACAAATATGAAGGGCGTGCGCTTTCCGAATCTTGTCATAACTTTATCGGAGAGCGCTCCGAAGATGGGCAGCATAAATACTGCCAATACGTTGTCGATGGACATTACCGCGCCCGAAACGGACTGAGGAAGGCCAAAATGGTTGGTGAGGATAAGCGGGATTATCGCGTCATAAGCCTGCCAGAAGGCAGAAATGAGAAAGAACGCAAAACCCACAAGTATTGTGCGTTTGTAGTTGAGTTTCATAGAAACATCCTTTCAAATATGTATTTGGGTGTCGCTGTTACAAGTATAACACAAAAAAAGGCACTTGTAAAGAAAATTTTTACAAAAAAGCTCCCTTGGGGAGCGACGTCCTCAAGGGAGGTGATTTATGCTTGTGCGTTCGGGCCGAGCCCACAGCTTATGGCGATAGCTCCGTTGACCTTGTTCATTGCATCGCCGTCCAGGTGTCCCATCTTTTCCTTGAGCCTGCGCTTGTCAAGAGTGCGTATCTGCTCAAGCAGAACAACGGAATCCTTGGCAAGACCGACTCCCGTTGCGTTGATATCTATATGAGTCGGAAGCTTTGCCTTGTCCATTCTTGACGTTATGGCGGCGGCAATGACCGTGGGGCTGTACTTGTTTCCAACGTCGTTTTGAATAATAAGTACGGGGCGCAATCCGCCTTGCTCGCTGCCGACCACGGGACTGAGATCCGCATAAAAAATATCTCCTCGTTTAATTGTCGGTGTCATTTTAGGTTTTCCTTTCCTGTTTTTGCATAGCGCGATGAGGTGCTGCTTATAGTATTGCCGTCGGCAAGACCTTCTTAAACAAAAAAAGAGACGATGCCTCGGCATTTTTATGAAAAAGCGCCGCCCATTAATATAATATGAAAATACGACACGTATTGACAAGCAAAATTAGACGCTCCAACCTTGACAAACGGATAAAAAAGGAGTATTATTATTGTGTATGAATATATTTATCCGATTTTTGAGGAGATCAGTATAATGAGCGCAAAAAACAAGAAAAAAAACAAAAAGCCAAACGCTCGCGCGGCGACGGAGGCGGTTGCCTTCAAGCGCGATGAGGGAAAGAAATATAAAGCAATAAGAAAGATACCTCTTTCGCTGCTTTTGGCATTTACCGCACCGCTTACGGTGTGCTTTTTCGGCCCGTTTGAAACTTATTGCGGAAACATGGATGAATTTTTGTTTTCGCTTGGTGATTTCTTTCCGCTTTGCATAGCTGCAGCTGTGGCTATGGCGGTTGTTGTTTTTTCTGTGTTGATGATACTTAACGGCAGAGCATACGATATAGCAACCGCCCTTATATCCTGGTGCAGTATTATGACATTTTTGCAAAGGCATTATCTCAACTTTGGCGTGAATTCGCTCGCGGGAGATGGTGTGGGAGAAGCTGAAGCCCCCATAGTTGCGGTTGTTTTAACATCTCTTCTTTGGGCAGTAACGGGTGTTGCGAGTGTTTTTGCCGCGATATGGTTTAAGAAAAAGAATATAGCGCACTTCTTTGTATCGTGTGCCGTGGTTCTTGTTGTGATACTTGCAACTCAAGCCATTGGTTTTGTTTCGCTCTCACTCACAACGGACGTTTACGTTCCGGTTACCGACAGAGCTGACAACGAGTCCGACACGGGCGAGCCGAGCGATGCAAATCAGCCATCCGTGCTGACATACGCAAACCTTAATAAGCTTTCGGGTAAAAAGAACGTTGTGGTCTTCGTTATCGATAGATTTGACGTGAGATATTTTGAGAGCTTGCAAAAGACCAACCCTGAGTTTTTGGAGGGTCTTGACGGATTCACTTTCTATAACGATTACACGAGTCTCTATTGTAGAACGTATCCCGCTATTGCGTCCATACTTACGGACAGGGATAATAATTTTGACAAAACAAGGCTTGATTACTTCAAAGAAATATACACGGACGGCGGTCCAATGAGAAAGCTTCACGGTGAGAGCTACGACGTAAACGTATATACTGAAAAATATTACGCTTATGACGATGCAAATTACATGAAGGATTATGTTGGAAATATTTCGGGCACCGACGGATACGAAATCGTGGCTGGAGAGTTTTTGTCAATTGATATGCTTAGACTGTCGCTGGGAACCTGTCTCCCGCTTCCTCTTAAGGATGCCGTGGGAAGCCTTAGCACTCCCGATTTCAATGAGCATGCCGTTTATTTGTCGGACGAGCCCCTGTATGATGCTGATATGAAAAATGTCTACGATTACATAACCAAGGGTGACTTCAAGAAGACAGACAGTGAGGGTCAATTAAGCTTCATACACATATTTGGATGTCATACCCCCGTTGTATATGACGAGGAATGGAACGAGATTCCGAAGGGTGACAAAAAGCAAAGCGATACCACAATGGCGCTCAGACAAAGTCTGACGATCATATATGAGTACATTGAAGAAATGAAGCGCCTCGGCGTATATGAGGATGCAACAATTGTTATAACGGGCGACCACCCGGCGGCGCTCAGCGACTCCAAACTTATAGGTGAGGCAGGCAAGAGCGACAACGGAACACGCGTTACAGCTATGTTGTTCAAAAAGGCCGGAGATGCGGGCACTGCTCTAAAAACGAGCACCGCGCAAATTTCTCAGGACGAGCTTTGGAACACGATATACGAATCCGAGGGATTGATACATCTTAAGGATGGGCAATCTTTCTTTGACATCTCCGAGGGAGAGGACAGAGTAAGAAGATATTTGTTTGAAAAAAGCGTTACACTTGAGGATGGCTCAAAGGCTGATGAAATAGTGGAATATAAGATAACGGGAACTGCCAGAAACAGAGAAAACTGGAAGGTGGAGAAGGTAACCGTTATTGGAAAAATATATAAGTAATATCATTTGGAGATCACAATGGATCAGATATTGTATTACATCTGCATTCCCTTAGGAGTGCTTATGAAATGGTGCTGGCAGCTTGTGGGCAATTACGGTATAGCCATATTGCTTTTCACGCTCGCCACGAAAATAGTTCTTTTGCCCATATCGATATGGATACATAAGAACTCCATACTCATGGTCAAGATACAGCCCGAGATGAATATGTTAAAGGTCAAGTATCATAACGACCAGCAAACGCTGTCGCAGGAGCAGGCAAAGCTTTTCAAGAGGGCAAAATACCGCCCGATGCTTACGCTTGTGCCGCTTGTATTGCAGATAGTCCTTTTGCTTGGAGTGGTTTACATAATCAATAGACCTTTAAGCTATCTTTTCGGAGTTTCCGAGGCGGACATATTGGCTATGGCGGAGGCAGCGGGCGTGAACATGGAAAGCTCGTCCTTCCAGATAGCCTTGGTAGAGGCGATAAGAAACGGCGCTTACACGCTTCCCGAGGGCTTTGAGTGGCTTTTGGGCTCGGTAAAGAGCTTTGATACCGCGTTTTTGGGCATGGAGCTTACGCTCGTTCCGTCGGTCGTATGGGGAATATACGCTATAATCCCGCTGCTTGCGGCGGCATCCTCTTGGCTGTTGTGCTTTGCGCAAAACAGCTCGAACGTGCTTCAACACGAGCAGGGCAAGGGCAACAAGTACGGAACAATGATCTTCTCCGTTTTGCTTTCTTTGTATCTCGGTTGCTTTGTGCCTGCGGGTATTGCGCTTTATTGGATGGCGGGAAATATATTCTCGGTCATTCAGCTTTTGCTTCTCAATCTCACTATAAGCCCCAAGAAATACGTGGATTACGAGGCACTTGAGGCGAGCCGTGCCGAGCTTGAAAAAATAGAGGCGGCGGAGAACACCGAGGAGAAAAAGCGCATAGCAAAAGAGAACAAAAAGCGCGAGACCGAGGACTATAAGAGATTTTTCTCCATAGTCAACAAGCATCTTGTAATATATTCCGAAAAGAGCGGATTTTATAAGTATTATAAGGGACTTATAGAGGAGCTTCTCGCGGGCTCGGATATGGTGATACACTACGTTACCAACGACCCGAATGACGTGATCTTTGAGGTTGCAAAAAAGCAGCCTCGCATCAAGCCATACTACATAGGACTCAAAAAGACGATATCGCTTATGCTCAAGCTTGAGTGCGATATGATAGTTATGACCACGCCCGACCTTGAAAAATATTATCTCAAAAAGTCGCGTATGCAAAATGACATAGAGTACGTTTACGCACCCCACGCGCTGATGAGCATGCACATGGGCATGAAGGAAGGCTCGCTTGATGCCTTTGACACCATATTCTGCGCGGGCGAGCATATTAAGCGAGAGGTAAAGGCGACCGAGCGCGTTTACGGACTTCCCGAAAAGAACTGTGTTGAATTTGGCTATCCGCTTGTTGACGATCTTATCGTTATGGGACAAGAGGAGAGAAAAACTCACAAGACGGGCGGCAGACGCGAGATTCTGATTGCGCCCACGTGGAACGAGGATAACATTCTTGATTCCTGCATAGACGACCTCTTGAACGGCTTGCTTTGTGACGAATACCACGTCACCGTGCGTCCTCACCCCGAGTACGTAAAGAGATACGGAAACCGTATGGATGCCATAGTCGAGCGCTGGCAGGACAAGATCGGAGAAGGACTCACCTTTGAGCTTGACTTTTCAAGCAACAAGTCAATTTATTCGTCCGATCTTATGATAACGGACTGGTCGGGAATATCCTTTGAGTTCAGCTTTGCAACCAAGAGACCTACGCTGTTCATCAACACGAAGATGAAGGTGTTGAATGAGAATTGGCAAAAGATAGAGTGTGAGCCTATTGAAATAACGCTTCGAAACGAGATAGGAATTTCTATTGAAAAGAGCGACGTTTCAAAGATCGGCGACATTGCAAAGGACACGTTCTCGCGCTCGCGCGAATATGAGCAAAAGATAGAGAAGGTGCTTTACCGCGCGGTCTATAACGTTGGCGGCTCAAATGCCGTCGGAGCAAAATATATACTCCAAAAGCTTGTGGAAAAGCAGAGAAAGAGGTGACGGTGGAATGATGATCTTGAATATCGGGCCTACGGCTATGTACATTGACCCAACCGCTATAACCACCTCGCTGGTTTCGGCGAGCAGTATAATCATTGCGCTGGGTGCATCCGCGAGCGTTTTGCTGGGTAGAGCCACAACGCTCAGTGCGGCGGCAAGCGCGCGTATAACCAAGCTGACGCGCGGATTTGTAAATGCTTTTTGCGTCGTTGAGAACGGCGGCAAGAGCGTTGAGCAAAATATAACGCTCAAAAAGAAGCGCTGATAAAGAAAAAACGAAAGCCTGCGTAAAACGCAGGCTTTTTATTATTTATTTGCCCTCGGGAGTAACGCCTCTGTGAGGAAACTCGGAAAAATGGGGATCGCCCATTCTGTTTCTCATTCCGTCGGTGATGCCGTCGACAACGGATTCGGCTCCGTCAACGATAGAGGACTCCGTTTCTTTTGTTTCAGCCTTTGTTTCGGTGGTGGCTGTGCTTCCCGTACCCGTACCGCCACCGTTTCCTGCGGTGTTAGCGGTGCAGGATGCAAGAGTCAGAGAGCCTACACACATAACAAGGCACAATGCTATTGCGATAATATTCTTTTTCATAATACGATGCTCCAACGCCGCAAAGCGGCGATAAACTTTAGATTTCGGACAGGTCGCCAAGCAAATACTCGCTTTTGGCGGCAATTTATCCGCAATATTAGTATGAGCGAACAAAACTCAAAAAAACACATATTTTAATGCCAACAAAGGTAATAAAAGTAAAAAGATCCAATAAACTGTTATAAAAAGATTTTTCGGAGGCGGACGTGCGGTGTAAGATCTTAGCTTTTGTATTGGCGGCAGTCCTTTTGCTCCGCGGCGGTATGCTTGCGGCGCGCGCGGTCGAGGCGGACGGTGCGGTTGCATTGAGCCTTGAGGGCGAGGGTGATGAAACGGGCATTAAGGTGACCTTGTACTTGTCGTCGGACAATGGAATATGCGGACTTTTTGCCTCATTGTGTTATGATAGCGAGTCCGTAGTGCTTACGTCGTGCGGAATCGGAGAGGGCGCCGAGTCTCTTGTGCTTTCATACAACGATAATGAAGGCAGGGTTGACGTTTTGTTGGACGGATATGAAAATTGCGCGCCCCGCGGCGCGCTGGTAAGCTTTTATTTCACCGCAAAGGATAGCCAAACGAAAAGCTTTGATTTCTCGCTTGAATTGGCGCAAGAGATCAGTGTCGCTTGTATTTCGGAGGGCGGCGACGTAATAAACGTAACACCCGATGCTTCGGGGTGCGCCACGACCGTCTTTTGCGACGCTCCGTCAAGTCAGGATCCACCGTCGACGCTCGTTGGAATACATGCGAAAAGGGAAAACGGGAAAATGAAAATCGTTTTAACGGCAAGAAGCGCACCCTCACTCCTTGCGATAGGTTTTAAGCTTTTTGTGGTGGATACCGTTACGGCGAGGACACAAACGGTGCTCGTTGTTGCCGTAACCGACGGCGATGCGGTGAATTTGTGCGCCGAGCTTACGGATATAAGCGGTGGTGTGTGCGTTATAGTCACCCCCACAATTTACAGCGGACGCACGGTGTCGGAAGGGCAAAAGAGCATATACGTATTTTGGTAAAAATAAAAGCGCGTGATTTGCACGCGCTTTTTGATATTACATCTTGGATTGGATAAACTCCGCAAGCTTTGCGGGAGTGTTGTATACGGGGGAAATATCAACCTCAATACCTGTGTTGTCCTCAAGCTGAATAATAAGCTCGGCAAGATCAAGGGAGTCAAGACCCATCTGCGCAAATGTCATGTCGGCGGTGTATTCGTCAATCTCTCTGTCCTGATACTCGGCTATTATTTCAATTATCTTCTGTTCCATAAAAAGTCTCCTCTGTATGTATGTTTTGCAAAACGGACGGCGCACAACCGTCATCCTACTGCTTGATTATATCATATTCTTATTGATTTGTCAACATGTATATTGCATTAAAAAAGCAGGACGGATACCCGTCCTGCCTTGTAAAATTACTGTCCCTCTGCGCCGAGTGTAACGGTAACGGAATGATACTTTCCGTCTCGGTAGAAGGTTATTGCGATCTCGTCGCCGCCGTTGAACTCGTTGATTATGTCCATAACGGCATAAATATTTGCAACCTCGATGTTGTTTACCTTGGTGATTATGTCGCCCGCCTTGATTTTTGTTGCGGCATCAGCCGTGGGCGAGGTGGCGCTTACGTAAACTCCCGTTACCGCCGCATAGAAGGTGGTGGTGGGATTCGTTTTCGCATAAGCCTCGGTTACCTCCTGAATAGAGGTCGTTCCGTTCTCGTAAATGTTTTTGTAGTAAGTCTTGCCCTCAACTCCGACGCCGGTTATACCGATAAGCGGACGGGGAATGGAAATTCCCGAATTTACGTCGTTGGCATGCCCCTTTTTAATTATGGCCTCGGCATCAATAAGCGCACCGTCCGAGGGAATGGCAAAGCCCATGCCCGCGCTGTCGGAAAGCTTAAGGGTTATGATGCCCACCACATGTCCGTGCATGTTGATCAGCGGGCCGCCCGAGTTTCCGGGGTTAACGGAGGCATCGGTCTGCACAACGTGCATTTTCTTTTTGAGAGTACCGTCTTTATTGTAAAGCTTTATCTCGCGGTCGGGGCAGGAGATTATACCCTGCGTTACGCTCCAGCCGAATTCGTCGCCCTCGGGAGTTCCGACTGCGTAAACTCGCTCGCCAACGCGACACTCGGAGGATTTTGCAAAGGTGGCGGGACGAAGTCCGGTCTTGTTTATCTTGATGACCGCAATGTCGTCCATCTCCTTGTAGCCGATAACGGTCGCTACGTCGGGAGTATCCATTCCGTATCGCCAAACGTATACGGCTTTTGCGTTCTCAATTACGTGATGATTGGTCATAATGTAGCCGTTTCCGGAAAGGATTATGCCTGTTCCAACGCTTGAGCCGTTGTCAAGCTCGGCTTTTATGATAACTACGGAGTCCATAAACTCCTCGAGCATATCGGAGTCGGTGGAATACGAGGGCTCTCTGTCGGGAGTTGCCACGGGAATGCGAATAGCACCCGAGCCGCCGAAAAGTCCAAGTGTGCTTGCGATTGCCATAGCGACCAAGAGGAGAATGGCGGTGGCTGACAAAATTGCGGAAAGAGTTACGGCAAAATTTGAAGCTCCGTGCGGATTTTCCTTCTTTACCTTAACCTTTTTGTCTGTTTCAACGTCACTTGTCTCCGACTCGTCGGTTGGCTCGGCCTCGCTTGAATCCTCGCTTTCATGTGCTTCGGAATGTTCTTCGGTGGGCTCTCCCTCGGTGGGCTCTCCCTCGGCGGATTCTTGAGGCTCGGACGTCTCGGAGGTCTCTCCCTCTTCGGCAGTGATGCCCTCGTCGCTCTCCTCGCCCGTATATTTCCAGCCGAAAGCCTTTATGCTGTCGTCGCCCTCGGCTTTTGGAGCGTTGTTTTGCTCGTTTTCATTATTTATCTTGTTTTCGTTTTCGTTCATAGTATATCCCTTCTCAAAAACACGCCAACTCACAGGAGCTGGCGTGGCTTTTAACCTTAACGTGGATGTTAGTCAAGTATTTCAAACTTATAGCCTACGCCCCAAACGGTCTTGATCATCCAACGCTCGGAAAGACCGTCCAGCTTTTCGCGCAAGCGCTTGATGTGAACGTCAACCGTGCGGGAGTCGCCGAGATAATCAAAGCCCCAGACCTTGTCGAGAAGCTGATCTCTGGTAAACACGCGGTTGTAGTTGGATGCCAAGAAGTAGAGCAATTCTAACTCCTTGGGAGGAATGTTTACACTTCTGCCGCGAAGCTTAAGCTCATATTTCTGCAAGCTAATCTCTATGTTTTCAAATCTGATGACCTCGTCATCTGCGGTAGGAACACCTGCGCGGCAACGACGGAGAACGGCTTTGATTCTTGCGGAAAGCTCCTTGTTATCTATGGGCTTGACCATATAATCGTCAGCTCCCAGCTCAAGACCGAGCACCTTGTCAAAAACGTCTCCCTTGGTGCTGACCATTATGATGGGCTTTTGCGAAACCTCGCGGATCTCGCGGCAAACCTGCCAGCCGTCCTTCTTGGGAAGGGTAATATCAAGCACGGTTATGTCGGGATCGTACATTTTGAAGAAAATAAGTCCCTCGCTTCCGTCCGATGCAACGCGAACCTCGTACCCCTCGGTTTCAAAATAGCTCTTTATGTTCTCGGCGAGAACGGGCTCGTCCTCGATGATGAGAATTTTCGTATCCATCATATTCTTTACCTCCCTTGGTAAAAGTAATGCGATTTTTCGTAATTTTTACTTTAAATTATCCACGCGAATTTTTTGTGAACACAGCGTTAATTCTTAACGAATTTTGCCTAAAAAATTAACTTTGTTAAATTTATCGTCACAAGTAATCCTAAATTAGTTTATCGTGTGTTAATAATTATATCACACAAAATGCGATTTGTATAGTATTTTTGAAATTTTTTTGATAAAATTTTTAACACATTTCACATTATTTTTATATTGTGTTTAGAAATTGGTCTTGAAATAAACACAAATATGTAATATAATATTTGGGATAATGATAAAATGCGAAAAAATCGCGACAAAAAGAGAGAGGACATATAAAATGAAGCTTGGTATAGTTGGACTTCCCAACGTAGGAAAATCAACACTTTTTAATGCATTGACAAACGCGGGGGCGGAGAGCGCAAACTATCCCTTCTGCACAATAGAGCCCAACGTTGGCGTGGTTACCGTTCCCGACAGCCGCCTTGACGTGCTGGCAAAAATGTACGACCCCAAGAAGTACACTCCCGCCATCATTCAGTTTGTGGACATTGCGGGACTTGTAAAGGGCGCGTCTCAGGGCGAGGGACTCGGAAACAAATTCTTGTCCAATATCCGTGAGTGCGATGCCATCGTGCACGTTGTTCGTTGCTTTGAGGACGACAATATTATCCACGTGGACGGCTCGGTCGATCCCATGCGCGATCTTGAAACCATAAACATGGAGCTTATCTTCTCGGACATGGAAATGGTGGAGAGAAGAATAGACAGGACCAAGAAGGCTATGAAGGGCGACAAGACACTCGCATCGGAGCTCGCATTGTTTGAAAAAATATATGCAACGCTCGAGCAGGGACTTTGCGCCAGAACCATGGACTTAAGCGAGGACGAGCTTGCTTGTCTTTACGATACGCCCCTGCTTACCATGAAGCCCGTAATTTACGTTGCAAACGTTTCCGAGGATGACGTTGCCGGTGAGCCTACCGAAAACGAGGCTTATATGAAGCTCAAGGCGTTTGCCGAGACCGAAAAGAGCGGTGTAATTGCCGTTTGCGCGGGTATTGAGGCGGAGATCGCCGAGCTTGAGGGCGACGAAAAGCAGATGTTCCTTGAGGACATGGGAATTGAGGAGAGCGGTCTTGACAAGCTTATCAAGGCGAGCTATTCCTTGCTCGGACTTATCAGCTATCTTACGGCAGGTCCCGAGGAGGTTCGCGCTTGGACTATAACGCGCGGAACAAAGGCTCCTCAGGCGGCAGGAAAGATACACTCGGACTTTGAGCGTGGATTTATTCGCGCCGAGGTCATCGCATTTGACGATCTCGTTTCTTGCGGTAATATGGTAGCCGCAAAGGAGCAGGGTTTGGTGCGCTCCGAGGGTAAGGAATACGTAATGAAGGACGGAGACATCGTTCTTTTCAGATTTAACGTATAAAGGACATTTTGCAATGAGAATGAGAAAGAAAAAGCACGGCGAGGAGAGGATAAGAGCCTGCGCCGAGCTACTTATAGAGGATCCTTCCGTATTGAAGGACGATCCGCAAGCTCCGTTTGCGGACAAGAGCCGAAAGCTGTGTCTTGAAATAGGCTGCGGAAAGGGTAACTTCGCCGTTGGAACGGCGGCAAAGGATCACGATTGCAACATTATCGCTATGGAAAGAGCAAGAGACGTTTGCTGTCTTGCGCTTGAAAAGGCGATGGCGCAAAAGGACACAAGACCTGACAATTTGCGCTTTATAATCGGAGATGCGGACAAGCTTGAGGAATGGTTTCCCTGTGGATGTCTTGATGTTCTTTACCTTAATTTCAGCGATCCTTGGCCCAAGGCAGGACATGCCAAGAGAAGACTTACGCACAGAAACTATCTTGCAAAGTACAAAAAGCTTCTCAAAGAGGGCGGTCTTTTGATATTCAAGACCGACAACGTAGGACTTTTTGACTTTTCGCTTGAGGAATTCTCGGAGTTCGGTCTTACGGTTGAGTGGATGACGCGCGACCTGCACAACAGTGAGCGCGCCTGCGGCAACGTAATGACCGAATACGAAAAGAACTTTTCCGAAAAGGGATTTACCATCAATTCCGCGATAGTAAGGTTTTAATATGAAAAGAAGTGAAAACGATAACCTGCCGGGCGGCGTGCTTGCCGTACGTAAGGAGCAGGGAATGACCTCGCACGACGTGGTGAATCGCGTGCGCAGGCTATACGATACAAGGCGCGTTGGACACGCGGGCACGCTTGATCCTCTTGCCGAGGGTGTACTTGTCGTGCTTGTGGGCAGGGCGGCGAAGGCTTGCGAGTACATCTCGTCGGACAAAAAGACCTACCGCGCAACTTTGCGCCTTGGTCTTACCACCGATACCGAGGACATAACGGGCGAGGTGTTGACCAAAACCGACGAAATTCCGTCTGCCGACAAGGTATATGAGACCTGCCGCAATTTTGTTGGACAAATAAAGCAAATACCGCCGATGTATTCGGCATTGAAGGTGGGCGGACAAAAGCTCTATGACCTTGCGCGTCGCGGAGTTACCGTTGAGCGCGAGGCGAGGGACGTGACTGTTTACCGTCTTGACTGTCAAGCGGTTGAGGGCATCCAAACCGACTATATTCTGACCGTTACGTGCAGCGGCGGAACTTATATCCGCACCCTTTGTGCCGATATAGGCGCGGAGCTGGGCTGCGGCGGTGTCATGGCAACGCTTGAACGACTTGAAGCTTGCGGTATATCCGTTGGCGAATGCCATACGCTTGCCGAGCTTGAAGGAATGAGCGAGGACGAGCGCCAAAATTTGCTTTTACCTACGGAACGCATTTTTGAGGATCTGGAGAGCGTTTGTCTCCCTGAATTTTTTGAAAAGCTGTTTCGCAGCGGATGTCCTGTATATCAAAAAAAGATAAGGACATCGCAAGCGGTCGGCTCACGTGTGCGCGTTTGTAATGCCAACGGAGATTTTTTTGCACTCGGTCAGGTGATCGATAGTGAAGAAGGAAGCGCGATAAAGTCAATAAAAACGTTTGAATTAAAATAATGAAAAGGGAGAAGTGTTTTGCACTTCTCCCAAGCTTTTTATTTTACAAATTCATTGTAGATAGCGGCAAGAGCCGTAGTAAAATCCTCGTCGTTTACACCGACGACGATGTTCAACTCGCTGGAGCCCTGATCTATCATTTTTACGTTTACTCCCGCATTTGAGATGGCGGTGAATACACGCGCCGCAGTACCGCGCGCCTTAATCATTCCGCGACCGACTATGGCGATGAGCGCCAAGCCTTCTTCAACGGCGATGCTGTCGGGACGGGTGCGTCTTGCAATGGCGTTTATGACCTTGTCTCTGTGCTCCATAAATTGCGCGGTGGAAACGAAAACGCTCATGGTGTCGATTCCCGAGGGCAAATGCTCAAAGGAAACGCCGAAATCCTCAAGGGATTCAAGTACCTTGCGGCCAAATCCTATCTCGGAGTTCATCATATCCTTTTCAACGGTTATTACCGAAAAGCCCTTCTTTCCCGCGATACCCGTAACCACGTGCTCGGGATCAAGTCCCGCCGCCTGTGAAACTATCATAGTTCCGCGATCCTCGGGGCGGTTTGTGTTCTTGATGTTTATCGGGATGCCCGCGGTGCGCACAGGGAATATCGCATCCTCGTGAAGAACCGTTGCTCCCATATAGGAAAGCTCGCGAAGCTCGCGATAGGTTATCGTATCTATGACCTTGGGATTCTTGACTATTCTGGGATCCGCCATCATAAAGCCGGAAACGTCGGTCCAGTTCTCGTAAAGATCCGCCTCGGCGGCACGCGCAACGATAGAGCCCGTAATGTCGGAGCCTCCGCGTGAGAAGGTTACGACGGTACCGTTGGGGCTTATACCGTAGAAGCCGGGTATGACGGCATATTCGTGATTTTTAAGCTCAAGGGAAAGTGCGTCGTTTGTCTTTTCCTCGTCAAGCATTCCGTTGTCGCGGAAGAATATAACGTTTTCCGCGTCAATGAAATCAAATCCCAAGAATTTTGCCAGGATGATGCCGTTGAGGTATTCTCCTCGGCTTGCGGCATAGTCTCTTCCCGAGCTGTGGAGGATGGCGTTTTTGATGTAATCGAATTCTCCCGAAAGATCAAGGGAAATGCCAAGCTCTGAAATGATGGAATTATATCTTGCTTTTATTTTTTCATAATATGTGTTGATCTCCTCGGCGGAGGCGCGGGAGCGCACCAGCTCGTAAAAGCGGTAAAGCATATCCGTCACCTTATCGTCATCGGGGAATCTTTTTCCCGGAGCCGAGGGAATAACGTAGCGGCGGTCTTTGTCTGACTTGACTATGGATGCGACCTGTCTGAAATGCTCCGCATCCGCCAAGGAAGAGCCGCCGAATTTAACGACCTTAAGACTCATATAATAATATCTCCATTCTTCAATCCTCGGAGCGATTTCGCCCCGATGTGTCAAAAAACAACAATATATACATATTATATGAAAAACAAGCCGACTTGTCAAGAGTCAAGACACATAAAAGAGTGTGGCGAAGCCACAAAAGAGGGAATGGCACGAGACGAGCCTTAAAGTCGTTTTGACAAAAGAAAAACTCCTTGACGAAACGGGGATAATATGTTAGAATAAATTTAATATTAAAAATGGAGGGCGCAATGAAAGCTTATCTGTATTCCGCGGATATATATCTTCCCGAAAGGGATAAGGTCGACCTTGACAAATGGGCGTGTGTTGCCTGCGACCAGTATACCAGCGAGCATGAATATTGGAACGGACTTTACGACTACGTAAAGGATGCACCCTCAACGCTGCATCTCATACTTCCCGAGGCGTTTTTAGACAAGACCGACGCGCTTGTTCCCAAGATCAACGCACGAATGAGGGAGTATCTTGATATGGGCGCGATCGAGCTTTCCTTGGACGCCATGATATACCTTGAAAGAGAGCAGGCGGACGGACGCATCCGTCGTGGAATCGTTGGAGCGATCGACCTTGAGGAATATGATTTTCATAAAGGCTCGAAGACTCTTGTCAGAGCGACCGAGGGAACGGTGCTTGACCGAATTCCGCCCAGATTGAGAGTGAGAAGAGGTGCGCCCATTGAGCTTCCGCATATAATGATGCTTATTGACGACCCCGACTGCACGGTCATAGAGCCGATAGCCAAAAAGTCGGGTGAGTATAAAAAAGCCTACGACCTTGAGCTTATGGGCGGCGGCGGTCACGCGCATGGATATTTTGTGGACAAGGCAGATGTTGGCGCAATAAATAATGCACTTTCCGTACTTGCAACGTGCGAAGAAATGAATAAAAAATACGGTGTTTCGGCGGAGCCGTTGCTCTTTGCCATAGGCGACGGAAACCATTCGCTCGCAACGGCAAAGTCGTTGTATGAGGAGATAAAGTCCGAGATGGGCGAGGCGGCGGCAAAAAATCACCCCGCAAGATACGCGCTTTGCGAGATGGTCAATCTTCACGATGCGGCGCTTGACTTTGAGCCGATATACAGGGTTTTGTTCGGCGTGAATGCCGAAAAATTTGCTCGCGACCTTAAAAAACACCTTGACGGTCTTTGCGGAGATGCCTCGGCGCAGGAGTTTAAGCTGGTATGGAATGGCGGAGAGACAACGCTTTGCTGTGAAAATCCATCCGCTCAGCTTGCGGTTGGAACGTTGCAGGACTTTCTTGACGGCTACGTGGCGGAGAACGGAATAGAGATAGATTACGTTCACGGAGAAGACAGCGTAAGGGCGCTTTGCCAAAGAGATGACACCGTGGGAATACTTTTTGACGGCATGAGCAAGGATATGCTGTTCAAAACGGTGATCCTTGACGGCGCATTGCCGCGAAAGACCTTTTCAATGGGACATGCGCACGACAAAAGATACTATATTGAGTGCAGAAAGATCAAATAATCGCACGTTTATTGATTGACAACCGCGCATGTGTTTGATATAATGAAAAGTGAGCCCGATTTCGGGCGGACGCGTTTATAATGAAACGGAGATAGATATGTTACTTTACAATTCCGCAACCAGAAAAAGAGAAGAATTTGTGCCTCGCGAGGCGGGAAAGGTCAGCATGTACACCTGCGGACCTACCGTTTATCACTATGCGCACATAGGAAATTTGCGCACATATATTATGGAGGACGTGCTTGAAAAGTATTTGTCATACTCGGGCTACGAGGTAAACCGTGTTATGAATATAACCGACGTAGGACACCTGTCCAGCGACGGTGACACGGGTGAGGACAAGATGCTCAAGGGCGCAAAGAGAGAAAAAAAGACGGTAATGCAGATAGCTCAGTATTACACCGATGCTTTCTTTGCAGATTGCGCAAAGCTTAATATAAAGACACCCAAAACGGTACAGCCCGCAACAGGATGTATCGCCGAGTTTATCGCACTTGTACAGGGACTTCTTGACAAGGGCTTTGCATACGAGGCAGGCGACAACGTTTACTTTGACACCTCAAAGCTCAAGGAATATTACGTTTTCCACGACTTTACCGAGGACGATCTTGAGGTCGGCGTTCGCGAGGGCGTTGAGGGTGACGACAACAAGAAGAACAAGGCGGATTTCGTGCTTTGGTTTACCAAGTCCAAGTTTGACGACCAGGAGCTCAAGTGGGAGTCTCCCTGGGGCGTAGGATATCCCGGCTGGCACATTGAGTGCTCGGGAATATCCATGAAGTATCTTGGTGAATATCTTGATATTCACTGCGGCGGAATTGACAACCAGTTCCCCCATCACACCAACGAGATAGCGCAGTCCGAAGCATATCTTGGACACAAGTGGTGCAATTATTGGTTCCACGTTTATCATCTTAACACCAATAGCGGTAAGATGTCAAAGTCGAGCGGCGAGTTTTTGACGGTTTCGTTGCTTGAGAGCCGTGGATATGATCCTTTGGCATACAGATTCTTCTGCTTGCAGTCTCACTATCGCAAGTCGCTTGTTTTCTCTTATGAAAACCTTGACAACGCGGTAACGTCATATAACAAGCTCGTAGCGCGCATATCACAGCTTGATGAAAAGGACGGTGCTGTGGACGAGGTAGCCTTTAACGATGGTAAAAAGAAGTTCACCGATGCGCTTGATAACGACCTTAACACCGCGCTTGCGGTTACCGCACTTTACGATGTGCTGAAATTGAGAACCAACGGCGCTACCAAGCTTGCGCTCATAGCCGACTTTGACCGCGTTTTGTCGGTTGGTCTCATAGAGGCGGCAAGCAAGGTAAGAGCGGCACGTGCCGAGGAGGAGAAAAAGGCGGCGGCAGCTCCCGAATACGATATGAGCGATCCGCTCGTCGTTGAGGTGCTTGACCTTATCGAAAAGAGAAAGCAGGCAAAGAAGGAAAAGAACTTTGCCGAGGCGGACCGCATTCGTCAGTATCTCGCTAACAAGGGCGTGACGCTTATTGACGACCGCACGGGAACGACCTTTAAGATAGGCTGACGGATTGGAAGATCGCATGATGTCAAAAATAAAGGAATTATTAAATAAGTATCGCGAGATAGTGATGTATCTCGTGTTTGGAGTTATGACCACGCTTGTGGGCTGGGCGGTGTATTTCGCCGTGCTTTGGGCGTGGAAGGGAATATTCTCGTTGCCCGTGGACGACACGGCGAGTGCTACCTATATCGCGGGATATACCGTGGCACAGGTGGTTCAGTGGGTTGCGGCTGTGCTGTTTGCCTTTTTTACAAATCGAAAATGGGTATTTACCGATGCCGACAAGAGCGTATCGGTGGGTGTTCAGCTGGTAAAGTTTTCGGGCGGACGAGTAATAACCTTTTTTGTGGATTACCTTGTCACCTTGTTTGCGGCGATGGGCGCGGCGGCGCTTTTGCCCGCACTTACCAGAGTTGAGCTTTTGGGCAAGGAGTGGAATCTTTGCGAGATCGGAGCCAAGGTGATCGCGGCGATCATCGTTATCGTGTGCAATTATATCTTCAGCAAGCTGTTCGTATTTACGAGAAAAAAGCAATAAAAAGTCAAATGTTGCCAAGCCTTGTATCAAAAGGCCTGGCAACTCTTTTTTGGTCAAAAAAGGCGAGGAATTCTCGCCTAAAAGTATTGACAAAGGTTGTGAAATATATTAAAATAAATATATATGCGTATATTTTAGATAGTAATAAACATATAAGGAATCAAATTATGCTTAGAAGTATGACGGCTTTCGGAAGAGAGCGCAGGACTGTCGGCGGAAAGGATATTACCGTTGAGATAAAGTCCGTTAACAACCGATATTTTGACTGTCAGGTAAGAATGCCGCACCTTTATGCTCCGCTTGAGCAGAGAATAAAGCAAAGATTGCAGGAAGTGGGAATTTCTCGCGGCAAGGTAGACGTTGGAATCTTCGTTGAGTTTGAGGATGACGGCGGCGAGATAACCGTAAACGAAGCTTACGCCGAAAAGTATATAGCGGCTTTGCGTGAATTGAAGCAGCGCTTTGCGCTTGACGGCGAGATAACCGTTATGCAGGTAGCGCATGATAAGGAAGTTTTCGTCACTAAAAAAGCGGAAGCTGATATGGAAGCCGAGTGGGCTGACCTTTGCTCGGTGCTTGACGCAGCGGCGGAAAAATTCATAGAGGCAAGAAGACAAGAGGGCGAGCGCATACAAAACGACCTTTCGGCAAAGGTGGAGCATATAAAAGAAGTTGTTTCTGACATCGAACGTCGCTCGGGTGACGATATCGGCGGATATAAAAAGCGTCTTGAGGAAAAGCTCCGTCAGGCTCTTGCCGATAACAACATAACCATTGACGAAAACCGTATATTGACCGAGTGCGCAATTTATGCGGACCGCGCGGCAATAGACGAGGAGATAGTAAGACTCAAGTCGCATTTCGTTGCATTTTATAACTACACGAAGGCGGACGAGCCCGTGGGAAGAAGCCTTGATTTTCTTATTCAGGAAATGAACAGAGAGGTCAACACCATAGGTTCAAAGTGTCAGAATTCGGGAATTGCTCACCTTGTGGTTGAGTGCAAGACCGAGATCGAAAAGATACGCGAGCAGATCCAGAATATCGAGTAAGGAGGCCGAAGATGAGATTTATCAACGTAGGTTACGGAAATTTGATAGCTGCGGATAGAATAATCACGCTCACAAGCCCCGATTCCGCTCCCATAAAGAGAATGATACAGGACGCAAAGGACGCAGGCCGTGTAATAGACGTCAGCTGCGGACGAAAGACGAGAGCCGTTATCATTACCGACTCGGATCACATAATACTGTCCGCGCTTCAGGCGGAAACCATCGCGAACAGACTCGTTGAAGGCGGAGCCGACGACGGGGAAGAAGAATAATCAACCAAAAGGAAAATAACGCATAAGCGTAGGAGGAATAATATGCTTTATCCAACAATAGGAGAACTTACCAAGGGTGAATTCAACAGATACGAGCTTTCGCTTGCAACCGCAAGATGCGCGCGCATCGTTACCGACGAGTATGTAAAGCAGCGCGAGGAAGCCGAAAAGGCGCAGACGGGCAATAAGGAAACCGACAAGCCCATCAACACCTTGATAAGCAAGGAGCTTCGTGATGAAAAGGCTGTTAAGACGGCTATAAGACGCATCCACGATGGCGAGTACGAGATAGTGAGACGTCCCGAGGGCTATGTTCGTCCCAGCGAGAACGTTGAGGAGGACAAGACTGAGGAGCCTATCGACTTCAAGAAAATGTTCGCCGAGGACGACAAGGACGAGGAAAACTGATAAATAATATTGCTGCGGCGCGGTCCATTTATGATGGGCGGCGCCTATGCGGTTTTATGGCAACGAATTATCAACAATAATGCTTTTATGTAAGGAGGTGCGGCAGATGAGCGCAGGCGCGGACCAAAAATTTGAATATGCAGCGGTTTATCTGCTGGACAATCCGTATTGCATTGACGTCGAATACGATTATTTTATACCGATCGCGCTTCGTGATGAGGTGTGTGTGGGATGCTTTGTAACCGTGCCCTTCGGCAGGGGAAACCGCAAGCAGATAGCCGTGGTATCAAGGCTTCATCATTGCCCCGATTACGGCGACGTAAAGCCCATTGAAGGCGTGCTTTCGGACAGAGCGCCGCTTGACGTCGAAATATTGGAGCTTTGTGCCTATATGAAGGAGCAATATCTTTGCACCGTGGGCGAGGCGGTCAGATGTGCCGTGCCCGCATCCGTGCTTGGCAAGCTTTCCGAGTTTTATACGGCGACCGACAAGGCATTGCCCTCGGGCGGCTCAAGCTTAAGCCCGGCGGACCTTTTCGTGTACGATTTCATAGCGGCGGCAAAGCGCACCTCGGGCGCGGTAAAGGCAAAATTCGGGGAAGGGTCCGAGAGCTCACTTAAAAAGCTTTGCGACAAGGGATATATAAAGAAAAACGTTGTCGCGAGCGCTTCGGTTCAGGCGGCAGTTGAAAGGTATTATTCGCTTGCGATCACACGCGATGAGTGTCAACGCATAATTGACGGAGCGCACACCGTAAAGCTGCGCTCACAAAAGCACAAGGCGATACTCGGAGAGCTGATGAACTCGGACTCGGCGGTCTTTTCGGATGATCTTTGTCTCAAGGCTGAGGCGACCACAACGCAAATAAAGGCACTCGTGGAGAAGGGACTTGTAAGCGAGGAGCAACGCCGCGTGTGGCGTGATCCGTATAAGCTTGACGACGGCATCGTTGTGCCTAAATACAAGCTCAATGATGAGCAACAAAACGCGTCGGACAATATAAAGGAGCTGCTTTGCCGAGGCGAGCCCGCAGCCGCGCTACTGTTCGGAGTAACGGGAAGCGGAAAAACGGGTGTAATAATAAGTGCCATAGACGAGGCTTTGGCCGGGGGCCGCGGAGTTATAATGCTGCTTCCCGAGATAGCGCTGACGCCCAGAACGATACAAATATTCTCCGCGCTTTACAAGGATACCATCGCGGTGGTGCATTCGGGACTTTCCGCGGGAGAACGCGCGGATTCTTATGCAAGAATAAGATCGGGAGCGGCGAGAGTGGTTATAGGAACGCGCTCGGCAGTCTTTTCTCCCGTTCAGGATCTCGGACTTATAGTTATAGACGAGGAGCATGAATCCACGTACAAGTCGGATACCTCGCCAAAATATCATGCAAGAGATATAGCGCGATTCAGATGCGCGAAAAACAATGCTGTTTTGTTGCTTTCTTCGGCGACTCCGTCGCTTGAAAGCTATACAAAGGCGAAAGAGGGCAAATACAAGCTGTTAAAGCTTACCGAGCGCTTCGGACAAGCCACCTTGCCCGAGGTAAAAATATACGACATGCGCCGAGAGGCGGCAAGCTTTGGAAATTTGTCGCCACTTGGAACGATGCTCAAGGAGGAGCTTCGCGAGGTTACGGGAAGGGGCGAGCAGGCGGTGCTCTTCCTCAACAGACGCGGATATAACACCAGCGTGGGATGTAAGAGCTGCGGAGAGACGGTCACGTGTCCCAACTGCTCTATATCGTTGAATTTCCACACGCGCCGCGGCTCGTTTACCGACGGCTTCTTGTTCTGCCACCAGTGCGGACACAAGGAGGCGGTACCGCGCGTATGTGCGTCCTGCGGCTCGGAGCATCTTGTAAAAACGGGCTTCGGAACGCAAAGAATAGAGCAGGAGCTTATGGAGCTTTTGCCCGACAAGAAAATTCTTCGCATGGATGCCGACAGCACCGCGGAAAAGAACTCGACGAGCGAGATACTTGACAAGTTCAGGCGCGGAGAGGGCGACGTGCTTTTGGGAACACAAATGGTAACCAAGGGACACGATTTTCCGAGCGTTACGCTGGTTGGAGTGTTGCTTGCCGATATGTCCATATATATGGACGATTATCACGCTAACGAGCGCACCTTTTCAATGCTTACGCAGGTCATAGGAAGAGCCGGACGTGCCGAAAAGAAGGGAGTTGCCGTTATTCAGACGGCTAACCCCGATAACGACACCATAAGGCTGGCTTGTAAGCAGGATTATGAGTCGTTTTACGAGTCAGAGATAAAATTGCGCCGTCTTTTGGTGTTTCCGCCATATTGTGATATTGCGCTGATAAACGTGATCTGCGCCGAGGAAAATGTTGCGCTGATGAGCGCGGCGGCGGTACGCGAGGGACTTAATAAGCTGCTCGGAACCGAGTTTACCGATACGCCGATGGTGGTGTTCGGGCCCTTTGAAGCACCCGTTTACAAGGTCGAGGGCAAATATAGAATGAGAATAGTGGTAAAATGCAAGCTCAACAAGAGAAGTAGAGAGCTGTTTTCGAGATTGCTTACCGATTTCGGTCAGAACAACAGAAGCAGAAGCGCTATTTCGATAAACTTCAATCCTACGGGACTGTAATTTACCAAAAAGAAAGGAAACTGCAATGGCAAAGCTTAATATAGTAAAGATCGGGGACGAAACGCTTCGCAAAACGTGCCGTCCCGTTGACAAAATAACACCCAGAACACATCAGCTTCTTGACGACATGATAGAGACGATGAGAGATGCCAACGGTGTTGGTCTTGCCGCGCCTCAGGTCGGAATTTTGCGCAGGATAGTTGTCATAGAGGTTGAGGAGGGGCAAGTTATCGAGCTTATAAATCCCGAAATAATTTCGCGTTCGGGCACTAATGAGGGGCTTGAGGGCTGTCTTTCGCTCCCCGGTCAGTGGGGCATAGTTACAAGACCTATGAAGGTAAGGGTGCGCGCGCTCAACCGTCACGGAGAGACCGTGGAATACGAGGGCGAGGACCTTTTGGCGCGTTGCTTCTGCCACGAGCTTGACCACCTTGATGGCAAGCTTTACCCCGACGTTGCCGACAGAATGCTTACAAAGGACGAGATAGAGGAGCTCATGGATTGATATGAAGGTTTTATTTATGGGAACACCCGATTTCGCCGTTCCCACGCTCAAGGCGTTGGTTGATAGCGGATACGATATCGTGGGAGTTTTATCGCAGCCCGACAAGCCGCGCGGCAGAGGACATCACCTTATGCCCACGCCCGTCAAGGCTTATGCTGAGTCTCAGGGACTTTGTGTCTATCAGCCCGCAACGCTTCGTGACGAGGCATTCGCATCGCTTTTATCCGACCTTGACCCCGAGGTCATAGTCGTTGTTGCATACGGTAAAATATTGCCCGTATCGGTGATTGAATATCCCAAATACGGCTGCGTGAACGTACACGGCTCGTTGCTCCCCGAATACAGAGGAGCCGCGCCCATGCAAAGAGCCATAATTGAGGGTAAGCAAAAGACGGGAATTACGACCATGCTCATGGCGGCGGGACTTGATACGGGCGACATGCTGCTCAAGGCAGAGGTTGAGATCGGCGAGGACGATAATTTTGAGGATATACACGATAGGCTTGCGTCGGTCGGCGCGGAGCTGCTCGTAAAAACGCTTGGCGGACTTGAACGCGGAGAAATAACTCCCGAGGTGCAGGACCACAGCCTTGCGACCTATGCCGCAAAGATAGAAAAGAGCGATTGCGAGCTCGATTTTTCACGCTCGGCAAAGGAGCTGCACGATGTGATAAGAGGTCTTTCGCCCATTCCGTTGTGCTTCACGCACACACCCGACGGAAAGCTTTTAAAGGTGGTAAAGAGCCGCGTTTTTGACCTTGACGGAGACCATACGGTGCCTGCCGGCACGGTTATCTACGTCGGCGAGGACATAAAGGTTGCTTGCGGCAAGGGTACGCTTTCACTTTTGACAGTCGTGCCCGAGGGCAAGGGAAAAATGAGCGCGGCGGACTTCGTCCGCGGAAGAAAGATCGGCTGTGGCGATATTTTGAAATAAAAATCGGATTTTAAGAGAAAATAAGATAGGAGGACGGCTTTATGGGCGCAAGAGAATTGGCATACAAAATACTCAAGGATGCCAAAAACGATGCTACGTATTCAAATATTGCAATAGACAACGCGCTTCGTCGCTATGAGCTGTCCGAGGCGGACAGAGGATTGCTTACCGTGATCGTTATGGGCGTTACCGAGAGAAGAATAACGCTTGATTACGTAATAGACCGTCTTGCCAAAGATCCCCAAGCGATAGACTCCGACACGCGCACTCTATTGCGAATCGGAGCTTATCAAATGCTGTTTTTGGACAAGGTGCCCGATTTTGCCGCGATAAACGAAACGGTCGAGATGGCACCAAGGCGCAGTCGCGGCTTTGTAAACGCGATATTGCGCTCGTTGCAAAGAGCGAGAAAGGGAAAAGGACTTGAAGCCCTGCTTCCTTCAAGAGAGGACGGAGAGGAGAAATACCTGTCCGTCAAATATTCGATGCCTCAGGCACTGTGCAAAAGATTCACCGAAATATACGGAGTTGAGCGCACCGAGAGGATATTTGAGATATTTAACGGCGCGCCTATGCTCATCTTGCGCGTAAACACGCTTAAAATAAGCCGCCGGCAGTATGCGGGCTTGCTTGATGAGCGCGGAATAGCGTATAGGCTTTCGGAAAATCTTGAAAACGCGATATTGCTGCCGCCCGTAAGCTTTTCGGCATTACCGGGATTTGAAGAGGGATATTTCTTTGTTCAGGACGAGGCATCGCAGACCTCTGTTGAAGCACTCGGTGCCCGTGCGGGGGAACGCGTTATAGATTGCTGCGCATGCCCAGGCTCAAAATCCTTCGGTGCGGCGATAAATATGCAAAACGAAGGCGAGATATATAGCTTTGACCTTCACAAGAGCAAGCTGTCACTCATAGAAAAGAGCGCCGAGAGGCTTGGCATAAGCATTATCAGTGTTGCCGAGCGAGACGGACGAAAGCCCGACGAGGCTTTGATCGGCAGTGCCGACCGCGTGCTTTGCGACGTGCCCTGTTCGGGACTTGGCGTGATGGCAAAAAAGCCCGAGATAAGATACAAGGATTTGGCGGATTTTGTAAGACTCCCCGAAATTCAGTACGATATACTTGAGGGCGGCGCAAAATACGTCAAGGAGGGTGGTGTGCTGGTCTATTCCACCTGCACGGTGCTTCCCGAGGAAAACGAGCGTAACGTTGAAAAATTTCTCTCGGCACATCCCGAGTTCACACGTGAGGAATTTTCGGTCGGTGCGAGAAAAAGCACTGACGGAATGCTGTCGCTAGCGCCCGATACCGACGGAACGGACGGATTTTTTATAGCAAAAATGAGACGCGTAGCGTCAAAATAAAGAAAGAAAATATATGGAAAACATTTTATCATACACTCCCGAGGAGCTAAAGGAGCTCATGGCGGAGCTTGGCGAGCCGAGCTATCGTGCACAGCAAATATTTACCCAGCTTCATAAGGGAATAACGCTTTGCGAGATGACCAACGTTGGCAAGGTGACAAAGCAAAAGCTTGAAGGCAGGCTTGATTGCTCTTTGCCGCGTGTCAAGCGCAAGCTTGTGTCAAAAATTGACGGCACAGTTAAATATTTATTTGAGCTTAGTGACGGCAACTGCATAGAGTCGGTTGTAATGGAATACAAGCACGGGCATACTATTTGTGTGTCGTCGCAGGTGGGATGCAGAATGGGATGTAAATTCTGCGCGTCCACGCTTGCGGGCAGGGTTCGCGATCTTTGTGCGGGAGAGATTTTGGGACAAGTCATCGCGGCACAGCGAGACCTTGGCGTTCGCATCTCCAATATAGTTATGATGGGTATCGGCGAGCCGCTTGATAATTACGATAACACAGTCAAATTTCTACACCTCGTCAATCGCGAGGACGGAATAAACATAGGCTATAGACACATTTCGGTGTCCACCTGCGGCATTGTGCCGAGGATATACGACCTTGCCAAGCTCGATATGCCCATAACACTATCTATCTCCTTGCACTCCTCGCGTGACGAGGACAGAAGCGAGATAATGCCCGTAAATCGCCGCTGGGGAGTCTCGGAGCTTCTTGCGGCGTGCAAGAGCTATTACGCAAGCACGGGACGAAGAATTTCCTTTGAATATACGCTTATTTCGGGCAAAAACGATTCTATCGGCGGCGCGGAGCATCTTGCCACAACGCTCAACAGGGCGTTGCGCACCGAGAGGGATACAATGCCTATACACGTCAACCTTATTCCCGTAAACGAGGTTGAGGAAAGCGGATTTAAGCCCACCGATATGGCGGCGGTAAGAGCCTTTGCGGCAACACTTGAAAAGCGCGGCATCAGAGCAACGGTGCGCCGTACTCTCGGCTCGGACATAAACGCGTCCTGCGGTCAGCTTCGTCGCGAGGACTCAAAAGAGGAGAGCGACGAGTGATTGACGCCTGCAAGCACTACATAAAAAACTTGAGGTGCTTGCGTGAAAAGAAAAGATAAAAAACAAAACAAATCAATAAAAAGACTTGCCATAGTAGCATTGTGCGGCGTAACGCTTGCGGCGGCACTGGGATTTTGTGTGTTGACGTATTATTTCGCGCCGCGAAGGACGGATACGCAAACGGTTACTGTTCCGCGCCTTATCGGTAAGCTATGGAGCGACGTCAACGAAGGCGACGGATTCGAAATCATTCCCGAATACGAGTATTCGGACGAGTTGGCACGGGGTAAGATCGCCGCGCAGTCGCCCCCGCCGAACAGTATCAGAAGGGTCAAAAGCGGCTCAAGGCTTGAAATAAAGGTCACGGTAAGTCTTGGCAAAAAGACAAACAAAATACCCAAGACCACAGGCATGCCGTACGTACAGGCGGCGATAAGCCTGCGCGAGATAGGTGCGGACGTTGTCGTAATGCCGATTTTTGATACGGAAGAAAAGGCGGGAACGGTAATTTCAACAGAGCCGCCCGAGAATGCGGAGATACGTGACGGCGACCGCGTGGTAATGTACGTCGCAAAAGGCAGGGTAAAGGCGTCCGTGAGGGTGCCAAGCCTTGTTGGAATGAGTGTGGACGAGGCGTGCATTGAGCTTCTCGGCGTGGGACTCAAGCTTGGAGAAATAAAGGACGAAAGCGGAAACGCCGCACAGTCCGGAAAAATAACGGCTCAAAGCTTACGAGAGGGAATTTACGTTAAGAACGGGACACGCATAGATCTTGTCGTTGGCGGCGATGACGGGGAGCAAACGGAAAATAACGGTGACCGTGAAGGCGATAAGCCTTGGTGGCACTTTGGACTTTGGTAAACGGAGAGATATGGACTTGAAGAAAAACGGAAGGATAATGCAAAGCGTAGGCGGACTGTACACCGTGCGCACGGTTGAGTGCGGCGAGGTACGTGACGTTTATTGTCGCGCAAGGGGCGCGTTCAGACATCAGAATATGCAGCCCTTGGTAGGTGACTACGTTACGGTGGACACGTCCATGGGCGAGGGTAACGCGGTGATTGATGCCATAGAGCCAAGAAAAAATTGGCTCATAAGACCGCCCGTTGCCAATATAGATTGCGTTTTTGTGGCAATGGCTTCGGCGCATCCCGCGCCAATGCCCGATATGACGGACAAGCTGACGGCTATCCTTGATCACAACGACATAGAGCCTATAATCGTAATTGAGAAGTGCGAGCTTGATCGCGAGCGCGCGGCAGAGCTCAAGGAGATATACGAAAGGGTAGGCTACAAGGTGTTCGTGCTTTCCTGCGTTACGGGAGAAGGAATTGACGAGATAAGAGCATTTGTGAACGACTATCTTGTGGGTAAGACCGCGGCAATGGCGGGAGCATCGGGCGTTGGAAAATCAACGCTTATGAATGCTTTGTTCCCAACGCTCAAGCTTGATATGGGCGAGGTCAGCCGCAAGACCGAAAGGGGAAGACACACCACAAGGGCGGTAACGCTCTATTCCATAGAAAACGGAATAACCTTTGCCGATACACCCGGCTTTTCCATGCTGGATTTCGAGCGCTTTGACTTTTTCTCACTTGAGGAGCTGCCTATGGCTTTCCCCGAGATAAATGAGCGCATAGGACAGTGCCGATACACCAAGTGTACGCACACCAAGGAGCAGGGCTGTGCTGTAACCTCGGCAGTGCAAAGCGGCGAAATACCCAAAAGCCGACACGATAGCTACGTGTCGCTTTACGATATACTTAAAACCAAGCACAAGTGGGACAAATGACCACAGGAGAGAGAATATGAGAGCATTCGTATTTTGCGGCGGTGAGATATACGCCGATAAGATAACGGAAAAGCCCGAGGCACAGGACTTGGTGATATGTGCGGACGGCGGATATGAAAATGCAAAGAAAATGGGCGCACATATAAACGTTCTTGTGGGCGATTTTGATTCACTAGGAAATGTTCCCGGAGACGTTGACGAGATAGTCCGCGTGCCCGCAAAAAAGAACGAGACGGACGCACAGCTTGCCGTAAATACCGCTATATCGCGCGGCGCGGACGACATAGTCGTCATAGCCAGCACGGACGGTAGATTTGACCACACGCTATCGCTCGTTTGCATACTTGAGGACTTATGGGACAAAAAAATACCCGCGCACATAGTCAACGGTCACAATCGCGTGCGCTTTTTGCGCGATAGCGGAGTGATACTCGTGCGCGAGGGATATAAATATTTTTCGGTTATAGCTCTTGATAAAAGAGTAAAAAGGGTTACGGTGCAGGGTGGAGAATATCCCTTGGTTAAAAAGGATATATTGCGCGGCCTCCAATATGCCGTTTCCAACGAGATAGAAAAGAATTGCGCGCTTATCGAGGTGGGGCGCGGCTCGGTGCTTATCATTGAGTCGAGAGATAAATGACATTGTTTTGAGGATGGGCATATAATAAAAGTGAATTCTTTATTTGGAGGTCACTTTTATGAAGATCGTAGTAGTACGCTCGCCGTCCTTGCTCTCTCCCATACTTCGCCGTATATTCGGCATAAAAAAGACGAGAAAAAAGAGAAGCCGATAAGGCTTGATGATTTTTAAGGGATACATATTAAAAGGGATATATAAATGAAGGAAACAAGCAAATTCTTTCCCACAACGAAAGAGGAAATGACCGCGCGCGGCTGGAGTGAAGCGGATTTTGTATACGTGTCGGGTGATGCCTACGTGGACCATCCCTCCTTTGGCGCGGCAATAATATGCCGCGTGCTTGAGGACATGGGCTTTAAGGTGGCTTTTCTTTCCCAGCCGGACTACAAGTCTTGCGAGGACTTCAAGCGCTTTGGCAGGCCACGTCTTGCCTTTCTCGTAAGCGCGGGAAACATTGACTCAATGGTCGCGCATTACACCGCCGCCAAGAAAAAGCGCACGTACGATTATTATTCGGCGGGCGGTAAGATGGGCAAGCGTCCCGACCGCGCGTGTATAGTTTATTCAAACCGAATTCGCGAGGCTTACGGAGACGTTCCGATAATCTTAGGCGGACTTGAGGCATCCTTGCGCCGCTTTGCCCACTACGATTATTGGGATAATAAGGTTCGCCGTTCCATACTCGTGGACAGCCGCGCCGATATACTGACGTACGGAATGGGAGAAAAGATACTTGCGCGCATAGCCGAGCTTCTGGATCGTGGCATACCCGTAAAAAAGATACGCGACGTGCGCGGCACGGTGTATCTTTGTGCCGAGGGTGACAAGGTCAATTATCCGGTAGCGGCAACCTTTGATTACAACGAGCTTAAAACGGATAAGAGAAAATATGCCGAGGCGTTCGGCGTGCAGTATAAAAATCAGGATTCCATAAACGGCCGCGCCATTTGCGAGCTTTACGACGGTAAGATGCTGGTGCAAAACCCACCTATGCCGCCGCTTGAACGCGAGGAGCTTGACCGAGTCTATGCCTTGCCCTATGCGAGAGCATATCATCCAAGCTATGAGTCCGAGGGCGGAGTTCCTGCAATTGAAGAGGTCAAATTCTCGGTAACGCACAACAGAGGCTGCTTTGGTGCATGCAATTTTTGTGCTTTGGCGTTCCACCAAGGACGCACCGTGCGCTCAAGAAGTGAAAAGAGCGTTATAGATGAAGCCAAGATAATTACCGAGATGCCCGACTTTAAGGGATACATACACGACGTTGGCGGACCAACAGCCAACTTCCGCTATCCGTCCTGCAAAAAGCAGCTGAGTGACGGAGTTTGTCCCTCGCGCAAGTGCTTGGCACCCACGCCTTGTAAAAATATTGAGGTGGACCACACCGAATATATGCACCTTATAGGTGAGATAGAAAAGCTGCCAAAAGTCAAGAAGGTGTTTATCCGTTCGGGAATAAGATTTGACTATCTTATGCTTGATAAAAACGATGCTTTCTTCAGAAAGCTTGTTGCCGACAACGTGTCAGGACAGTTAAAGGTAGCGCCCGAGCACTGTTCTTCGCCCGTGCTTCGCTGTATGGGCAAGCCCGACTTTACCGTTTATCAGTCCTTCCGCAAGAAGTTCTTTGAAATAACGAAAAGCATCGGCAAGGAGCAGTATCTTGTCCCCTATCTTATGTCCAGTCATCCCGGCTCAACGCTTGAGGATGCGATAGAGCTTGCCTTGTGCTTAAAGCGCGACAAATATGCTCCCGAGCAGGTTCAGGACTATTATCCCACACCGGGAACGGCATCCACGGTTATGTATTATACAGGCATAAATCCGCTTGACATGAAGCCCGTGCACGTGGTGACCGATTATCACGAAAAGCAGCTTCAGCGCGCGCTTTTGCAGTATAACAGACCCGACAATGCGCCCCTGGTGCGCGAGGCGTTGAGACTTGCGGGCAGGGAAGACCTTATCGGCTACGGCGAAGAGTGCCTCGTGCGCCCCGAGCAGCACGGACGTGGAGATTATCCCAAAAAATCAAAGCCGCGAGCTAAAAATAATGCCGCGAGAACAAAAGACGGCGACAAAAGGAACGACGGCAAGAGGTCCGCGCCTCAAAAAAAGGGCGCAAAGCCTCAGCAAAATGCTAAGGGCGGCAAAAAGAACGTCTCCGCAAGACCTGCGGATGAGGCGAAGCCCAAATACGCACAAATCAAAAGAAAAAATAAATCTTAAGTCAAAATACAAAGGAGAAAGATAATGAAGGTTTTAGTTTGGAACGAAAACGTGCATGAAAAGGAAGATCCCAGAGTATGCGAGCTTTACGAGGGCGGTCTTCACACCTATATCGCAAACTTTTTAAGAAGTGACGACATTGAGGTTGTAACCGCAACTCTTGACGACGAGGAGTGCGGCATTACCGATGCTCTTCTTGACGAGATCGACGTTATAATCTGGTGGGGACACATGGCTCACCCCCGCGTACCCGACGAGGTAGTGGATCGCGTTTACCGTCACGTGCTTGGCGGAATGGGCTTTATAGGACTTCACTCTGCGCACCACTCCAAGATATTCAAAAAGCTTATGGGAACGACCTGCAATCTCAAGTGGAGAGACGGCGCGAGAGAGCGCATCTGGACGATAAAGCCCAATCATCCCATTGCCGAGGGTGTTGATGAGACCTTTGCGCTTGATCCCGAGGAGATGTACGGCGAGAGATTTGATATTCCCGATCCCGAGGAGACCATATTCCTTGGTTGGTTCAACGGCGGCGAGGTGTTCAGAAGCGGATGCACCTGGACACGCGGACACGGAAAGATCTTCTATTTCCAGCCCGGCCACGAGACCAACACCTCTTTCCAGAACAAAAACGTTCAGAAGATAATCAAGAACGCAGTCAAGTGGGCTTGCCCCACAAAGAAGAACGTGGAGATCCCTTGTCCCCACTTCATGGCGCTTGAGCAGTAATAAAAAAAGACCGAACCTAGCGGTTCGGTCTTTTTGTTTGTTGCAATTATTCCTCGTCGTCAACGATGGAGCCGATCTCGCTGCCGCATGCGGGGCAGAGAAGATTTTCACAGTCCATGTCCTCGTCAAAGCAAACGGTCTCGCCGCAAGAGGGGCAGATTATCTCGTAATAATCCTCGCAGTCGCAATCCTCGCAGCAGCCGCAAAGCTCGCACTCGTCGCAGTCGCCATCGCACTCGCAGTCCTCACAATCGCAATCGCAGTCGCAATCGCAATCACACTCGTCGTCAAGAAGAACCTCCTCAACGTCGCCAAGGTCCTCGTCAAGCTCCTCGCAGTAATCTGCAAGGTCAGCGATGTCGCACTCGATATCGTCAATTTCCTTTGCCATATCGTCGCAAAGGTCGATAAGCGCCTTGATTATCTTTGCCTCAGCGCTATCCTTCTTGTCAAACTCAAGACCTTCGCAAAGGCCCTTTATGTAAGCAGTCTTTTCGGTAAGTGTCATTTTTAAATCCTCACTTTCTTAATATAAGACAAAACGGGAGAATATATATATCTCCCGTTTGTGTTTAATGATCGTAAATTATGCGCGGGAGAGATACTCGCCTGTACGAGTGTCTATCTTAAGAACGTCGCCAACATTGATGAAGAGCGGAACCTTAACGATAGCTCCGGTCTCAAGAGTTGCGGGCTTAAGCGCGTTGGTTGCAGTGTTTCCTGCAAAGCCGGGATCGGTGTCGGTAACCTCGAGCTCAACGAACGTGGGAGGCTCTACGCCGAATACGTTGCCCTTGTAGGAAATGATCTTGCACATCATCTCTTCCTTAACGAACTTGAACGCATCGCCAAGCTTATCGGAGTTGAGAGGAAGCATATCGAACGTTTCCATGTCCATGAAGTAGTAAAGATCTCCGTCGTTGTAGGAGTACTGCATGTCCTTTCTCTCGATGTATGCGTTCTCGAACTTGTCGGTGGGGGAGAAGGACTTCTCGATAACACCACCGGTGATAACGTTCTTAAGCTTCGTGCGAACGAAAGCTGCACCCTTACCGGGCTTTACGTGCTGGAATTCAACAACCTGAAATACGTTGCCTTCCATTTCAAATGTAATACCGTTCTTAAAATCGCCGGCTACTACCATAATCTGATACCTCCAAAAGTATTGTTTTTTCTCGGATCCGACGATCAATAATCACAGGATCCTCGGTCTCTTCATATTTTTACATTTAATTATATAATATAATTCGTTTTTTTGCAAGAGGGGATACGGGGAAAAATGTAAATTTTCTGTTACGAGCCTTAAAAATCACAGCGCGGAGCCGTAAAGCACGATGTTTCCATCAAGATCAACGACGCGAAGCTCGCCGCGGTCATATATGGCAAGGGTTTTGGGATTGTTCTCCTTTGGCAGGCTTACCGAGCCGGGATTTAAACAAATAACTCCGTCTCGCTCCTCAAAGCGCGGAATGTGAGTGTGTCCCGAGAGGAACAGCGAATTCTTTTGAAGGGGAGGAAGATTGTCGGGAGAAAGCTTGTGACCGTGCGTTAAAAACAGCTGAACGCCCCGTTCACCGTCATATACGACGGCGGTATCGGACATAACGGGGAAGCAAAGCACCATCTGGTCGACCTCTGCCTCGCAGTTGCCCCTGACGCATATAAGCTTGTCCGAAACCGAGTTGAGCATTTCGATAACTTTTTTGGGTGCGTAAGTGTCGGGGAGATCGTTGCGCGGGCCGTGATACAAAATATCACCGAGCAGTAAAATTTTATCCGCTTTTTCGCGCTCGGCAAGCTCAAGCACGGCGCGGCAGCCCGCCTCGTCTCCGTGTATATCCGATGCAATAATAAACTTCATTTTCTTTTTCCTTCCTTTTTAGGAGATTATTTCTTTATAAGGATCTTCGTTATTTCAAGGATATACATCTTGTGATAGTCCTTTTTGGGATAATTTTTAAGATGCGCGGGATCGTCAAAGCATTCTTCCTTTATATAGTCGGAGTATGCCTTTTTACACACAAGCACCGCGTCGGATTGCTCTATCATGGGAGCATTGCCATCAAAGGCGACGGAGAGTCCGGATGCTGGTATTTTGTCCATATCTCTGCCCGATTTTGTGCCGCAAAGCTTTAAGGCATCGCGGTATTGCTCGCCTAAAAAGCAAAGAGTAACCTCGTCGCTTTCCTCAACGAGTCCAAACGTATATCTTTGGGGACGCACGTATATGGTGGCAACGTTTTTGTGCCATATCGCGCCGAGTCCTGCCCAGCTTGCCGTCATGGCGTTAGCGCCGCATTCCTTGGTTTTGTCGGGCGCGCATATAAGCACCCAATCCTTATCGATCAGCTTAAAGGGAGAGCATACGAATTCGTCTGCGTTTATTTCGTAAAACACCGTGAAATCCTCCTTGTTTTATGTAGGATAAAGACTATATTAAAATTATAGCATAACTTTTCGTCCTTTTCAATATATGAGATGAAATTTCGGGTGTTACGTGTTTTTATAAAAAGGGCCCGGGAAATCCCAAGCCCATAATTGTTTTATTTGGATTCCGACTTTTTAAAGCTTACGGTACAGCCCTCAATCAAAAGCGAATCGACCTTTACGAATATCGCGGTCTCACGGATGGCTAATTCGCCAACCATTTCAACGACCTCTTCCTTTGTGTACTTTTGTCCGTTCGCCTCGGCGTATTTTACGATAGCTTCGACCTCTTTATCGAACTCCTCACCCGAAATGGTGATATCATTTTTTTGCGCGATATAATAGTATATCATTTTACTCTTTACGGTGTTTTGAGCAAGCTCGGTGAGAGCCTTTTTCCAATCCCCACCGCTCTTGAGTCCAAGCATTTGAGTTGCCATTTCCTCAAAGGATATTTTGTAGCCGTATTGAGCATAGTAGTCAACGTTTTCCTGTATTTGCTTGCAGAAGCTGCCGTACCAATAGTCAACGCTTGCCTGGGGATATGAATTTATCTTTGCGCCCTCGAGCAAAAGCTTGCTCAGCTCGGCGAGCACCTGCTCGTTCTGCTCGTCCTTTAAGAGCGAGCGGATATAGTCCTCAAATTCACCGAGCACGTCGTCGCCCTCGGGCTTAAAGCCGATAATATCGGTTATCGTCTCCTTGGTGTATTCGGGAACGTAGGTCTCGTTGGAGATGTATTTGATATAAACGTTAAATACTACGGACTTTCCCGCAAGGTCCTTACTGTGATAGTTTTCGGGGAAGGTAAGATTGAGCTTTGCGGGGTTTTCCTTGCTCGTTTCGGAGGGGATAACGCCGATAAGTCCGTCCTCGAAGCCGGGGATAAAGCTTCCCGAGCCGATCTTGAGGGCGTGGGGGGCATTTTTGCCGTCCTCCGCCAGGGTTCCACCATCAAAGGCTACGCCGTCAAGGAGTCCCTGATAGTAGATATAAACGGTGTCGCCCTTTTGTACGGGGCGGTCGGTTATTTTTACGGGCTGCTTGAACTGCTCAAGAACGCCCTTTATATATTTTTCAACGTTTGCGTCGGTTATCTCGTATATATCACTTATGGTGACGGATGCGTTTTTGTAAATTGATTCGTCAAGAGACATGTATTCCTCAAGGTCAAGAGTTGTAAAATCAATATCCTCCTTGACAGTTGTTCCGGTTCCGGTTTCAGAACCTGTCTCGTTTTCCTTAGTACCGCAGGATGCAAGGCAACCTATAAGGGTCGCAAGCAATAAAATGCAGCAAATAAGATATTTGGTAACAGATGCTTTCCTCATTTTAAATCCTTTCAATATAGTTCTTTTATTAATCCTTGTCTATGATAGCAAGAAGCAAGGAAAAAATCAAGTACATTTTGAAAACTTTTTATCACAAATGTAACTTTGTTGACAAAAGGCATGCGGAATGATATAATGGTCGGGAAGAGTCGTGCAAAGGAGGATGCCCATGACGGACTTTAATGCTTTTGTGAATATGACCGAGCGGGCGCTCTCCGACCTCGGCGTCAAGGTGGTGGCGTATGATGAGATAGGCTCGACCAATCTTGAAGCCAAGCGGTACGCCGCGGATGCCGCCGACACAAGTCCTGTGTTATTTTTGGCGCGCAGTCAGTCGGCGGGCAGGGGACGGCTCGGCAGAGATTTTATCTCTCGCTCCGACCTCGGAATATATATGACGCTGTTGTATTTTACCCACGACGACGTCGGCTCTGCCGTCACCGTCACAACGGCGACTGCCGTTGCCGCGGCGACCTCGATAGAGGACACGACGGATGAGAGAATAGCGATAAAGTGGGTAAACGACCTGTATTTGAAGGATAAAAAGGTCGCAGGCATACTTGTTGAAGGACTTCCTGTAAGCTTGGGGTATGCCGTTGCCGTTGGTATAGGCATAAACGTGGGAGCTAACGAGTTCCCATGTGAGCTTTGCAATATTGCAACGAGCCTTGGCGAGCTTTGTCCCGAAAAACGCGCCGAGATAGTTATACAAACGTGCAAAAAAATATTGGAGCATGCCAAGGAGCATAAAAACAGGTCATATATGGCGGAATACAGGAAAAGATTTATGCTTGACGGGAAAAGCGTCACCCTTTGGCGGGCGGACGAGGAGGCAATGAGCGGTCGCGTGTGCGGTGTCAGTGACGACGGAGCGCTTTTGATAATGCCCGACGGCGAAAAGGAAATAAAAGCGATATCAAGCGGCGAGGTAACGGTGCGCCTCACCCGATAAAGAAAACACGGAATTCAAGATTGAATTCCGTGTTTTTTATTATATTTCATCAAAAAGATTTATTACCTCGCGTCCCGATTTGAGCGCATAGGCTACGGTATACGCCGTACCGCCTCCGTTG
>JBGVJM010000051.1:0-4831 GCA_045129415.1 Eubacteriales bacterium
CGGCTGCGCACCGTTTCAAGCAAAGCCGTTGAGTTTTGGCATATGAGGAAGAATATAGCGTAGGGCGGAGGAGATTCCAGCCGCAAAAGAAATGCGTTTTGCGCCTGAACCGTCATAAGATCGGCATCCTCGATTATATACGCCTTTACGTCAAGATCGTTTGGCGCGGTGTAAACGTCCGCCTTTATGGCTCTTATCGCTTCAACACCCATTGTTGCCCGATCGTCTTCAAGACAAACGTGCATAACGTCGGGACATTTGTTTTCAAATATCTTTCGGCATGCGGTGCATTTTTTACAGGGCGTTGCCTCATTGCCGGCGCGTTTTTCACAAGCCATTGCGGCTATCATCGCGTGTGCGAGAGTACGCCTTCCGCTACCCTTGGCACCTTCTATGATGTATGCGTGGGCGAGCGTATCTCGGTCAATATCCTCGGAAATACGATCGCACAAAGCCTTGTTTCCGATCATCATATCAAGTCGTGTAGACATGTCCCGCTCCTTTCCGCACTCCTTTTGGGCGCACATAGATATACACCGTACATTATAACAAAAAAACAAGGGCTTGTCAAGTGGGACACGGGCGCGCCTTGCATCAAACGTACAATTTTTTTGCGCCATTTTGTGAGGAGCTTTTTGTCTTTGGCGGTACTCGGCAAAAAATGTCTGAAACGGCATACATTTGTCGGCATATTTGAGCAAAAAATCGGTTGACAAGATGTATAAATAATGATATAATTAATATATATGCGGTATTGATGGGAAACCTCTTAAAATGGGAAAGCAAGACGTGCGGACTCTGTGTGACGGGATATTCCTGTAACCGCTATATTCATGCTTCGGGCGAATCAACACAATATAAAATTTGAGGAGAAGGTTTTATGTTCAAGAAAAAAGAATGTGTAGCCATGCTGCTCGCCGGCGGACAAGGCTCAAGACTTTACGCATTAACCACTAAAACAGCAAAACCCGCAGTACCCTTTGGAGGAAAGTACCGTATAATCGACTTTACTCTTTCTAACTGCATCAACTCAGGAATAGACACCGTTGGCGTGCTTACACAGTACCAGCCCCTCGTGCTCAACGAGTACATAGGAAACGGACAGCCTTGGGACCTTGACCGTATCAGCGGCGGAGTCAGCGTGCTGCCCCCTTATCAAGGCAAAAAGGGCGCGGATTGGTACAAGGGAACGGCTAACGCTATTTATCAGAATCTCCAGTTTATCAACAGATACGACCCCGATTACGTGCTTATTCTTTCGGGCGACCACATTTATAAAATGGATTACGACAAGATGCTTCGCTTCCACAAGGAAAAGGGAGCGGATTGCACCATTGCCGTTATTGACGTGCCGATAGAGGAAGCAAGCCGCTTTGGTATCATGAGCGCATATGAGGACGGAACTATCTATAAGTTCTCCGAGAAGCCCAAGAACCCCGATTCAACAAAGGCATCTATGGGAATCTACATATTCAACAAGGATAAGCTCCAGAAGTATCTTTGTGAGGATGAGGAGGACAAGAGCTCTTCAAATGACTTTGGAAAGAATATTATCCCCAAAATGCTTGCCGCAGGCGAGAAGATGGTGGCTTATCCCTTCGAGGGCTATTGGAAGGACGTTGGAACCATTTCGTCGCTTTGGGAAGCAAATATGGACCTTATCGGCAAGGAGCCTGTGCTTGATCTGGGTGATCCCGATTGGAGAATATTCTCAAAGAATCGCTCGGGCGGACCTCAGTTCATTGCGGACGGCGCTAAAATTGAGAATTGCTACGTGACCGACGGATGCGAGATCTACGGAACCGTTATAAACAGCGTTCTTGGATCCGGAGTAAAGGTCGGACGCGGAGCGATCGTCAGAGACAGTGTGCTTATGGGAGATACCGATATCGCCGCAGGCGCAACGGTAAATTATTCCATAATCGATACCGACGTTGAGATAGGTGCAGGTGCCGTAGTTGGCGCGGCAAAGGAAATTGCAAAGGGAATTACGGTGATTGGCGAGGGCGTTCGCGTAAAGAGCGGCGACAAGATCGAAGACGGCGCCATAATTTCGGAAATGTAAGGAGGAAACGGACATGACTGCAGTAGGACTTATATTTTCCAATATTCACGATAACAATATTCCCGAGCTGACCAAGCAAAGAACGCTTGGAAGCGTGCCTTACGGCGGCAGATACCGTCTTATCGACTTTGCGCTTTCCAGCATGGTAAACTCCGGAATTTCAAAGATCGGCGTAGTTACTCATAATAACTATCAGTCTCTGCTTGACCATCTTGGAAACGGAAAGGACTGGGACCTTGCAAGACGCGAGGGCGGAATAAAGATATTGCCCCCTTATATCTCGTCTTTTGACAACGCGGCGGCAAACAAGTACTATTCCTCTCGCCTTGAGGCGCTCATGGGAACCGTCAACTTCTTCAGAAGATGCAAGGAGGATTACGTAGTAATGTCCGATTGCGACGTTATATGTAATATCGACCTTAACGACGTTATAGAGCAGCACGTAAGGACCGAGGCGGACATCACCTTCGTAACAAAGGTAACAACGCCCAAAAAGCATGAGAGCATCGTTATAGCAAACGCTGACGAGAACGGAAACCTTACCGATATGTACGACGCTAAGAACGTAGAGGGAGAACAGCGCATATACATAAACGTAATGGTCGTTAAGCGCACCCATCTTCTTGACATCCTTGACGTAGCTATCGGTAGAGGATATTCCAGCTTCAAGCACGATATCATTCAAAAGAATATCGGCAAGGAAAACTACAAGGTTTACGACTACAAGGGCTGCTATGCCCATATAGGCTCGATGGAGGGCTATTTTGATTGCTCAATGAGATTGCTTGACAAAAATGTGCGCGAGCAGCTCTTCGGCATCAAGAATTTCCCCGTGCTTACCAAGATAAGAAACTCCGCGCCCACCCGTTATTGCGAGGGTGCTGAGGTAAAGAACTCCGTTGTTGCGGAGGGCTGCGTTATCGAGGGTAAGGTGGAAAACTCCATCATATTCAGAGGCGTTCACGTAGGAAAGGGAGCCGTTGTTAAGAACAGCGTGCTTTTCCAGGATACCTACGTTTGTCCCGGTGCAAAGCTTAACTGCGTTATCGCCGACAAGAACGTTATGATAAAGGATAAGCGAGTTCTTTCGGGCTGTGAGGATATGCCGTTCTATATCGGTAAGAACAGATCCGTTTGATTCAAAGTCTTGTCCTTTGAAACCAAATTGAAAGGAAGACAAACACAAATATGAAAAAAATACTATTCGTAGGCGCGGAGGTCATGCCCTTTGCGGCAACGGGAGGACTCGGAGACGTTATGGGCTCGCTTCCCGCGGCTATCAAGGCAAGGGAAAAATCTCACGCTGATGTCAGAGTCATTATGCCGCTTTACGGAGCTATAAACGACACTTGGCGCGCGCAAATGAAGACCGAGGCGGAGATAACCATATCCTTTGCCTGGAGAATGCAGTATTGCGGCATCAAGAGTCTTGTAAAGGACGGCGTGACGTACTATTTCATTGACAACGAGTACTATTTCAAGAGAGATAAGCTTTACGGCTTTTTTGACGACGGAGAAAGATATGCCTTTTTCTGCAAGGCTGTGCTTGACAGTATGGCGCATCTGGGATTCTATCCCGACGTTTTGCATGCAAACGATTGGCAGTCCGCCATGAGTGTGGTGTATCTTAACACAAAGTACAGACAGTATGAAGGATATTCAAACACAAAGACCGTGTTTACTATCCACAATATTGAATATCAGGGCAAATACGATCCCATCATACTCGGTGACGTGTTCGGACTCGGAGTTGAGCATTTGTCACTTATGAGATACGATAATTGCTTAAATCTCATGAAGGCGGCAATTTGCTGTGCCGACAGAGTCTCAACGGTAAGCCCCAGCTATGCCGAGGAGATAAAGACTTACGAGTATTCGCATGGACTTGATCATATTTTGCATATGAATAGCCACAAGCTTTGCGGAATACTTAACGGAATCGATTACGATTACTACAATCCCGCAAAGGATAAGGTGCTTGCAAAGAATTATGACCGCAGAAGCACGGTAAGCGGAAAGACGCAAAACAAGCTTGCGCTTCAGCGCGAGTGCGGACTGTCCGAGCGAGCAGACGTGCCCATGATGGCGATAATTTCCCGCCTTGCATCTCACAAGGGACTTGACCTTGTAACCGAAGTCATGTATTCGATCGTCGGCGGACGTGACGTTCAGCTTGTCGTTCTCGGAACGGGCGAGGAGCGTTATGAGCGCTTCTTTATGGAGCTTGAGCGCGCATTCCCCGATAAAGTAAAGATATTCCTTACCTATGACCGCGATCTCTCCAAGAGAATATATGCGGCGTGTGATGTGTTCGTAATGCCCTCAAAGAGCGAGCCTTGCGGACTTTCGCAAATGATAGCCTCGCGCTATGGAGCAATACCCGTTGTAAGAGAAACGGGCGGATTGCGCGATTCCATCAAGGGATATTGGGTAGACAACGGAGAGGTGAAGGGAAATGGCTTTACCTTTGCAAACTACTACGCGGGCGAGCTTTACGATCGCCTTTGTGCCGCGCTTGACATCTATTATGACAAGCCTCAGTACAAAAAGCTTGTGTCTAAGATAACGGGAACCGACTTTTCATGGTCAGTATCCGCAGGAAAGTATATGGATATGTATAATTCCATCTGACATAGGCAAAAATTAGCAAAGAAATCTAAAGACGCCTCCAAGTGAAAAATACTCTTGGAGGCGCACAAAAATATTTTTTATCGGGAAAAAATTTATAAAAATGTCGAATTTTCCCGAATTTCAGCACTAACAGAA
>JBGVJM010000052.1:0-3583 GCA_045129415.1 Eubacteriales bacterium
TAACCCACAAAGTCGGGTAACGGGTCAAGAAGTGCGACACTTGGCTCAACTAAAAATAAAAAGCTAAACGGAACGAGGAAAAGCCCCGCGTTTCTTCTCAGTTTTCCACTCAAGCATCTCACCTCCTTAAAATCCGTGCTAAAATTTTATTTTTTCTTTTTGTGTTTATTCTTATTTTGACGCAATTTTTCGTTGCGGCTTTTAAGCTTGTCCTCGATATATTTCTTTGTTTGCTCGGTGACCTGCTCTTCTCGCTCATCCTTTATCTTATTCCATTTGTTGATAAATTCAAAGCGAGACGGCTTTCTTTGCATATCCTCCTGCCCCTCGGGACATATCATCGCATAGCACTTAAATATGAGCGCGCAATTGATGACTGTATATAATATTTGCAATATTAAAAGCAAGATCATAAGCCCTGCACGACTTGAATCAAGCCACGAAACGGGCAACGCAAGCAATATTTGCAACGCATTGAACATCAAAACGAAAATCATATTGCGATATGCCTTTATTCGCGTATCCGAATAGTCAACTCGGCGCGACAGATCGGCAATACCGTAAAGCAAGGTCAAATTGAACACAAGTGTTATAATAATCTGCGCCCAATCAAAGAATTTTTCAAGGCCTAAGGATAGTATTCCAATTTCAAAGAAAAACTGAGTTTCTATCCACACCAATACACCGTAAAACGAGCAAATCAGCAAAAGCGTATCGGCAATGATCGCATAGACGAAGGTGGGGGCGTAACGGCGAAGCTCCGAAAGTCCGAGAAACATAACAAAGCCGCCGATCAAAGTTGCCGCAAACGTATACGTTCCAAATCCTATGGAAACAACGTGCGATATGATATATCCAATCAAAAGCAACCCGAACCCCATATTTCGCTCTATCCTTTCCGATTATTGCTTGTTATTTGCCGCGTTTCCGCAGCAGTTTTTATATTTTTTACCTGATCCGCAGGGACAGGGATCGTTTCTACCGACCTTCTCCGCGGCACTCTTTCTGATAGTTACCTTTTTCTCGCTCTTGGGAGCGGATCCCTCAAAGCCTGCGCTTATGGGATTGGCAACCTGAGTTCTTTTTATCATTGGCGCAACGCGAGGAACTACCGACAGTATGGCACGGACGGTTTTTTCTCTTATGTCCTCAATCATGGTGTCAAACATATCGCCACCAACGATTCTATACTCGGTAACGGGATCTCTGTGCGCATAGGATTGAAGTCCGATCTGTCCGCGAAGCTCATCCATTGTGTCAATGTGCTCCATCCAAGCAGTATCAACGTTTTTAAGCAAAATTGAACGCTGTATCTCAAGGAACACTTCTCGTCCGAATGTCTTTTCCTTCTCCTCATATTTCGAGATGGCGCGGTCCTCCAGCAAGGACAACAAATCCTCAGCCTTAGCCCTTTTAAGCTCGTTTTCATCAAATCTGAGATCGTCCTCTTCAAGAAGATAAGGCATATCCGCGCGGAGACCATCAAGATCCCAATCGGTAGGCTCGCCTTCTCCAAGATGTGCAAGCACCCTGTCTCTGATGCTTGAAAGCATCATCTTCTTAATGGTATCGCCAATGCCGTCTCCACCTTCCAGCACATCACCGCGCTGCTTGTAGATAACAGTTCTTTGCTGATTCATAACGTCATCATAAGCAAGCACGTATTTACGGCGCTTGAAGTTATTGAACTCTATTCTCTTTTGCGCGCCTTCAATTGAGTTTGAAAGCATTCTTGCATCAATGGGAGTATTCTCGTCAAGTCCCATTCTGTTTATCATATCGGAAAGGCGGTCCATTCTATCCTCTCCGCCAAATAAACGCATCAGGTCATCCTCAAGGGACAAGAAGAATCGCGATTCACCGGGGTCTCCCTGACGTCCCGAACGGCCTCTGAGCTGGTTGTCTATACGGCGGCTCTCATGTCTCTCGGTACCGAGGATAAATAATCCGCCCGCAGCCCTTACTTTCTCCGCTTCAGGCGCTATCTCAGCCTTGTATTTTTCATACAAACGCGAGAAGCACTCGCGAGCCTCTATGATCTCCGCATTATCGGTCGTTGATGTTCCGTTTGCTTCAATTATAAGCTCCTCGGGTATCTGCATGGAGCGCATCTCCTGCTTTGCAAGGAACTCGGGGTTACCGCCAAGCATGATATCGGTACCTCTACCCGCCATATTGGTGGATATAGTTACGGCTCCAAGCTTACCTGCCTGCGCAACGATCTCAGCTTCCTTCTGATGATACTTGGCGTTAAGAACTGTATGCTTGATTCCCGCCGCTAATAGCTTGCGAGAAAGATACTCGGATTTTTCTATGGAAACCGTACCTACAAGCACGGGCTGTCCCTTCTTGTTACATTCCTTTATTTGCTCAATAACCGCATTATATTTGCCGTTCAGAGTGCGATAAACCACGTCATTGTGGTCAAGTCTTATCATGGGCTTGTTCGTAGGAACTTCTACAACGTCAAGCTCATATATCTCCTTGAACTCGTCTTCCTCGGTTAAGGCCGTACCGGTCATACCCGAAAGCTTACGGTACATGCGGAAGTAGTTCTGGAATGTGATGGTAGCAAGAGTCTTGTTTTCCTTTTCAATCTTGACACCCTCTTTGGCTTCAATAGCCTGGTGCAGTCCATCGGAATAACGTCTGCCGTACATCATACGACCGGTAAATTCGTCAACTATGATAACACCCTTATCGGTTACAACGTACTGCTCATCGCGGAACATTACGCCGTGAGCCTTTATAGCCTGATTTACATAGTGCATAAGGTCGGCATTCTCGGGATCGGTAAAGTTCTCAACGCCGAAATAAGCCTCCGCCTTTTGTGCTCCTCTGGGAGTCAGTATTGCGTTTCTTGCCTTCTCGTCAACTATATAGTCGGCGTCAACGCTATCGTTGTCTTCCTTGGTGTCAATTTCCTTGATGACGAGCTTTTTTAGTGTTCTTGCAAACTTGTCGGCTCTTTCATACATATCAGTAGGCTCCTCGCCTGCGCCCGAAATGATAAGAGGAGTTCTCGCTTCGTCTACGAGAATAGAGTCAACCTCGTCAACTATGGCAAAATTATGTCCGCGCTGAACCATTCTCTCCTTATAAACGACCATGTTGTCGCGGAGATAGTCAAAGCCGTACTCGTTGTTTGTTCCGTAAGTAATATCGGCATTATAGGCTTCCTTCTTTTGAGCATTGTCCATTCCGTGAACGACAAGTCCCGTTGAAAGTCCCATAAAGCCGTAAACTCTGCCCATTTCCTCGCTGTCACGTCTTGCAAGGTAATCGTTTACTGTAACTATGTGGACTCCCTTGCCCGCAAGCGCGTTGAGATACGCGGGGAGAGTTGCAACAAGCGTTTTACCTTCACCTGTCTTCATCTCGGCTATTCTTCCCTGATGGAGAATTATTCCGCCGAGAAGCTGAACGTGGAAGGGGCGCTTGCCAAGCACGCGCTCGTCAGCCTCTCTTACCGCCGCAAAGGCGTCGGGAAGAATATCGTCAAGCGTTTCTCCGTCAGCAAGCCTTGACTTAAGTGCGGGAGTTACCGCCTTCAGCTCATCATCAGTCATTGCCGCGTATTTTT
>JBGVJM010000053.1:0-3457 GCA_045129415.1 Eubacteriales bacterium
TATATCGCATCACACGGCGATAAGATCGTCTACAAATATTTTGAGGCGAACAAGCTTAAGGAAATGTCCTACATTGAGTTCCACGACCTCGCTTGCAATATTGCAGCAGCCTTTACCAAGCTCGGACTTGAAGGCAAGCGCGCCGCTGTTATAGGTGACACGTCTCCTCAGTGGCTCGCAACATACGTTGGTGCTCTCGCAGCAGGAACCGTCATAGTTCCCATGGATAAGGAGCTTGCGCTTCCCGAGATCGAAAAGTTTTTGACCATCGTTGAGGCAGAGGCAATAGTTTATTCTAAGGGCTTCAATGAGAAGTTTGCTTCTATTGCCGACACTCACCCCACCATCAAGCACTATATTCCCGTTACTCCCGACGAAAAATTTGCGAATGACAAAACACTTCCCTTTGCTGATTTCGTCGCAATGGGTAAGACCGAGATAGACAACGGATTTAAGATCAAGCAGCACGAAAACACCGAGGAAATGTGCGAGATGCTCTTTACGTCCGGAACAACCGGCACCAGCAAATGCGTTATGCTCTCTCAAAAGAATATTTTCTCCGCAGTAAGCTCCGCAGTTGACACGGTTCCTTTCGTTAAAGAGGATATTATCGTTTCCGTGCTTCCCGTACACCACACGTACGAGCTTATGTGCTTGCTCTCCGGAATGTCGCTTGGCATGGAGATAGGAATCAACGATTCACTTCGTCACGTTATGAAGAATTTCGCGCTCTTCAAGCCCACAGGTCTCGTTCTCGTTCCTATGTTCGTTAACACCATTTATAAGCGCATCTGGTCCGAGGCTGAAAGAACCGGCAGAGCCAAGATCCTCAAGACCGCTCTGAAGATCTCCAAGGCTCTCAGAGCAATTGGTATAGACGTAAGAAGAAAGCTCTTCAAGACCGTCATTGACAACTTTGGTGGCAATCTTGACCATATTATTTGCGGTGGCGCGAAGCTCAACCCCGAGCTTATCGTTGCATTTGAGGACTTCGGAATTTCTATATTTGAGGGCTTCGGTATCACCGAGTGCTCACCTCTTGTAGCAGTTACACCTTACACCAAGAGAAAGCTCGGCACGATCGGTCCCAGCGTTCCCTGCTGCGAGGTTCGTATTGATCCCAACGGTGAGACTACCGAAGAGGGTTACGTGCTTGGTGAGATTCAGGTCAAGGGCGACAACGTAATGCTTGGCTACTATAACAATCCCGAGGCAAATGCAGACGTATTTACCGAGGACGGTTGGTTCCGTACCGGTGACGTAGGATATCTTGACTGCGACGGCTACGTTTATATTACCGGACGTATCAAGTTCGTTATCGTGCTTGAAAACGGTAAGAACGTCTTCCCCGAGGAGATCGAGGAATACCTTGACGCAATAGACCTCATTGCTGAGGGCTGCGTCATAGGCAGAAAGAGCGAGACAGGCGACGAGGTGGTTCTCACCGCGGTTATCTATCCCGATTACTCCAAGTTTCCCAAGGACGTTGACGACGAGACCGTAAAGGAAGCACTCAAGAAGGTTATCAATGCTACCAACAAGAAGCTTCCCACATACAAGCAGATCAAGGCTATCGAGGTCCGCAAGACTGAGTTCGAAAAGACTACGACAAAGAAGATAAAGAGACAGCTGGTTAAATAAGTATAGATTGATAAAACGGCAAGCTCCGGCTTGCCGTTTTTTATTCAAAGTATTGACTTTGATTTATTGTAGGAGTATAATATTCGTAAATCGACAGTGAATTCACACACGAAAGGATAGAAACGACTATGAAGCTAGCTGAAATTTTTGCTGACGGTATGATAATCCAAGCAAATAAGCCAATATACGTTTTCGGAGTTGGTAGTGGTTGTGCGAGCGCGGAGATAGCGGGAGCTAAAGCCGACACGGTATCCGACAAAGATAAGTGGTGTATACGTTTGCCGGCTCACGATTACGGCGGCCCGTACACCTTAACCGTTCGTATGAATGATCAAACGGTAGAGGTCAATGACGTTTGGTTTGGCGACGTATATATGATGTCAGGACAGTCTAATATACAGTTCAAAATGCTTAATACCAATACACCTAAAGAATATTACAAGGCAAATGATAACTTGCGGATGTTCTCTGTTGACCTGTTGGTTGATTACGGAAAGCACGTTATGACCGAAAACGGCTGGATGTCCATTGACGGAGACGGCAAATTAGTCCCTGTCCGCGGAGAGCATTTCTTTTCAAAGGACGGTTGGGTTCCCGCAAGACAGGATGAGGTTCAATTCTGGTCAGCAATAGGCTATCTTGTTGGTAATAAGCTGCAGGAAAATACAGGACGAAAAATAGGAATTGTTGTGTGTTATCAAAGCGGAAGCGCTATTCAAACGTGGATACCCCGCTATTTGCTTACTGATAATGATAGATTCAAATATTCGGAATCCCGTGTTAACCAAAACGGAGTTCTTTATGAGGAAATGGTTGAGAAGATAACGCCTTATTCATTTAAGGCTGTAGTTTGGTATCAGGGTGAGCACAACAGCATTTGTGAGCAGCCCGATCACTACTCGCGATTTCTCAAGCTTATGATCAATGCTTGGAGGAAAACCTTTTTGGATCCTGATCTCCCCTTCTTTGTCGTACAGTTGCCCGATTGCATTGAGCGACTTGAATCGGATGGTGGTAGATGGAGACGCGTTCAGATGGCACAAGAACAAGTTTGCTGCGAGATTGATAAGGCGCATCTTGTCGTAAGCCGTGACGTTTGCGAGAACGACGATATGCATCCTTTGACCAAGCTACCCTTGGCAATGCGCATCGCAAAATCAATTGAAGATAATATTTTGAACAAATAACACAAAAGTGCAAAGAATATCAAGATACAGCTTTTGAAAAACAAAAAATGCAACCGACCGTGGTCGGTTGCTTTTTTGTTGAGTATTTATATACCGAGAGCATCGGTGAGCAGATCAAACATTACTTTATATCCCTTATCGTTAGGGTGCAAACCGTCGCTTAACAACGAGTCAACTGTAACGTTGTTTTCTTCGCAGTATTTGGAAAACGAATCATATAAGCTGATAAGGTATATACCACAGTCCTTTTCTAACTGTTTGTATATATTGTTTATATCGGACATATGTATAATGCGCCAATATACGTCGGTGTCTCTTTCATTCTCTACTGCGGCAGGAATATTGGCAACAAATATAACGGGAATGTGCTTATTTGAGATCATTTCGTAAAGCCTTTTAACGCATTCGTAAAACCTACGTGAGATCTCCTCGGGTGTTATTTTTTCGCCTTCGACAAAATATTGATGTCGGTTATTGGTTCCGATCGTGCAGATTATTATGTCGTCATCATCGCTTACCAGCGAATCAAAATTATCAATGATAAATTCGACCTTTGTTCCTGTACAACCCTTGTTAATAACAGTTGCGCTGTATTTTTCAAGCATATAGTCACGGAGCAAATTAGCCCA
>JBGVJM010000054.1:0-2776 GCA_045129415.1 Eubacteriales bacterium
GGCGGTATGTCGTATAAAGCGACCGGCTCGGACGGAGACGGATACCGATTTGCAAAAGAGGCGGGACATAACGTAACCGAGCTTTGCCCCTCGCTCGTGCCCATCGTGGCTGAGGGTAATATATGCCAAAGCATGCAAGGCTTGTCGCTTAAAAACGTCTCGCTTTCGGTAGTCAGACGAGATAACGGTAAGTGCGTTTATTCCGACTTCGGCGAGATGATGTTCACGCATTTCGGTATGACGGGACCTATGGTGCTTTCCGCATCGGCGCACATTTCCGATATATCCTCGGGAAATTACGAGGCGCACATCGATTTAAAGCCTGCACTTGATATGGCGGCACTTGATGCGCGTATAAGAAGCGATTTTGCAAAATACGCCAATAAGGACTTTATAAATTCGCTTGGCGACCTGCTTCCCTTAAAGGCGATCGAGCCCGTGATAAAGCTTTCGGGAATCGATCCGAGAAAAAAGGTCAATTCCATAACTCGTGAGGAGAGAGCAATGCTTTGCGAGGCGATAAAGTGCATAAGGGTACACCTTTTGCGCTTCAGACCAATAGACGAGGCGATAATCACCAAGGGCGGTGTCGCCGTAAGCGAGGTCAGTCCCAAGACTATGGAGTCAAAGCTTGTCGGCGGCTTGTATTTTGCAGGCGAGGTGCTTGACCTTGATGCCTACACGGGCGGATTTAATTTGCAGATAGCTTTTTCAACCGCAGTTCTGGCGGGTGAGAGCGCGGCTATCGGCTAAACCTCTTTGTTAAAAAAATTTTTGGAGATAAAAATGAAAAAAATAGCTATCGCAATAGACGGGCCCGGCGGCGCGGGCAAATCAACCATATCCAAGGCGGTTGCCAAAAGACTCGGTATCATATACGTTGATACGGGAGCGCTTTACCGCACGGTCGGATATTATGCAAGAGAAAACGGAGTTAGCGTTGAGGAGTCCAAGACTGCTGAAAAGATGCTGCCCCTGCTTCCTCATATCACTGTTGAGATAAGGTACGTTGACGGTACTCAGCACGTTATTCTCAACGGCGAGGATCTTGGCGACAAGATCCGCCAGCCCGACATTTCAATGTATGCGTCGGCGGTTTCAAGTGTGCCTTGCGTAAGAGCCTTTTTGCTTGAAGCTCAAAAGGACCTCGCGGCAAAGAACAGCGTCATTATGGACGGCCGCGACATCGGAACGGTTATTCTTCCCGAAGCCGAGGTAAAGATATTCCTTACGGCATCGCCCGAGGCGAGAGCCGAGAGACGCTATAAGGAGCTTATGGCAAAGGGAGTTGAAGCTAAATTTGAGGACGTTCTCGCCGAGCTTATAGAGCGCGACACCGCGGACAGTACGCGCGCGGCAGCTCCTCTCAAGCCCGCGGATGATGCGGTGATATTTGATAATTCGGCTTATGATTTTGAGGGCTCGGTTGAGCATATAATCGAGATCGTAAAGCAAAAGACAGGAGTATGTGAAATTGAAAAGTAAGTTTTACGCTTTCCTAAAAAAATATATCGGCGGTATCGTGGGTTGGATGTTCCGCGTCCACGTTCACGGCGCAGAGAATGAGCCAACCGCCGAGGATGGACCGTATATTGTAGTCGCCAACCATATTTCAAACGCTGACCCCGTATTTTTGTGCGTTGCACTTAATCACCAACAGCCTCACTTTATGGCAAAGAAGGAGCTGTTCAAGGTTCCGCTTGTAAATAAGCTCGTTGCGGCGCTTGGCGCGTATCCCGTAAATCGCGGAGGCGCGGACGTAGGCGCGATAAAGAAAACGATAAGCCTGCTTTCGGAGGGCGTGAGCATAGGAATGTTTCCTCAGGGACATCGCCAAAAGGGAAAGGATCCCCGAGAGACCGAGGTCAAAACGGGAGTTGCAATGGTTGCCGTGAGAGCCAAGGCGCAAATATTGCCTTGCTTCATAGAAACCAAGAAGCGTAAATGGACACCCTTTTGCAGAGTTGACGTTTACGTAGGTAAGCCCATAAGCTACGAGGAGCTTAATTATAATTCCGAGCAAGCCGGCGAGTATGCGAGAATATCAAATTACGTATTTGATAAGATCTGCACGATCGGAGAGACCGCGCATGATCAAAAGTGACGTAATGGTTACTGTTGCCGAAAACGCAGGCTTTTGCTTTGGTGTGGCAAGGGCGGCAAAGGCAGTTGAGGATGAGATCGCCAAGGCATTGCCGGGGCAGAGGATATATACTCTTGGCAAGCTCATACACAATGATACATATAACGCTTATCTTGAAAGCTGCGGTGTCGGTGCTGCGCAAACCGAGGAGCTTGGCTCTTTGGCTGAGAGCGCATGCGAGCAGTCGCCCGTTAAAGTGTTTGTGAGAGCGCACGGAATACCCGTAAGCGTCAAGAACGAGCTTGAAGAATTGGCGGCGAAAAATCCATATTTTTCTTATGTCGATTGCACTTGCGTATTTGTCAACAAAATACACAAAATAGTCAGCGAGCATAATGATCCCAATGGACTTTTGCTCGTGCTCGGAAACAAGGAACACCCCGAGGTGCAGGGCTTTTGCTCTTGCTTTGAAGGTAAAACGGTAACTTTTGAAAATTCAGCCCAGCTATGCGACTTGATAGATTTGGGAATAATAGGTAATGATTGCGCAAAAACACCAATAGTGGTAGCGCAAACCACCCAAAATTTAGGGGAATGGGAGAAAATTAAAAAAGTTTTAGAAAAACTATATACAAACCCCTTGATTTTTGATACAATATGTAATGTTACGGAAAAAAGACAGCTTGAGGCAGT
>JBGVJM010000055.1:0-21828 GCA_045129415.1 Eubacteriales bacterium
AGTAAACGCCCTTGTAGGACTCGCCGGGAATGCCCATAAAGTTGGGAAGACCTGCGCCCGAACCTACGAATACTGCCTCATAGCCCATCTCAAAGAGCTCGTCAATGGTAAGAGTCTTACCGATAACAACGTTGGTCTCAACCTTAACGCCGAGCTTTTCAAGAGTTTCAACTTCCTTTGCAACGATCTTCTTGGGAAGACGGAACTCGGGAATACCGTAAACAAGAACGCCGCCTGCGGTGTGAAGAGCCTCGTAAACGGTTACCTCATAGCCCTTCTTTGCAAGGTCGCCTGCGCAGGTAAGACCGGAAGGACCGGAGCCTACTACTGCAACTCTGTGTCCGTTGCTTTCGGGGCGAACGGGATCCTCGGTTGCGAAGGTGTTGTGCCAGTCAGCAACAAAGCGCTCAAGACGGCCGATACCAACGCTCTCGCCCTTGATTCCTCTTACGCACTTGGACTCGCACTGTACCTCCTGAGGACATACGCGGCCGCAAACTGCAGGGAGAGAAGAAGACTTGGAAATTATCTGGTACGCACCCTCGAAATCACCCTCCTTGATCTTAGCGATGAACTCGGGAATATGTATCTTAACAGGGCATCCGTTAACGCAAGGCATGTGCTTGCAATTAAGACATCTGTTAGCCTCGTCGATAGCCATTTCCTCGGTGTAACCGAGAGCAACCTCTTGGAAGTTGTGAGCTCTTACCTGCGCGTCCTGCGTAGGCATAGCGTTTCTTGTAAGACTCATGTTTGCCTTTGCCATAATTACTTTACCTCCTTCTTGAAGAGATTGCATGCCTCGTCGTGAGCGTGACGCTCAAAGTCCGCATACATTCTGCCTCTGGACATAGCCTCGTCGAAATCGATCTCATAACCGTTGAAGTCAGGACCGTCAACGCAAGCGAACTTGGTTACCTTCTTACCGTCAACGTTGAGAGTGAGACGGCAGCCGCCGCACATTCCCGTACCGTCGATCATAATGGGGTTCATGGATGCGGTTACGGGCGTGCCGAAGGGCTTAGCCGTTGCAACAACGAACTTCATCATGATAAGAGGACCAATGGTGATGATCATATCAAACTTTTCGCCCGCCTCAAGCATTTCCTTAAGGGGAACGGTTACGTTACCGTGCTCACCGTAGGAGCCGTCATCGGTCATAACGCGGAGAGTGTCGGAGCAAGCTCTGAACTCGTCCTCAAGTATAAGAAGATCCTTGTTTCTGAAGCCGATTATGCTGGTAACGTCTGCGCCCATCTCGTGAAGCGCCTCTGCGATAGGCATAGCAATTGCACAGCCAACGCCACCGCCAACGATACATACCTTCTTAAGTCCGTCAAGGTGAGTTGCCACACCGAGAGGACCAACGAAATCCTGAATGTATTCGCCCTCTTCCTTGTGAGAGAGCTTCTCAGTGGTACCGCCAACGACCTGGAATATGATCTTGACAGTTCCCTTTTCCTTGTTTACACCTGCGACGGTCAAAGGAATTCTTTCGCCGTTTTCATCAACGCGAAGGATAATGAACTGACCGGGACGAGCCTTATTTGCCACGAGAGGAGCCTCGATCTGAAGCTGAACTACCGTGGGGTTCAAAACTTTCTTTTCTAAAATTTTGTACATGCTTTGCCTCCATATAGATTAATTGTTTTTTGTTTCGTCATTATAGGTCTCCATCCGAAACCACTATAATTATAGCACGGTTTTCGCGCAAAATCAAGTGGGACTCAAAGGAAAACCTTTAAATTTGCGATTTTTGATAAAGCGGCTCAAAAACGCATTAAAATTTGATTTTTTCAAGTCGTTTTACAAGCATTCCCGCAATAATTCCTATCACAGCACCTGCAATAGTACCGCTTACCAGCAATACGGGAAGATAGAAAGCGACCTCGGCGGTATCCGTCCACAAGCAAGCCGCGATTATCTGACCTACGTTGTGTAAAATTCCGCCCACGATGCTTACGGTGATCGCGGAGAACCAATTTGTCTTTTTGAGCAGTATCATACCCAAAAGGCTCAAAACAGCACCCGCAATACTGAAGGTCATCGTCTGAACGTTGCCAAACAAAAGAGACACGAGCACAATTCTTATAATGCTGACTATAACCGTCTCTTTCCAGCCCACCTTGTACAGTAAAAACACCATAACAAGATTGGGAAGTCCAACCTTTATTCCCGGTATGGCAACAAGCGCGGGAATTTGGCTTTCAACAAAGGAAAGGACCATTGCCAGCGCGATCGCCAAGCCTAAAAATGCAACCTTTTTGGTTTTCATACGATCCTTTCCTTTCTTTAAATTAACTTATCAGGTCAACTTCACGGTCGGAGCCGTAAACGGTAACGGTAAGTCTATTGGGCAGGCAGGTTATCGTCTCTCCGCTCTTGTCCACCTTTCCCTGCTTTACGCAAAGATGATCGGGACAGTCCGCAGATATAAGATACGCCTTGCCTCCCTCAATTTTCAGCACGTTAGTGCCGCCGTTAAGCTCGTATTCTCCGTCCTCTGTCAAGCTGTATTTAGCGACCTCTTTACCGTCCACGCGGACAACGACGTAAGCGCCGTCCTCTTTTATAAGTGCGGTGACCGCAAATGCTATAACAATGACTAAGAGAATTGCTCCTACGAGTATAAAGTCTCTCTTTTTCATTAAAATTTGAACTGAAGCGCCATGATCGCAAGCACTACCATACCTGCGGTAAGAAGCGCGATGGGAAGTCCGCGGAAGGGTGCGGGAATCGCCTCTTCATCAACGGGAATATCCTTAAGCTTTGCGTAAACGGTCATGGTGAGCATAAAGCCGATACCAACTGCAGCCGCAGTTACGAGAGCCGTTACGAAATCAAGCTCTGTATTGTGAATGCAAACGCCGAGAACCGCGCCGTTAATAGCAAACTTAACGAAATCGGACTTGCAGAAGTTATCAAGTATCTTTGCAGCCACAAGGTGAATTACCTCAACTACTACAAGAACTATAAGAACGAACACCATAGTCTGGAGGTAAGGAACCTCTTCGAGCAAATAGTGGTTAAGGGGCCACGTAATAAGAGTAGAAATTACCATAACCAATGTAGTTCCGAGACCAAGGGTGAGCGAACGACGGGAGGAACGCTCATTTTCAAGCACTGCACCTGTACCAAGGCACTCGATAAGAGCAAAGTTTTCGGTAAAGATACATGCAAGCAAAATGCCGAGAATAGTTTCAAACGTCATCATTTACTCAGTCCTCCTTTTCTTCGTTTTCATCAAGGTGATGATGCAATCCGGTGATCTTGTTGATTACCGCCATAACGATCGCAAGAACGAGATATCCGCCAAATGCACCTGCAATGGAGGAGATCTTGTAATCCTTAAGGAATGCGATCTCAACGCCCCAGAAGGAAGCGTTGCCCAAAACCTCGCGGATAAGCGCACATACTACCATGATAACGGTAAAGAATATGCCCGTAACGAGTGCGGTCTTAATAGAGGTTGATTCACCATTGTGGTCAGCAACCTCCTCGGCATCGCGATAAACAACCGCGCTTACCGCAAGGGTTGCAAGGTGTAAGCCGAGCATCTCAACGACCTCGGGGAACCAAGCCTGCATAAGCATACCGATAAGCGAAACAAAGCCTGTGATTATCAGAAGATAAGCGGGAAGCTTAGCATACGCGGGAATGACCTTGTGAAGAGCCGATACGACAATCGAGCTGAGAAGCATGGAAATAAGCACTGCAGCACCCATGCCGAGAGCCGCGCGAATGTCCTTGCTGGATGCCATAACGAAGCCTGCGCCAAGCACAAGAATTACAGAAGGCGCACCCTTGAGGAGATATGATGTTTTAGTCTTTTTCATTACTGTTCTCCTCCTTTGATAGCATTGAATTCATTGAACGCATCCTTGGTTGCAAGCTTAACTGCGGAAGAAGAAACCGTACCGCCGGAAACGAGAACGTCGTCGGTAAGAGTTTCCTCGGTTATACCGTTAAAGCCGTTAAGGTAGCTGCCAAACGCGCCGCTTGTTGCATCTACGAAGTCCTTGATGCCGGGCATATATTCAACGCCGTGACCGAATGCCATCTGTTCTACGTTCTGGTTAACGATAGCGCCGTTTTCATCTATAACGGTGCAAATGGACATTGCATTGTCTCCGTAAGTCAAGGGACGTGAGTAGAATGCGTAGTAGGTGTTATCACCCGTCTTGAACGAGCAAGCGTAAACAACGTTTCCGAACGTTGTAAGCTCTATCTTGGTGATCTCGGTTGCATCGGCAAACTTCTTTACAAGAAGCTTCTGAGCAGCCTCCGAGAATTCAAGCGAGGATGCCATAGCGACGGCAACAGCCTCGTCGCGAGCTGCAGCATTTGCCTCGGTAACGTCAGCACCGGTGGTATCGTATACCTTGCAAGCGCCATCCGCATTCACGATGGCAAGAACGCTGGTCTCACCGCTCTTAATAATGAACGCGAAGCCCGAGCCGTTGAGTGCCTTGTAGCCTTCAACGATATTGCCGCTTCCCTCAACGGTCTCAGCCTTGAGCAAGCCGCCCGAGGTAAGTCCTGTGTGGAGAGTGGGGATCATTTCAGCCAAGAGCTGTTCGGGTGACTTTTCACCCGCCTTGATAAGATCGTTCGCAGCAAGAACGCCCATAGCGCCCTCAACCGCGGTCTTGAATGCGGTGGATGAGAATGTGCTTCCGCTTACAGTGCCGATGTCAGCAAGTGCGGAATCCTTTCCAACGTAAGAAGCAAGATAGTTGGGATCCTTACCGCGGAAATCGTAATCGGGAGTATCGTTGTAGGAATTGATCTCAACGCCGCTGATCTTTCCGTCAGCGGAAACGCCGAGGGTTATCTCCATGGGAGCTTTGGAGTAGTTGGACTCTGCCGTGCAGAGAATAACGTATCCAAGTCCGCTTGTTTCCTTATAAACGGTCGTAACGTTTGCGGGAAGATCGCTGAGAGTTGCGGTTATATCCTCGTAACCCGAGCCGCCGGGCATTACCGCATTAAGACGGTCATTAGCCGCGCCTGCCTGATTTGCATCAATAATGGGACCTGTGTAAAGGTCGAGAGCAAACATTGCTCCGCCGAATACGGCAACGATAACTATAAGAATAAGAATTGTCTTCAAGAGTTTCATTACTTAACACCTCCCAATGTCTTTTTTCTTGTCCAATCGGAGATGAAGGGAGTGAGAAGGTTCATTGTAAGTATCGCAATGGAAACGCCCTCGGGATACGTACCGAACTGACGGATAGCAAAGGTGAGAAGACCTGCACCAATGCAGAATACAACGCGTCCCTTACCCGTGTTGGGTGTGGTTACGTAGTCGGTTGCCATAAAAATAGCACCGAGGAGAAGTCCGCCTGCGAGCACGTGCTGAAGAGCGAAGGTAACGTTGAAGCCACCGTAAAGAAGATAGCAAGCGAAAACGGTTGCTACGTAAGCGGTGGGAACGTACCACTTGATGACCTTGCGAGCTACAAGGTAAGCGAAACCGATAAGAAGCGCGATAGCGCAGGTCTCACCGATGGTTCCGCCGTGAGCACCAACGAGAAGCTGGAGAACTGAAGGAGCGTTTGCAGCACCCTCTACGCCACCGTTGAGAGAAACGAGAGGAGTTGCTCCCGCTGTGATCTCGGGAAGCGCCTCACCCAAAAAGCTGAGGTCGAAGAGAGGCGAAATGGTAACAGCCGCACCGACTGAACCGAATGTAAGAAGCATAAGTACGCGTGCCGCGATAGCAGGGTTAACGATATTCTTACCGATACCGCCGAAGAAGCCCTTAACTACTACGATCGCGAAAACAGAACCTACAACGCACTGCCAAAGCTCAACGTTTATGCTGAGGTTAAGACCGAGCAAAAGTCCTGTAACGACTGCGGAAAAATCACCAATGCTCTGCTTTTTGCCAACGCAAAGGTTGAAAAGAGCCTCTGCGGCAACAGCACTGATCACGCAGGTGAGAACCACCCAAAGTGCATCGAGTCCGAAAATGATGATACCTGCAAGGGTTGCGGGAAGCAACGCAATAGCAACGTCAAGCATGATATTGCGCGTGGAAGAACCCTTCTGATGAATGTGAGGGGTTGAGGAGATATGAAGCTTACCCATTATTTGTTACCTCCTTCTTTTTCTTTCTGCTCAGCGGCATATTTCTTAAGGAAGGACTTTGCCTCCCAGTTTATCTGAAGCAGAGGACGGTTTGCGGGGCAAACGTAAGAGCAGCAAGCACAGTCAACACACTGACGAACGCCGGTGTCGATAAGCATCTTTGCTCTCTTGTCCTTGTTTTTAACGTTCATTGCGCGATCAACCTCGGCAACGGAAATTCCAACGGGGCACTTCTCCATGCAGCGACCGCAGTTGATGCAAGAGGATGCCTCGGGAAGAACTGCGCTCTTCTCGTCAAATACGAGAACGGCGTTGGATACCTTAACGATAGGATCGTCAACGGAGTAGATAGCAGTTCCGTTCATAGGACCGCCAACGACTACCTTGCCGGGCTCGGACTTGAGTCCCGTGATCTTGAGAAGCTCGCTGATGCGAGTTCCGATAGGAGCGATAAGGTTCATGGGCTTGTCCACTGCAGGACCGTCTACGGTAACGATTCTGTCTACCAAGGGCATACCCGTGTTGAGGTACTCAGCCATCTTAGCGAGAGAAGAAACGTTGATAATAAGTGCGCCGAACGAGGGGAAACGCTTGCCGGCAACGGCAACTCTACCCGTTGCGTTATAAAGCATTACCTGCTTTGCGCCCTGAGGATAGATCGTCTTGAGCTTGTGAACCACAACGTAATCCTTGCCCTCAAAGGTCTTTTCAAGAACCTCAATAGCATCCGCCTTGTTTGTCTCGATGCAGATCTTGAAAACGGCGTTGCCGAGATACTCGTTCATATATTTGCGAAGATACTCGATACCGTCAGCGATAAGCTCGGGATGAGCAAGCATCATTCTGTGGTCGCTTGTGATATAGGGCTCACACTCTGCCGCGTTGATAAGAACGGTGTCAACCTTGTAGTCAGGGTTCTTAGCCTCGTTGAACTTTGCCCAGGTGGGGAAAGCCGCGCCGCCAAGACCGACGATACCGCCGTCTCTTACAGCCTGAAGGAAGCTGTCACAGTCCGTGATCTCGGGAGCCTTTACAGACTCGGAGATCTCCATTTTTCCGTCACTTTCAATGCGGATAGCCACAGTGTCCTTTCCGCTTGCAGTGGGCATAGGAGCGATCTCAACGACCGTTCCGGAAACAGTTGCATGAACAGGAGAAGAAAATCTTCCCTCTTCTCTTGCAATGAGCTGGCCGACCTTTACGTGATCGCCAACGCTTACGATAGGTTCGGCATCGTGTCCCGAGTGCATGTTCATGGGCAGTATTACTTCCGCAGGTGTTTCTATACGCTGGGGAACGCAACCGTCCGTGTGCTTATTGTGGGGCACGTGCAAAGATGAAATATCTTTTTTCAAAACCGTTTTCCTCCCGTTGATAATTGTATTTTTATTATTTTCATAAATTGTTTTCAAATTTGGTGCGATCACTCGCGGATCAGCTTTTCAAAGCCCTCGGTATAATACTGAGTTCCGTCCTCGGTTATCCAAAGAACGTCAACGTTACCGATTCGTTCAACCACAGCAAGTCCATCCTCATAGCTCATGGAAAAGAGCGCCGTGGACAGAGCGTCTGCAAGTCCGCTATTATCCGTTATTATAGTGACCGATCTGAAATGGGTTGAAGGCTTCAGGGTATCCTTGTCGATAATGTGATGATACCTCTCGCCCTCCACGGTGAAATATCTCTCATAGTCGCCCGAGGTCACGCACGAGGTGTCCGCAATGTTAATGACCGTTGCATACTGATCGGGGTCCGCAGGGTTCTTGATTCCCGTTCCCCAGCCTGTGCCGTCCATCTTGTGACCGATGATTCGTATATTTCCGCCGATATTCAAAACGTAGCTCTCTGCTCCGATGGAGTAAAGATACTGCGCCGCCATCTCGGTGGCATATCCCTTGCCCAAGGCTCCAACGTCAATAGATGCCTCAGGATCGGATATTCTGACCGTACAGTTTTTTTCGTCTATTTCAAGACATTCGATGTTTGTATGGAGTGCCGCTTCTTCAAGCTCCTCCGTTGAGGGAATACGCGCATTTTGAGGATCACTGCTTGCCGCCGTTCTGCAATCATGCCACAAACGAAGCACCGATCCCATCATAATATTCATTTCGCCATTCGTAAGCTCATAAAGCTCCTTGGCGTAAAGCAGGAAGTCTACAAGCTCGCGATCGACCTTCATAGCCTCTTTTCCCGCATTAAGATTGAGCGTTCTCAGGTTAACTACACCCGTATGCTCATAATAAATATCAAAAAGCTTGTGATATTTCTCCAAAACGACAAAAACCTCGTTTCCCTTGTCCTCAAATTCGGCTTTGGAATCGTCAGAATAAGAGTAAACGTAGGATACCGTGTCAAAAAAAGAGAAATTTACCATGCCTTGCGGATTCGCCTTATTCGCAGTTTTAGGGCAGCCCGTCAAAACGACGAGCAGCCCCAAAATTGCAGTCAGGCAAAGCAAAGATTTGAATAATTTCAAATTGCTTCTCCTATTTCCTTATTTGATTATCTTGCGTTCTTTACAGACTGAGCAACAACTGCCTTGATAGCGGTGATCTGGATGGTGCAGCCTGCGGTGAGGAGTGCATCATCAGCAGAAATAACGTAACCGTGGCCCTCAACTACCTTGGTAGCCATAGCCTCAACGTCAGCAGCGGTCTTGCCAACAACGTACTTGGAGAACTCAGCAGACTGGAGGTACCACTCAAGGGTCTTGCCGTCGCCGTTCCAGTCCATACCGAAATTAACAGCAGGGGTCATGCCGTACTCTTCCTTAAGCTCTCTCTTGGTTGCCTTGTAGGACTTCTCAACGATCTCGCCTGCAGCGTTGATCGTGATGTCGGGCTGGATAGCATCGTTAAGAGAAGCAACGATCTTGCCGTCAACAACAACGGATGCAGCGAAGTCGGTGTACATCTTTACAGTACCGTTAGCCTCTGCGGTTGCAGCAGCGGAGTCAGCAGCGGTGGTCTTTGCAGCAACGCCGAGAGTGAAGGTAGCAGCGGTCTTGAAGCTCATACCCTGCTCGTCGTTGCAAGCCTTAACAACTGCATCTCTGAAGTCAGTGATCTGCATGGAGCAGCCTGCGTCAAGAAGAGCCTGGTCAACAGCGATGGTGTGACCGCCAGCTTCCTGAGTCTGCATGTTCTTAACCTCGTCAGCGGTCTTGCCAACTACCCAAGACTCGAAAGCCTTAGCCTGCTCGTACCACTCAAGGGTAACGCCGTTCTTATCGTTGTCGATACCAACGGGAGCCATACCGTATCTGTCGCCGAGTTCCATCTTGGTCTCGAAGGTTGCAGCGGTGTTTACTGCGCCGTTAGCAACAGCCATCTTGTTCTGAGCAACGTCAACACGGCAGAGAACGATCTTGCCGTTAGCGTCGGTTACAACGGTAGCAACGGTAGCGTCAACCTGAGCATTGCCGGTTGCGGAGCTATCCATGCTAACTACAACGCCCATACCGAGCTTGTACTCAGCTTCTTTTGCGGGAGTGTCACATGCTACTACAGCAACGAGCATGCAAGCACAAAGGAGAATTGCGAAAAGCTTTTTCATTTTCTTTTCCCTTTCTTATTATGAAATTATATTTTTTTGACATGTAATTTGATTCCCATGTAGCTAATCCGAACCCCGAAAGATCGCTTTTTCGAGCCTCGGATTAGCCACAAGAGCCCAAACACATTCAAGGTAAATTATATCACAATCCAATTCTATTGTCAACAAATTTCACCCGAAATCAAAAATTCGGAAAATATATGCATTGTGTTAACAAAAGTTAAAAATCACTTGTACATTTCGCACAATAAAATGGACGTTTTTCGCAAAAAATTCCCCTGCAAAGCGAATGACAGATAACACTTTTTAACCGCATCAAAGGTGAATTTTATTCATTTTTTCGCGGTTTTTTACATATTTATTAATAGCACACCGTGTTTTTCTCTATTATTCCTTTGGCAAGAGGCTTTTATTCGTCAAAAAGCTCAAGCGGTCATTTTGCACAAATTTCACTATTCGGATAACACCAAAAAAGAACCGCCCCGCGCACTTGCGGGGCGGCATTTTGTATTTGTAACGGTATTATGCCCAAAGAATGGGATCCTGCTCAAGGAAGATACCCTTGGGCTGCTCAACGGTAGATTCCACCTTCTTCTCACCCTTTGCCTCAGCTGCCTCGTCCATGGACAAGATAACGTCGGTTACGTGGTAAGCAAGCTCGGCAGATGCCTTGTGAGGTCTATCCGCCTCGATGGACTTGATCATATCCATAACGCCCGCGCCGCGTCCGTACTTTGCGTACTCAACGAACTGGGGCATAGGACGCCACTCGGTGTCTCTGAATCTCTTTACGAGAACCTCGCCGTCATACATATTGGGGTCGGGAATGAGCATAGAGCCCTTTTCGCCGTAAACCTCGATCTTGGGAGTCTTGGAATCCCAGATATCAAAGGAGTTGGTGAAGCTACCGATCATGCCGTTCTCAAAACGGAGAGTGGAGCAAACGTGAGTGGGGATCTCAACGTCGATCTTGTCACCGCGACGGGGATGAACCTTAATGGTTCTCTGCTCAAAGGTCTTTTTCTGCATGCTGTATACGCTGTCGATAGGACCAAAGAGGCTTACGAAAACGTTGAGGTAATAAGGAGCCATGTCAAGCATAGGACCTGCACCCTTCTTATAGAAGAAGTCACAGTCAGGTCTCCAGAACTCGTTTCCTCTCATAGGACAAAGAGCACTTACACCGAGAGGTGCGCCGATCCAGTCCTCCTCGATAGCCTTCTTTGCGGTCTGCATAGGAGCGCTCATGAAGCTATCGGGTGCGCATCCGACTCTCTTGCCGCACTTCTTAGCAACCTCCATTATTCTCTTGATGCCCTCGCGGCTGGTTGCCAGAGGCTTCTCGGAATAAACGTGCTTGCCGGACTCAAGAGCCTTGATGTTGACCTCCTCGTGAGCCATAGGAACGGTGAGGTTGATGATTATATCAACGTCCTTGTCCTCGTATACGAGGTCGGGAGTGCCGTACTTCTCAATGCCGAACTCTGCGGCTCTTGCCTTAGCCTTTTCAACTACGAGGTCGCCGAGAACGGTAACCTTGAAGTAATCCATAAATACGTCTCTTGCATTTCTGAGATACTGGAAGCTTATGTCTCCGCATCCGATAATACCAACGTTGTACTTTTTCATTTTAGCAATTCTCCTTATGTAAAATAATTATGCTCTGATAATGTCGTTAAGATACTTATAGCTCTTTGCGGCAAGCTCTACGACCTCTTCAAAGGTGTCGTTGTCGCCCTCGGTCTCAACCGAGATAACACCCTCGTAGCCGCTCTTCTTGAGAAGCTCAACACAGCCCTTAACGTTTACGATGCCCTCGCCCGTTGCAACGCACTGTCTTGCCTCGTTGATGTCCTTTGCGTGGCAGTGAACGACTCTGTCGATAACGCTTTCAAGCACCGCAACCTCGTTAGAGCCTGCGCCCGTGCTCTTCCAGCCCGACTTACCGTTTCCGCTCTCAACGTAGCCTGCACGGAAAATGTTGCATGCGTCATAGTTGATGCCGAGATTCTTGGCATCGCCCATCTTCATCATCTTCTGGAGTCCCTCTGCGGTAAGCGAGAACGTACCGTGAGGCTCTATTGCAACGGTAACGTTGTTCTTTGCGGCCGCCTCGAGAATAAGACCGAGTCTTTCCTCAAGCGTCTTGTATGCATCCTCGTCGCTCATGCCCTCGGGCTTGTGGCCGTCACCCGTGTGCAAAACGGGAATGCCTGCCGCTGCCGCCCACTCGATAGAGCGAATACCGCTCTTAACGGCATTGGGATTGGAAATGATGTTTCCGTCAAGAGACCAAAGTCCCGTAATAGCCTTGAAGCCGAATTTTTCCTTGAGTCTGACGAGGTTCTCGGGGTCATCCTTTTCAACGTTTACGTGAGGGCACCAAGGACCAACTGCCTGTGTCTCAAAATACTCAAATCCGATGTTTCTGATGGCTTCCAAGCTGCGCTCAAGATCGTACTTTCTGAAAAGCACTGTTCCGCATCCTAATTTCATCATATTGTAATACCTCCCCGTCGCTTTGCGACGTTAATTATTTTTATATTGCTTGTCAAAAGACAAGATCAAACAAAAGATACATAAGCGGCAACGTTATAACACAAAGCAACGTGCCCGAAAGAGTGAGCGTTGCGGCATATTCCGCATCGGCTCCGTACTTCTTCGCCATGGACGGCCCGCTTGCCGCGGCAGACACCGCACTTGCCACAAGCATAGCCATCGCCATCTCGCGACAAATTCCAATACCGATAACGAACTTGCAAAGCGAAAGCACGCCGAGAACGATAAGCGGCGATACCACAAGCTTTAAGAGAGCCGAGAAATATATTCCCCAGCTCTTCCACATTTTCAAAAGGTGAAGCTTTGAAAGCTCATATCCTGCCGCTATCATGGAAAGCGGTGTCGTAAGCTGAGCCAGTAAATTTGAATAATTTCCAAGGAATGTCATCTTGTCGCCAAGTCCGAATGCGGCACACAAAACGCCCACGACTATGGCAAAGAAAATGGGACTTATCAACGTTTTTTTCAGGTTGACCTGTTTTTTGTCACCCGAAAGCACGTAAACTCCAACGGTCAGGAGCAAAAAGGTGTTGACAACGTTAAAAATAGACACGTAAAGGACTATCTTAGGCTGATCGGGCCACATTGCCGCCGCCATGGGTATGCCCATAAATCCGCAGTTGGGAAAGACCGAACAAAATCTCAGCGCGCGCTCCCTCGCAACGTCATTCATCGGGAAGACGTGGGACAAAATCGAAAGCACCAATACCAAAAGCGCCGGCAGAGCAGCGGCTATAATTATCTCCCCTGCGCCGACATCGCTCATATCCATATTGATAAGCTTGCAAAGCACCAGCGCAGGCATAGCTATGTACATAAGTATGTTGCTAAAGGATACCATTGCGGAGCCTTCCACGAGCTTGATCTTACCAAGAACGTATCCCGGAACAAGCAAAGCAACGAACAGCACAACTATGTTGAACATCTCGTAAAACGCAGCCACGATTCACCCCTCCTCTCTATGCCCATTATACCCCCGTGTCAATACTAAAACAATAGCCAAATTGGACATAATGGCATTTATTTGCCAACATTTTGGACATTTTTATGATTTTTTTGGACATTTCATATTGATTTTGCCGAGCAAAAGCGTTATAATGTGATCATAAATCAAAAAACGGAGGCTTTTTGAGTTGAACGAGTCCTTGCAAAATATTGATTCGGTGTTCCACCGAACCTCGCATTCCATTGGAAAATATGACATTGAAATAGAAAACGAGCTTATAAAATGCCGCGTTTATTGGGCGCGAGTTATAGGCAGCGAGACCGAAAGTCTATTTACTGAATACACCAAGCACACCTTCTACGAAATACAGTACGCGCTTGACGGACGTATAGTTATGCTGGTTGGCGAAAACAAGCGCATAACCGTTGAACAGTCCGACTTTATCGTCATTCCGCCCGACACCTTTCATCAGATAGTCGACGGCGACGGTGCAGGCGCGCGGTTTATAATGGCGTTTTCGCTCGAGGTAAAGGATCCCGCCCTCCGCCTGCTTCCGCGCGAGCTTTCAAGTCTGACTCCTTATCATGAATCCAAATACATGAGGGAGCTTTTAGGAATCGTTGTAGGAAAAAAGTATCACGACGATGCCCTCCGCCGACGACTCGTTACGGGATATCTCGAGTGCTTTATGCTTGAGTTTATCGAATCGGTGCTTCCCTACCGCGCGCAAAGTGCCGCCGAAATTGAGCAAATGACCGAGAACGAGGCAAGAGTCGCGAGAGCCAGACGCTTCATCTCCGACTTTAACGGCATCGGTGTAACACCCGCCGACGTTGCCGTCCGATTGAACATAAGCGAGCGTCACCTCAACCGAATCTTCGTGTCCGTTACCGGCAAAACTCTCAAGGAGGAGATAAACCGCCAAAGGCTTGGAAAGATCGAGGAATTGGTGGCTTCAACCGCGCTTACCTTTCGGGAAATCAGCGAGCTTTGCGGCTTCTCGGACGAATATGCAATGAACAAATTCTTCAAGCGTTACACCCTTTACAGCTTGACCGAATATCGCGCCCTGCGCGCATAAAACCCTTGAATCATAAGAAAAAATCGGCAACTCTACCGCGAGTAGAGTTGCCGTTTTTGTTGGTAGAACTCGCCGTTTTGTTTTGTAGAGGAGACTCAAACAACAGTTCATTGATTTTTCCGTTGTATAGGTATAATATATTAATGCAAGCATGCCGATCGCATGCGGCATTTTTGTTATAGAGGCTTTCATCGCACGGCGACACTCATTTGTGCGCCGAAAATTTACAGGAGGATACCGTTATGGAAAAAGCAACAAAAAACACAATACCGATATTTTTCGCAGTTGACGACAATTATATTCCGCAGCTTGCAGTAGCTCTGCGCTCACTTATAGATAACAGCTCAGTCAAAAATTACTATGAGATCACCGTTCTGGTCGATAAGCTCAGCGAGGATAACAGAACCGCCATTCTCGATATGCAGGAATCAAACGTAAGTATAAGCTTTGTAAGCGTTACAGAGCGCCTTGCATCAATTTGCCGCGCTCTCCACATTCGCGACTACTACACAAACACGACATATTACCGCTTTTTCATCCCCGAGATGTTCCCCCAATACGATAAGGGAATATATCTCGATTGCGACATCGTTATCACTTGCGATATCGCAAAAATGTACAGATACTCGCTTGACTCTCGCCTTGCGGGTGTTATCACGGACGAAATAGTATCGGATATCGACGTATTTGCAAATTATTCCGAGGTAGTTCTCGGCATATCGCGTTGGGATTACTTTAATGCGGGCATAATGCTTATGAACCTTGACGCCATGAGAAAAATGCATATTGAAGAAAGATTTGCTCAGCTCTTGGGCGAGCGCACCTTTGCCGTTGCGCAGGATCAGGACTATCTCAACGTTCTTTGTCAAAATAACCTCAAGCATTTGAGCAAAAGCTGGAACAAAACTCCTCTTCCCTCTTCAGATCCCAAAAAAGTCCCCTATATAATACACTACAAGATAAACTTCAAGCCCTGGAGATATGATGGCATAGTTTACGGCGAGTATTTTTGGAAGTACGCAAAGCGCACGCCCTATTATCGCTATTTTGCCAATATGAAGGCAGCATACACGGACGAACAAAAGCTGAGAGATCAGAAGCAATATGATGCACTCGCAGACATGGCGAGGCTTGAGACCGAAAATGAACTCAAGCTGCAGCGCGCAATGGAAGAAATGGATCTCATTTCCTTTGATTTTTTTGATCTGTCCGACAATACGGCAAATCCCGCGGAGGCAATATAATGGCTATATCAGATGCAAGACTTAAGGTGCTTGAGAGGATCGGGGAGCTTGAGCGCCTTGGACTTTTTGACCGTGATGCCGAAGATGATCCGCCAACCATACCATTAAAGCCCGGAACCGTTGATTATACGGGTAAAAAGCTCTCCACAAGAGTTCTCGCAACCCTGTCAAGCATGCTGGGAGAGCATCATTTCGAGGGCATGCTAAAGCGCGGCGATGTGGTTATCAAGGAAATACGAGGCAAGGAAAACCTTGATGCCATAAGGAATATAGGCGCGCTTGTCACCTGCAATCATTTCAACGCGTTTGACAATTATGCCGTAAACCTGGCGATAGCGCCTGCCCTCAAAAGCAAATACCGTCTTTACAAGGTGATACGCGAGGGAAACTATACCTCTTTCGGCGGTTTTTACGGTTTTCTCTTTCGCCATTGCAACACACTTCCCCTTTCGTCAAACTTTTCCTGCCTTAAGGAATTGATGAACGCAATATCGGTCTTACTTGACAGAGGCGAAAAAATTTTGATTTATCCCGAGCAAGGAATGTGGTACAACTACAGAAAGCCCCGTCCCTTAAAGCTCGGTGCCTTCCGTTTCGCCGCAAAAAACAACGCGCCCGTTCTTCCCATATTCATTACGCTTGAGGACACCGAAAGCACGGACGGCGACGGCTTGCCCGTTCAAGCCTACACGGTACACATTCTTCCCGCCATTTTTCCTGACGAGAATGCAAGCATTAAAGACAACAGCCAATATATGTGCCGCAAAAACTATGAGATGTGGAAATCTACCTACGAGAGCTTTTACGGCAAAAAGCTTGAGTACACAACAGAAGGAGAGGTGGACGCATGCTCTACCTGATAATAATTCTTGCATGCTCATTGCTGATAATATTGGCAAATAGCCTGCCCTCTCTTTCTCCCGAAATACTGCTTAACAACACCGTTGCCGTGTCAATAGGCGTTATAGCCACAGTCGCAATAGACGGGCTGTCCGCGCTTGTTATTCGCCGCCTATTCCCAAAAGCGTGGTTTGCCCCCGACTCAAAGCCGTTCCGCGTTTCCAAAAAAGAGCATCTTTTCTATAATAAATTTGCAATTAAACGCTGGAAGGATAAGGTGCCCGAGCTTGGCATGTTTACGGGATTCGACAAGGGACGAGTTGAGAGCACCAGCAAAATCGACTATCTTGAACGTTTTTTACTTGAGGCAAATTTCGGTGTCGCCATCCATCTGGCAAACGGCTTGCTTGGCTTTCTGATACTTTTCATTCCGCCTTGCGCATCACCTGCAATCTGGGTGCCAATATTCGTCGTAAATCTCATATTAAGTCTTATGCCGGTTGCCATTTTAAGATATAACACCTACATTTTACATAGGCTATATACTCGCAGCAGATTGCGCAACGAAAACTGAAGCTGCAATCAAAGCATTAAAATATAGATAAAACGGAGTAAACGTTATGAACAAATTATCTTTCTTTACAAGGGTGGTAACGGTTCCGCCTGTATTTGCGACCGCATTGCTTTTGGTCCTATTTTTCACAAAACCCGAATTTATCGGAAACGTTTGGTTTTTGCTTGCGGGAATTTTCTTTCTAACCGTTCTTCCCTTGCTGGCATATCCATTACAGAGATTTATCCCGCGCTATAAGGATCGCGGACGTGAGGGACAGCGCAAGCTTGCGGTGATATTCTCCTTCGCGGGCTACGTTCTCGGTATGATCACCGTACTCGTATTCAACGCTCCAAGGGAGCTTAAAATGATCTTTTGCGAATACGTGCTTTGCGGCTTGTGCATATTCATTTGTGATAAGGTATTCAAATTCAAGGCAAGCGGTCATGCCTGCGGAAGCGTTGGTCCTGCCGCCATGCTGCTTTATCTTGGACAGTATATCGCGGCGATCGTCTTTGCAATATTGATAATTCCCTCCTTCGTTTCAAGCCTTACCACAAAAAGACACACTCTTAAGGAGCTTATATCGGGAAGTATAGTTCCCTTGACGATGCTCATAATCGTTTATCTTATATTCGGAGCATAAAGAAAAGCGATAGCGCGGTGCGCTATCGCTTTTTTATTATTTTTTACGTCCCATAAGTGACCACAGCACTATGATCAGCTGTCCCGGAATACCGAGAAGATATATTTGCCAAAGGTTGAAGCCACCCGCAAGCACTGATACGTGCGCCGCAATAAGCACCGACCACATAAGCAAGGACGCAATAAGGTAATTCCTGCGTTTGTTGTGCCAGATGGAATTGAACACCAGCCACACTATAAGCGATGCCACAACGGCATACAGGAAAACCAAGTATCTTGCCTCTCCGATAACCTCCGACGCATCAAATATGATAAACACCAGAAGTGCAAGCACCCAGGTAAGTACAACGCTCATTGCCGTTACGGCATTGTGCATGCGTCGCCTCTTGGCTTTTACCGCAAGAGCCTTCTCCTCGTCAACGTCCGCGACGGGAGCATCGTTATCATGATCGCAAATGAGCCAATCCACCGTTACCTCAAACATATCGGCGATCGATTTCAACACTACGATATCGGGTATGGATTCTCCTCTTTCCCACTTTGATATCGCCTTGTCCGAATAGTTGAGCCTTTCGGCAAGCTCCAGCTGTGTCAATCCTTTTTGCCGCCGCAGCGTTGCTATATTTTTTGAAATAATTTGCTTTATATCCGCCATCAAATCATCTCCATAACGTTATTTCACGGATGAACGTTTGGGAAAAGCTTGTGCTTTACCCTTTTAGCCAACGTAATTATGGGATTTAACCATAATATTGCACGGCTGTAAGCGCGATAAGAGAGCTTGCTCATATCCACGCGTCGCTCGCCGCGATAAAATTCGCACAGCTTACCGAGTATCACATCATCGGTGATGCCAAATTCCTTTGCCATGCAGTTGTCGCCACGAATGACGTATCCGTCCTCTCGCTCGCCGATAATACGGTGCAAAACGTAGCCATCGGGTCTTACGTACAGCACGACGTCTCCCTTTTTGGGCTTTTCATCGCAGGGCTTTACAACGATAGTATCCCGTCTATCACGCAACATGGGCATCATACTGACACCCGACGTGGTACTGACGAAAACTCCCTTTTCATCAAGAATTTTTTTGATATCGGTACCGTTCATCATAGCTCTATCATTCCGTTTTCCAAAAACAAGCCTATGCTTTTTTCAACGTCCGCCTCGAGCGTTTGGCGGTCTACGTCATATTTTTGAAGCATGGAATCAACTATTTCGGTCTTTGACAGCCCTGCCGAAATATGTTCCCATATCTCCGCCGCGCTACCGTTTAATTGAACCATACCGCGAAAGGTACGGCTTGCCTCACCAACTGCGATGATGACCTTTTTGCCCATTACCTCGCGTAAAACGAATCCTTCCTTAACTCTCAAGGCTTTTCTCCTTTATCAAAACTTATTCAATGCTCTCAAATTCTTCAAGCGCCGCCTTGAAGGATGCCATGCAGGAATCAAACGCATCCATCTTGGTAAGGTCAACGCCCGCAAGCTTAAGAAGCTCAACAGGACTGTCGGAGCCGCCCGACGACAGGAACTTGAAGTAATCGTCAACCGCAGGCTTACCCTCACTGTAAATTCTCTCCGCGATGGACACAGCGGTGATTATACCCGTTGCATATTTATATACGTAGAATGCTCTGTAGAAGTGAGGAATTCTCGCCCACTCGTAAGCTATCTCGTCATCCGAAACTACGCTTCTGCCGTAATATTTCTTGTTGAGCTCGTGGTAAACCTTGCACAAAGCGTCCTTTGTAAGAGGCTGTCCGTTCTCCGCCATATCGTGCGCAATGTACTCAAATTCGGCAAACTGTGTCTGACGGAACAACGTACCCTTGAGCATATCCATATAGTAAGAAAGCAGGTACTTCTTGAGCTTCTGGTCGCTCGTAGTCTTCATAAGGTACTTAAGCAAAAGCACCTCGTTTACCGTGCTTGCAACCTCGGCAACGAACAAGGTATAATCCGCCTTCTCCTGAGGCTGTGTTCTCTCGGAGAAATAGGAGTGCATAGCGTGTCCAAGCTCGTGTGCTAACGTAAAGACGTTATTAGTGGTCTTCTGATAGTTAAGAAGCACGTAAGGATGCTTGAGGCCGTATACGCTGGAGCTGTATGCTCCGCTTCTCTTTCCTGCGGTCTCCTCAACGTCTATCCAACGGTTATCGTGTGCCTCCTGCAAAAGCTCCTGATATCTCTCACCCAAGGGAGCAAGACCTTCCTTAACGAGCTTGAAGGCATCCTCATAGTCAAGCTTAAGCTCCGCATCCTCAACGGGAGATACGTATACGTCATACATATGCATGGACTTAAGTCCCATGAGCTTTTTCTTATCTCTGTAATATCTGTGAAGCAGGGGAAGACCTCTCTTTACGCTCTTCAACAGGTTCTTGTACACCTTAACGTCAACGTCCTCGCGAGCCATGCTCATTTCAAGCGCGGAGCCGTACTTTCTTGTGCGCGCAATGAAAACGTCCTTTTCAACGTTGCCTGCATACGCCGCGGTTATGGTGTTAATAAGACCTATGTAAGCCTTGTAGTATGCTCTGAACGCCTCGCGTCTTACCTTGCGGTCGGGATGGTTGAGCATAACGCCGTACATTCCGTGAGTTACCTGAACCTTTTCGCCATCTACCTTTATTGTGGGATAGGGGAAATCGGCATTGTCTATCATACCAAATATCTTTTGGAATCCGCCGAAGATGGTGCTCTCCTGGGACAAAAGAGTTTCTATCTCTTTGGACAGCACGTGGGGCTTGTTCTTGATGGTCTTGCGGATGGTGTAATCATAATCCGCAAATCTTTCGTCAGCCATAAGGGATTCGAGGTATTCGGTGGGAAGTGCGGTCAGCTCGGGGTTTACAAATGCAACCGCGCCCGCAAAACGCATCCAGATAACCTCAACGCGAGAATCAAGCGCCATTGCTTCGCCGTTTCTCGTGTCCTCGTCGTGCCACATTGACGCATAAACTGCCAAGTGACTGAGCTTATAAGCAACCTTATTTATCTCCTCAAGGCACTCAAGCAGCGTGTCCGCATCGGAAAGCTTGCCCTCGTACTTTGAAAAATCAAGCTTGCCTTCAAGCTCCTCGTAGGTTTTATTCCATTCGTCCACCGAAGCAAAAATGTCTTCAAGACACCATTTAAGATTTTCGGGAACGTCACATCTGTTCTTTGCCATTTTCATGTCCTCCATAAGCAAATTATTAATACATACCTTGATTATATCATCTAACCCGCGCTTTTGCAAGAGAAAAAGTCCCAAAATTCAAAAAAATCAATCGCATAAAGGCTTTTTTGTCTCAAGCTATTGACTTGACTCGCCTCGTTTGCTATAATTGATTTAACATATACTAAGTGATTTGAGTGGTATTATATATGAAAAAAAGTTACGTTCCCGAGGGCTACAAGCCGCCATTGGATGCTTACGACACACAACGAGCCATAGCCTTTATAAAGAACACGTTTCAGGACGAGTTTTCCAAGATCCTCAACCTGAAAAGAGTTTCCGCGCCCCTGTTTGTCAGCGAGGAGAGCGGTCTTAACGATAATTTAAGCGGAGTCGAGCGCCCCGTCTCCTTTGACGTGCCCGCCATCGGACTTGATGCTCAGGTAGTTCATTCCCTGGCAAAATGGAAGCGTCTCGCACTCAAAAGATACGGCTTTTCGGTTGGAAACGGGCTTTACACCGATATGAACGCGATTCGTCGCGACGAGGAGCTTGACAACGTTCATTCGGTCTACGTTGACCAGTGGGACTGGGAAAAGGTCATCACCGAGGACAATCGCAATCTCGACTATCTTAAATTGATAGTTCGCTCCATCGTCAAGGCGATATGCTCCACGTGTGACCTGCTCCACGTGCGCTATCCCCAGCTTAGAGCTTCCCTTTGCCCCGACGTTGTCTTCGTAACCTCGCAGGAGCTTGAGGATATGTATCCCACGCTCACTCCCACCGAGCGCGAAAACGAATTTTTGAAGATACATAAAACCGCGTTTATAATGCAAATAGGCGGCGCGCTCAAAAGCGGCAAGCCGCACGACAGTCGGGCTCCCGACTATGACGATTGGCAGCTCAACGGTGACATTTTCTTTTGGGACGACGTGCTTGGTCGAGCTCTTGAAATTTCTTCAATGGGAATCCGCGTTGATGCCGCATCGCTTGACCGTCAGCTAACCGTGTCGGGCTGTGACGACCGTCGCGCCCTTCCCTTCCACAAAATGCTTTTGGCAGGCGAGCTTCCGCTTACCATCGGCGGCGGTATCGGTCAAAGCCGACTCTGTATGCTTATGATGGGCTGCGCCCACATAGGCGA
>JBGVJM010000056.1:0-7969 GCA_045129415.1 Eubacteriales bacterium
TTTTCTACAACCGACCAAGCGTTCTATTTATCCACAGTTTCCACAAGCTTATCCACAAAAAACCTTATGAAATAAGGGTTATTAAGGCAACTTAACACTAATAATTATACATTTTTGTCGAAATTTGGCGACTTGTTCTCCACTTTTCCACAGCTGTGGAAAAACTTTGTGGAAACGGGTGCTCTACGCCTTCGTCAAATTAAACAAATTTTTTGTGAACAAACTATCAAAAAAGGCAAAATAGGAGATTTTTATTACTTGTTTTTGGCTCCTCAATCAAGTGCCGAGGCATTGAGAGATGTGTCGGCAAGGCGTCCTGCGAGAAATTCAAAGCAGCCTGCCACGGCTATCATTGCGCCATTGTCTCCGCACAGCGAAATGGGGGGTACGACAAACTTCACACCCATTTTTTCGCAAACCTCACTCACGCGAGCGCGCAGGTGCGAGTTCGCGGCAACGCCGCCCGCCAAAACCAACGTTTTAAGTCCAGTCTCCTCAAGCGCGGCTTTCGTTTGCTTGGCGATAGCCTCCACAATAGTCCTTGTGTATGATGCCGCAATGTCGGCGCGGTTAAGCTCCTCACCCTTTTGATTTGCCGAGTTGATATAGTTGAGCGCCGCCGTCTTGATTCCGCTGAACGAAAAATCCATAGTGCCGTGAAGCGCGGGAGAAGGAAGCTTTATCGCCTTGGGATCTCCCTCGTATGCGAGCTTGTCAAGTGCCGCGCCGCCGGGATACGGCATGCCGATAACTCGACCTATCTTGTCAAATGCCTCGCCTGCCGCATCGTCGCGCGTGGTCGCTATCTCGCGAAGAGCTCTATCCTCGCCGCATACGTACATTGACGTGTGTCCGCCCGACACAACAAGTGCCAAAAAGGGCGGCTCAAGCTCCAGATCGCAAAGATAAGCGGCACTGACGTGTCCGTTTATGTGATTGACCGAAACCAGCGGAATATTGTTGGCAAATGCCAAGGATTTTGCGAAATTTACGCCCACAAGGAGCGCACCGATAAGTCCGGGATGCGTGGTGACCGCAATACAGTCAACGTCGGATAGAGCTATGCCCGCAGTCTCAAGCGCCTCCGTTGTTATGGAGGATACCGCCTCTATGTGAGCGCGGCTGGCTATCTCGGGCACTACGCCACCGTAAAGTCGGTGCGTTTCTATCTGCGACGCCACGATGTTGGATCTTATATAGAATTTTCCGTCCTTATATTCAACTATGGCAGCGCTCGTTTCATCACACGAGCTTTCCATTCCTAAAATATACATAAAGTTTTTCCTTAATAACCGTTCTTTGCTTTTTGCGCGTTATTTTGCGCGCCATATCATAACAAGAGCCGCTTCCGTGGGCTTTGTGTAAAAGTCACGTCTTTTGCCCTCGACTTTGAAGCCAAGTTTTTGATAAAGCGCGATAGCCGCCGCGTTGGACTCGCGCACCTCAAGTGAAATTGAGTCAAGTCCGTTTTTTTTCGCGTATTTAATGAGCGACTCCACAACGGCGCGACCGTAGCCGCGTCTTCTGTAATCGGGGTGAGTTGCTATGTTGGTTATCTGTCCCTCGTCAACTGCCACCATCATTCCGCCGTAAGCGCAAACGTTGCCGTCCGCCGAGCATACCATACCGACACCGATCCCCTCTTTTGTCAAAAGCTCAAGGCTGTTTGCACTCCAGGGCTGCGAAAAGCACAGCTTTTCAAGCCTTGCAACACCTTCAATATGTGCCGCCGTCAGCTTTTCGGGATATATTCTCTTTTTTTGTTCCATTTTTTACTCCATCAATATCCAAACACGCCCGAAAGTGAGTCGTCGTTCTCTATCCACTCGGACACGGGAATTATTCTGTATTCGTCCGCAGTATCTCTCACGATAACGGTATCGATGCCCGCGTTGATTATAAGTCTCTTGCACATCATACAGCTCGAGGTGCCCGCGTAAAGGCTGCCGTCCTTGGGATTAACGCAAACCATATAAAGCGTTGCACCCAGCATGCGCTCTCTCGCCGCCGAAATGATAGCGTTTGCCTCGGCGTGGATCGAGCGGCAAAGCTCGTATCTCTCGCCTCTGGGAATATTAAGCTTGTCTCTCATGCAATATTTGAGGTCGGTGCAGTTTGCGCGTCCTCGGGGAGCGCCGTTATATCCCGTTGAAACGATAACGTCGTCCTTCACGATTATTGCGCCAAAGTGACGGCGCAGGCAGGTGCTTCTCTCTGCCACGGTCTCTGCTATATCAAGATAATAATTGATTTTCGAAACTCTGTCGTTGCTCATTATAACCTCCAAGAGACTACTCGTCCCAAGCCATATTTTTATCCACCTTACATTATACATTACTCCGAGTGAAAAATCAAGTATTTTGAAAAAATATATCGAAGTTGCGCGCGCACAATGTCAAGCCGACCTTCATGGGCATAAAATATATTGAGACCAAGGTCTCAAAGGGGAAAGAATTATGAAATTGTACGCATCATCGGGACAAAACGCGCGTTGCACCATGTCTCTCGGCTCGGTGACGGCTGCTATGAAGGCGCGGCGTATTCTATCCTCGCGCTCAATCACGTGCGACGTCATCAAGATCAGCAGCAAGAGTGACGAGCGCGGTTGCGTTTACGGAATAGAATACCCATGCGAGCTGTCCATGACCGTCAAAGCACTGCTTTCGGGTGTGATATCATCGCAAGCGCGATAATTTTTAATATACGATTCACTCGGCGGCCGCGAAAGCGGTCGCCTATATTCAGGAGGATACCAACGTGACAAACCTAAGACCAATATATTTTGACAATGCCGCCACTACATATCCAAAGCCCGAGGTGGCGCTACACGCCGCCGAGCAATGCATGCGATATTATTGCGGAAACGCAGGACGGGGCGGTCACGCGCTGGCAATGCGGAGTGCCGAGATCCTTTACGAAACAAGAGAAAAGCTGGCTCTAACCTTTGGCGGCAGCGCGGAAAACGTAGTCTTTACGCTTAACACCACCTACGCGCTCAATATGGCGATAAAGGGTATCGTCGGCACGCGCGGAGGACATTTACTTATCAGCAATATGGAGCACAACTCCGTTCTTCGTCCCATAGCCGAGCTTGCTCGCCAAAAGAAGATAACCTACGATATTTTCACGGCGTACGATCCCGAACGCCGCTTGTCCGATAAGGAAATAACATCAAATATAATAAACAAGCTGCGCCCCGACACGCGTGCAGTCGTGTGTGTTCACTCGTCCAATATATGCTCGTATTCCCTGCCCATACGCGAGATAGGCGCGCTTTGTCACAGGCTCGGGCTTTTGTTCATAGTAGACGCGGCGCAATCGGCAGGACATTTACCCATCAATTTGAGGGAAGATAACATTGACGTGCTTTGCATGCCTGCGCACAAGGGACTCTACGCGCCGCAGGGACTCGGTATCATGATGCTTGGAGACTCTATTTTAATCGATACGCTTATCGAGGGTGGCAACGGAGTTAATTCGCGCGATCTTTATATGGGACTTGCCGCACCCGAAAGATACGAGGGCGGAACGCTGTGTACTCCCGCGATTGCCGGTCTTGGTGCCTCGCTTGACTTTATGAGCGGCATCGGTATCGGACATATCCACAATTATGAGTGCTCGCTTTGGAAACGCGCTTATAATGGGCTTTCTTCCATTGACCGCGTCAAGATATACGACTCTAAAAACGCGGGCAGCGTGCTATTGTTCAACCTCCACGGCATGCATCCCGACGAGCTTGGACGCGAGCTGTCAACGCGCGGATTTTGCTTGCGCACGGGACTTCATTGCGCTCCCTTGGCACACACGTCGCTCGGCACGGGAGGCGAAGGTGCTGTTCGCATAGGCTTTGGTCTTTTCAACACCGCGGACGAGGTCGATGCACTTTGCGACGCGATAAAGGAAGTGGCAAGCAGGTAAAGGCTATGGGCAAATGTCACATCCGCACATGATAAAAGGAACACCGTGCCTCTCACGCCACCCGCCGTTTTAGGAGCATACACGAGATTTTAAGAGAAAAACCGAGTATTTCGTAAAAATCGTCGGCAAAATCGGGCAAATTGTGGAATTATTTATATATTTATATAAATTATTGGGGATTTTGATAGAATTATCTTAAAACCTATTGAAATGGCGGTAAAAATATGTTACAATATAATTTGTTATTTACTGCCTTGAGGTCGGATACTTTTTCTCAGCCTCTGGCGTAAGAATTGTCGTTCTAAGACGGATACAGAAAGGCAACACCTTGGTCACATTGTCGAACAACGCATCAAAAATTTCGGCTCGGCAGTCCTTATTGAAACGCCGCGCTAATCTTGAATTTTAAAGGAGTTTTTATGTGTGATGAAAAAGGAAGTAATCATCAACCTGACTGACGTGTCAAAATCCTACGATGGCGAGCTTGTGCTCGATCACATCAACCTGAGGATCCACGACAAAGAATTCGTTACCCTTCTCGGTCCTTCGGGATGCGGTAAAACTACAACCCTTAGAATAATCGGCGGTTTCGAGACGCCCGACACGGGTGACGTTCAGTTTGACGGCAAAAGCGTCAAGGACGTTCCCCCTCACGAGCGCCCCGTAAACACCGTTTTCCAAAAATACGCGCTCTTCCCTCACCTGAACGTCTTTGAAAACGTAGCCTTCGGCCTGCGCCTCAAAAAGACTCCCGAGGAGGAGATAAGAACCAAGGTGCGCGAAATGCTCGCCCTTGTTAATCTCAAGGGCTTTGAGCGTCGCCGCGTAACCACTCTTTCGGGCGGTCAGCAGCAGCGTGTCGCAATCGCGCGCGCGCTTGTAAACGAGCCCGAGGTGTTGCTTTTGGACGAGCCTCTCGGCGCACTTGACCTAAAGCTGCGCAAGGACATGCAGAACGAGCTTAAAAAGATCCAGAAGACTACGGGCATTACGTTTATTTACGTAACGCACGATCAGGAGGAGGCTCTCTCTATGTCCGACACCGTTGTCGTTATGGCAAACGGACAAATACAGCAGATAGGCTCTCCCACCGATATATACAACGAGCCCGAAAACGCTTTCGTTGCCGACTTTATCGGTGAATCCAATATAGTTGACGGCGTAATGCTTCAAGACCGTCGCGTGCGCTTCTCAGGTCACACATTTGACTGCGTGGACGCGGGCTTTGGCAAGAATCAGGCCGTTGACGTAGTAGTTCGTCCCGAGGACGTTGACGTTGTCTCCCCCGAGGTGGGCATGCTCAAGGGTACCGTAACGTCCGTTACCTTCAAGGGCGTTCATTACGAGATAATCGTTGACATCAACGGATTTAAGTGGATGATACAGACCACCGACTTTGTTGGCGAGGGTGAGCATATCGGTCTTCACATAGAGCCCGATGCCATCCATATCATGAACAAATCCGAATTCTCCAATATGTTCGGAGACTATTCTTCATTCTCGGACGAGCTTGACCAGCTCTCCGATCCCACCGAGCCCTGTGACGAGGAGGGCGAGGAATGAAACAAAGAACCATGTTTCAGAAGTTAGCCGCAATGCCGCATATCGTGTGGATGATTCTCTTCATCATAGCACCTATGCTCTTTGTGGTGTACTTCGCCTTTACCGACGCGGATGGCAACTTTTCGTTTGCTAACATCTTAACGTTGTCGGAATATTCAAACGTATTTATCCTGTCCATAGCCTTTGCACTTATCGCAACGGTGATATGCCTCATAATAGGCTATCCGTTAGCTTACTTTATGGCAAAGTCCAGCCCCAAGGCGCAAAAGATACTTCTTGTCCTGCTCATGCTCCCCATGTGGTGCAACCTCTTGATAAGAACCTACGCGCTTATGGCACTTCTCGACAACGGCGGACTTCTCAATTCCCTGCTTGAATCCATGGGACTTGACAAGTGGCGCATAGTCGGCTCGGACGCGGGCGTTATTTTGGGTATGGTCTATGACTTCCTGCCCTATATGGTGCTTCCCATCTTCACCGTTATGCAAAAGCTGGACAAGCGATACATAGAGGCCGCGGCGGACCTCGGCTGCAACACTTTGCAGACCATGACGCGCGTTATCATGCCTCTCACCGTTTCGGGAGTTATCTCGGGCGTTACCATGGTCTTCGTGCCCTCTATCAGCACCTTCTACATCTCTCAAAAGCTCGGTGCGGGTAAGATAGACCTTATCGGTGATACCATAGAGCGTCTTTTCCAGAATACCAGCACCTACAACGTGGGCGCGGCGGTATCTCTCGTTATGATGATACTCATTCTCATATCGGTTGCCATCATGAACAAATTTTCGGATGACGAGGGAGGTATCATTATATGAAAAAATTCCTCTCGGGCGGATATATGTTCCTTATATTCGCAATACTCTATGCACCTATCGTCGTTCTTATCGTCTTTTCCTTTAACGACGGCGGAACGCTCAGCGAATTCACAGGCTTCTCTTTCGTTTGGTACGAGGAATTGTTCCACGACGAGGAGGCTCTCACATCGCTCAAAAACTCGCTTATATTGGCAGTCCTTTCAAGCTCGCTTGCAACTGTTATAGCAACCTTTGCCGCACTTGGACTGCACCACATGAAGAACCGCGCGATCAAGGGCGCAATCAAGTCCATGACCAACATTCCCATGATGAACCCCGATATCGTAACGGGCGTTTCCATGATGCTCCTTTTCGTTGCGGTTGCAACCATCATAAAGGCAAACAACTTTATGGGATTTGGCACGATGCTCGTGGCTCACACCACCTTCAATCTGCCCTACGTGCTTTTGTCGGTAATGCCTCGCTTCAATCAGCTTGACAAATCCTTGTCTGAGGCGGCACAGGACCTCGGCTGCACTCCCACGCGCGCATTCTTTACGGTCGAGCTTCCCGAAATAGTTCCCGGTATCATATCGGGACTTATGCTTGGCTTCACCATGTCGCTTGACGACTTCGTAATAAGCCATTTCGTAAGCTCGCCCACCTTCCAGACCTTACCGCTTTACGTTTACAACCAAACGGTTCATAACGTTAAATTCAGCATGTATGCGCTTTGCGCACTCATCGTGGCAATAATTCTTGCCATACTGCTCCTGGTAAACTTCTCGGGCTCTATAACGGCTATGAGAAGCCGCAAAAAGCAGCGCAAGGGGGTGGCGTAAATGAAGCTTAAAAGACTTATTTCCATTTTGCTTTCTCTTGTCCTGACGGTGACTGCCATCGCGTGCTTCTCGTCCTGCGAGGCTGAGAATGGGGGCGACGTAAAGCAGCTCTACGTCTACAACTGGGGCGAATATATATCAGACGGAAGCGAAGGCTCCTATGATTCAAACGCCGCATTTGAGGCGTGGTATTTTGAGACCTACGGCGAGCGCGTTGAGGTGATCTACTCAACGTATTCCTCAAACGAGGATATGTACGCAAAGCTTTCGGGCGGCGCGGTCAACTACGACGTTATCGTTCCCTCGGATTACATGATAGAGCGACTTATAAAAGAGGATGCTCTCCTTCCCCTCAATTACGACAACATCCCCAATGCCGAAAATCTCATTTCCGAGTTCTACGGTCCCGATGCAAAATACGATTATTTTGATAAGGGAAACGTATATTCCGTTCCCTACTTCTACGGAATGATCGGCATCATCTACAACACAAGCATGGTTGACGAGGCGGATATCGGAAGCTGGGATCTTATGTGGAATCCCAAGTACGAGGGCAACATTCTCCAATTCAACAACTCGCGCGATGCCTTTGGTACGGCGCAGTATTATCTCGGAATAGACGTTAACACCGACGACGAGTCGGAGTGGCGACAGGCGCTTGAAATGCTCAAGAGCCAGAAGGATATCGTTCAGGGCTACGTCATGGACGAGATCTTCAACAAGATGGAAAACGGCTCGGCAGGCATAGCTGCTTACTATGCGGGCGATTTTCTTACCATGTATGAGAATAACCCCGACCTCGACTTTTTCTATCCTGAGGAAGGTACCAACCTTTACGTTGACGCAATG
>JBGVJM010000057.1:0-10630 GCA_045129415.1 Eubacteriales bacterium
GTGTCAAGTGCTAACCTACGCTATTAATATACCCCATTTTTGCCTCTTTGTCAACCCCAAAAGGCACAAAATTTATTAACATTTTGTAAACAGTGCTAAAAATTACGGATTCATTCACAAAGCGATGACAAATTCAACACAGTTTTTGCGAAACGTTCACAAGGAGTGCTAATGATAGGATTATGTTGCAAAGGATGTCACTTTCCTGCCAACAGCAAAAGGAAAGTAACACCATCCCATACGCGCGCGAAATATTAAAAGAAAAATTTCAAAAAAAATTCAAAAAGCTATTGAGGACGGATACAATGTTTCAAAAAAACCTTAATATCGGCTATCTTTTAGACTTTTACGGCGACGTGCTTACCGAGCGTAAGCGCGATGCACTTGACTTCTATTATAATAATGACATGTCGCTCGCCGAGGTCGCCGAGGAGCTCGGTATCTCTCGTCAGGGCGCGCGTGACCTTATTAAGAAGGCGGAGGAAGAGCTTCTCTTCTACGAGGAGCGATTGGGACTCGCAAAGAAATTTGCGGACGCCGAAACACACGCCGCGCGTGCGTTGGCTATGTGTGACGAGGGTAACGTCAGCAAGGAGCTTCGCCAAGAAATAGAGCTGCTGATAAAGAGCATGGAGTAAAGCAGGCTTTCAAATCAAATTTTCAGGAGGTATTATCTACATGTTTCAGAACTTGTCCGAAAAATTGGAAAATGCCTTCAAGAAGTTCAAAAACAAGGGAAAATTGACAGAGGCAGACATCAAGGCGGGCACTCGTGAGATAAAGCTTGCACTTCTTGAAGCCGACGTTAACTTCAAGGTCGTTCGCGACTTTATAAACAACGTATCCGAGCGCGCGGTTGGTGCCCACGTGCCTGAATCGCTCAACCCCGGTCAGCAGGTCATCAAGATAGTTTGCGATGAGCTGACGGCTCTTATGGGAACAACAAACTCAAAGCTTGCAGTCTCGCCCAAGCCCCCAACGGTCATTATGATGGTCGGTCTTCAGGGCGCAGGTAAGACAACGCATGCGGGTAAGCTTGCCGGACTTGTTAAAAAGCAAGGCAAAAATCCCCTTTTGGTCGCGTGTGACGTTTACCGTCCCGCAGCGATAAAGCAGCTCCAGATCGTTGGAGAAAAGCTGGGAATTCCCATTTTTGAGATGGGTGATAAGGAAAGCCCCGTAAAAATTGCCAAGGAGGCATTAAAGCTTGCCGAGGTAAAGGGCTACGATACCGTGTTTATCGATACCGCGGGCCGCTTGCAGATAGACGAGGTGCTTATGCGCGAGCTTGAGGACATCAAGGCCGCCGTAAACCCCACCGAAATTTTGCTCACCATTGATGCTATGATAGGTCAGGAATCCGTCAACGTTGCCAAGACCTTTAACGAGCTTTTGGATATAACGGGTGTGATACTCACCAAGCTTGACGGTGACACAAGAGGCGGTGCGGCACTTTCCGTCCGCTACATCACGGGTAAGCCTATAAAGTTTATCGGTGTTGGCGAAAAGCTTGACCAGATAGAGCCATTCCACCCCGACCGTATGGCTCGCCGTATTCTCGGCATGGGAGACGTGCTTACTCTCATCGACAAGGCGCAGGAGCAATTCGATGCAAAGAAGGCTGCAGAGCTTGAGGAAAAGATACGCCAGCAGATATTCACCCTTGACGACTATCTTGACCAAATGCAGCAGCTCAAAAACATGGGTGGCATGGAGCAGCTCGCAGGCATGATCCCCGGAATGAAGCCCGGCGCCCTCAAGGACGCAAAGCTTGATGAAAAGCTGCTTGAACGTCAGGCGGCAATAATCAAATCAATGACTAAAAAGGAGCGCGAGCACCCCGAAATGCTCAACGCTTCAAGAAGACAGCGTATCGCCAAGGGCAGCGGAACCTCGGTTGAGCAGGTGAACAAGCTCTTAAAGCAATACGATCAGGTCAAAAAAATGATGAAGCAATTCTCAGACATGGGACGCTCCAAAATGGGTCGCCGCCAAATGAGCAAAATGGGATTGCCGTTTTGAGCCAACGCGGTTGGCTCAATGAATTGCCTACGGCATGAAAATGTGGCAATTCAATTCATGAAAGCAACAGCTTTCAACTAATGAAGCCGTATGGCTTCAATTCATGACGGCTCGCCGTCAATTCATCGGTCTATTAAAATTAATATAAAATCAAAATTCATGGAGGACAAACAAAATGGTAAAAATGAGACTTAGAAGAATGGGTGCAAAGAAGGCTCCCTTCTATCGTGTAGTTGTTGCTGACAGCCGTTACCCCAGAGACGGTCGTTTCATCGAGGAGATCGGTTACTACAACCCCCAGACTGAGCCCGCTGAGATCAAGATCGACGCTGACAAGGCAAACAGCTGGATCGCAAAGGGTGCTCAGCCCACTGATACCGTTAAGGCACTTCTCAAGAAGTCCGGCATCATCGACTAATCTTCCGTCATTAAGGAGATATCATGGTGGACTTCAAACAGACCTTGCACGATATTGCAGCCGCTATCGTGGATAATCCCGAAGAGGTCGTTGTCGTTTGCGAGGAAACTCACAACACTATCACGCTTACCCTGAGCGTTGCTCCCGATGATATGGGAATGGTTATCGGCAAGGGCGGTCGTATCGCGCAGGCGATCCGTACCGTTATCAAGGCCGCTGCCGCAGGCTCGGGTAAAAAGGTTATCGTTGATATAAGATAACTCGGGATAGCAATTATAAAAAGCGCTTGACAAAAAAGTCAAGCGCTTTTTGTTACATTATATTTTCTAATACCATATTGTCCTATTTTTCAATACCTATTGTGTATCGGGGACACTATTAGAATTGTAGAAAACCAGCGTCCCATCCAAATACGCTTGAATGTCTTCTTCAACTAAAACAACGATTCCACTTGGAAGTATGTAGCTGCCATTAATGGAAACTTGAGCAGTTAAAGACATAATCGTATTGGCATAGTCTTTTGTTAAATCCAGCTGTGCTCCGCATCCCAAGCATGTTGCATATCTACCGTCTACAACATCTGTTCCTCGAATATAGTGTGTCTCTGTTACGTATTCACCACAAACACAATGCTTCATGTGTAGTCGGTTATTATAATACGAATATGCCCCAACCGAATGATTATTACATAAGAGCTCATATGCAAACGCCCCCATCTCGGCTTCGCCGCTCGCGTTGTCCTCTTCCAAAACAATATCAATTCTAAACCGTGATTTAAGTGCGCTATTATTGGTAAATTCTAAATAATCAGCGTTTGAATCAATTGTACTTGCAGCAACGTATCTTGATAACATTACGTCATATATCTTTATTGAATAATTAGTATACTCGGGCGTAATTGCGGTTGTAGTGTGCGCTGTAGAATTAGAATTAACAATAGAGTTGGCATTTACTTTTATTTGAGTTAAATACGGTAATGACACTTCACACGATGCTATAACATCTCCCGCTGATGCCGTTGTGGAAACACTAAAATTGCAATACTTTGATCCCAACATACACTTTCTCATATTTTGGTAATTAATTAATCCAAACCCCGCCTGTTCATCAAAATAAGTTGTTTGAGACGGAAGCTTTTCCGCCCCCAAATGAACTATGGATTTAACCAATGCGGGATTTGTTTTTAATATTGGAAATTCTTCCATCAGTAATGCAATCGTGCCCGTTACCATAGGTGCGGAAATACTTGTTCCGCCAGTGCGCTTTTCATTGCCATTGAAATTCTCTATATATATTCGTCCGCCAGGGGCAACAAGGTCCGGTTTTAACAAAAAGCTTTCAGACACTAACCAAGATGAAGTTGAACTGATAGTTTTATTATAATTTATCGAACCGACCGTAATTGCGTTCATCGCTTGACCAGGAGTTGTAATATACTTGTCATTTTTTCCTTCATTTCCTGAAGATTTAACAAAGGTGCATCCGGTATAAGATACTATATTATCCACACAAGCAGAATATGCTGTGTAATTTCCTCTTGCAGAACCGCCCATGCTCATGTTTATGATGTTAACATTATAGGTTGATATCATTATATTGCATTTGTCGACAATACTATTACCTCTAGTGAAAAAGACGAAGAAGACGTCTTTTGCAATTCCCGATGTTCCTCCAATTATAAATGCAACCACCGTGGTGTGTCCACTCGCATCACCGTTAACCATAACATAATTTCCTGGATTCAAACTTTCTGTATTGTCGGGGATTCCTTCATCTAAAACACCAACTACGACACCTTCTCCCGTGAAGGAAGAACCTGAAACACCTATGTCTTCAAAAGCTTGATTTAAGAGATAATCTGTTGTATCACCTGAGGTGTCTATAGTAGCTTCTCCACTCAATTCTTCGTAAACCACACAACTGCTGATAGCCGAAACCACGTCATAACAAATTATTGAATCGATTAATGTAGCCTCAAAAAAGCTATAATCATTAACGTCATCAAAAACAACCTCGATAAATGGAGAATAATAACTCACGTAATACTCGCAATTTTCCAAACCTAAAATTTTAGCATTTGTTTCATTGTACTCCATATAGTGATCTTTGACCATATCTCGATGCGCTTTTAATGCGGCGTCAATATCATCGGAAGCAGAAACATTTGATGCGCTGAACACCAACTCATTATCCGGAGAAGATTCCTTCAGTTCAATTAAAACACATACATTATACAAATCCGCATTTTCAACATTTACGTTATCATCCGCTAAAATTGAAGACAACTCAGATGCGCTCAATAGATTTGAGGTAAGATTATCATCATTATTTTTTACAATAACATTTGATGAACATGATGCTATAGAAAAAATTAATATAACAAATACCGCTAAAGCTATAACAATCTTTTTCATAATAAATACCCCTCTTTCTTTTTTCGTTTCATTTTAACAATAACAATAATTATTCTAACCACCAATCCTGCGGAAGCCCGTAAACAAATACGATTTCCACGCGTGTTACGTAATCCAAATCAGCCAGCTCCACTATAGTGGTATAATCCTCACAAAATGCGTCAGGCGAATCGTACGTCAAAGCCATTCCGGGCCGGCTGTAAATTGAATTCCAATATGTGCCGTTAGAAACACCTGCGCGGTAATGATCGTAAAAGGCCTGATTTACGTTTACAGTGTCGGTATTAACGCACAATTTATACCAGTCTTCATTTGTCGCAAGATCATAATCACAAGAGATATGAACCTGAAAGGCGTGTTTGTCCCATTTGCTGTTATCATACTCTCCCGAGCTTTTAAGCTCAAAATACTCTTCTTCAAATCCGATATCAAACACGATCTTTGTATTCACGCCGGCATCGGTCCTGATCATCTCAAATATTTCATTTAACCGTTCCAGCATTTCCGATTCGGTGTCCGATTCGGTGTTTGATTCGGTGTTTGATTCGGTGTTGGGCTCTGTTGTCTCCGTGGTCGCAGGCTCTGTTGTCTCCGTGGTCGCAGGCTCTGTAGTCTCCGTGGTTGCAGGCTCTGTAGTCTCCGTGGTTGCAGGCTCGGTTGTTTCCGTGGTTGCAGGCTCGCTTCTAGATTCCGTATCCGAGCTTTGATCTTCATTAGGGATCGAGCATCCCGAAAAGCAAAGAAGTAATACAGCACATATTAGAGCAATTGAAATAAATTTACACATAAATTTCTCACCTCGCTTACAAGAATTTTTCAAAGCAAAAAGCGCATAGCCGGTCTGTCAAAGCAGTCTTGCCTATGCGCTATTATATTACTATTGTTAGTTGACCTCTTTCATATTGAAAGCGACATCTAAACATATTCAGCGACAGGTTGAACTGCTTTTTTCGAATGAAACCCATAGCACCTTCTATGTTTTTTGTACTATCATTATAACATTTCTCTGCTTGTTAGTCAATAAATCGGTCAAGTAAAAATCAAAATTCTCTAAAATCTACAAATATAGAAAACAACATTTTCGCAAAATCAACAAAATGGGCGGATATGAGATCCGCCCTGCGTTATATTAGATCACTTCTTTCCTTCCTGCTTCAAGTCGAAAAGCTTTAGGAAAAGCCCTATGAACATTTCTCTTCTCTGCTTGTCAAGTCCGCCGTAATTCTTGACGATAAGTCCAAGGTGCTTTACGCCGCCCTCGGTAAGCTCGGTAAGTGTCCTTGCTCCCGTGGACTCGACCACGTGGAAAAAGGTTTCAACGAAATCGCGGCGCTCGTCCATATTCATTCTGCCAAGTGCCATGCGGAACTGCTCCTCGTTTTTCCTGCCGCGCTCCGAAAGCCCCTCAAGATGCTCAAAGACAGGTCCGCGCACCTCCCAGAAAAACGGATCATGCTGAAAGGCGCCCTTGCGCACACCGTTGACCACCGTATATCTCTTCGGCACGTTGAACATTATGCCGATAAAGGACGACTGTGGAATATACGTCTCCATCTTGCGCTCGCGCTGCTTGTACTGCTTGGAATTGAAGCTCTCGTCATTCAATCCCGGACCGTCAAAGCAATATGCGGTGAGAATACGCGCATAGGTGGCGGCATTACAATGTGCCAAAGCATACATTGTAAGATTTCCGCCCTTGGAATGACCGCAAACGTAAATTCGCTTGAAGGGGTATCTTTGCGCCACGCGGTTGATATCTTCCACAGCCTTCAGCTGACTCGGAATATTATCAAGATATGCAAGGCGAAAATCCTCGCGCCAGCCCGTTATCGTATCGTCCGTGCCTCTGAATATGACCACCATTCTATTCTTGGGTAAATGGAAGGTCACGGCAGCGAACTGGCAAGTCTCGTCGTCACTTGTATAGCTTTCAAAATCGCTTACAACAACTGAGGAATATCGGTTGCTCTTGGCACACGCGAAAAGTAATTCGTTTATATTTTCGGAAGGAATGATAAGCCCGAGCTTTACGTCCCTGTTTTTCAGGTCGGGACAACGCTTCTTCGCCGCTTCGAGCAAGGTCATATCCTTGCCGCCGCAAAGCTCGCCGAAATCGGTATAAGAAAGCATGGAGCATACAGAACCGTCCACCTCGCAGAACTTGCTATCCGAGAAGGACAGGTCTCCGCGCCACGCAATATAATCAAGTAAATTTGCCATAAGCCCACCTCCGTCCTGTAATTGTTGCCGAAATGCAGGGTGAAATTTCAATCCATAAGGATTTCCCTACTAAAATTATAGCACCAAATGGGTTGATTGTCAATTATATCCTCATCATCTCGCCGAGCTTTCGTGCAAGAATCTGGACTGCTCGCGCTCCATAAACTCACCCGTTTTTACGTCCTGTATCTCGGATGCGTCAAGCACGAGCGCGAATTTACGCTTGATTCTCACCCACTCGCCGCGCTTGATAATACAATTCTGACCGTTAACGGCAACGTAAACGTCGTCCTTGTAGCGATCGTTGTCGCGGAACAGCTTTACTGAAATATATTCGTTGAGGTAGTCCTCGTATTGCTTTGCGGCGGCGCGTGCCGCCTCGTCTTCCTTGTTCTTTTTGCCGCGCAAAAGGGCGTTTTCAGCCTCCTTTTCGGCAAGCCTTGCTTCGTATTCGGCTTTAAGAGCCGCAATAGTATCCTTGAAATTTTCCATTGTAAATTCCTTTCTTGTATGTATTTGCGCGGCAATGCCGCAAAATTTTCCACCTCGCCTCCCCGTCTAAATTGACAAACCCAAAAATAATATCTTTATTGGCCGGGTTCGCAAATTTATCAATACGGGGAGGCTCAGCAGGTTGAAATTTTGCCTGTCAAAATTTCAACGTCACCTCAATCCAGTTAGAACCTAAAAATATTGGAAGTTCTTTTGCTTACTTTTCTTCCTAAGAAAAGTAACACGCTTCCCCTCTATTCTGCGCAGGTCTAACCTTACGCCAAAGAAGCGGCAGTCTCGATTCTTATCATGAACGCCTCAACGAGACGAACGGTGACCTTCGTTGCCTTCCAACCAACGGTTGCGCGCTGGTTGAGAGGGTCGGAGGAGCCTGCGCTGCCAAGCTGCTTGACGATATGCTCAAGTCCACCGTCGGAGAGTGAGGTGGTTCCGTAAGCATTGTCACCGAATACGAGCGTTGCGTAAACGTCAACGCCGCAAGCACCTGCCTCACCGGGATAGATCACGGTATTAGCTTCGCAGGATACCTTTGCCGCGGTAGCCTTTGTGGAATCGGTTGCAAGAGTCATAGAAGCCGTTGTGTTAGCGGAAACGTAATACTTCTTGCCGCCGATAAGCACTTCTCTGCCCACAAGCGAGCCTGCGGGAACGGATGCATCGGTCTTGAAGCTTACGGTTGCGCTGTCGCTGATCGCCTTGTCAACAACGAGGGTTCTCGCGTTGGTTGCGAGATCCTCCGCGTGGAACACCTTTGCCTCGGTGCTTTCAATGAAGCGCACGCCCTCGATCTTACCGATCTCACCCTCAAAAATAGCCGCGGGATCCGCATACTGATGAGGATACTTCCAAGCGGGATCGCTCATAAGGTCGTAAGCGCAGTCGGGATGAATGATTGCAACGTAAGCACCGTCGATCTTCTCCGCATTCTGATTTTTAAGGAAGCGCACCGCGCGACGAATAGCGTCAACGGTAAGGTAGCAGTTCTTGGTCTCGTCCGCGTCACCGCCAACGATCTGCGAACGCGAGCTTACCTTGCCCTCGCCGTACTGTACGTTTGTTCCGCCAACAAGCACCTCGCGGGAGATGGTGTCAAGCGTTCTACCCGCCTGAGAGCCGAGGAGCTTGGTTGCCATGCAAAGATTGTTGTCTATTGCCGTCATCATGAGAAGATCGGTAAGCTCAACGTAGCCACCGTACTGCGCAACGGTCGCGTTGACAGTGCCCATATTGATGGTCTGACCGGTGGGAGTTACACCCTCGGCAATAGGATCGGTTATCTTGGGAAGCGGATCGTACTTTCTGAACTGAATAGACTTTCCGTTGCCCTTGGGAATAGCGTGCTTCTGCGCGAAGCGGTCATGCACGAGCGCAGGCTCGGCATTGTCGATAAGATAGTCCGAGTAATAGGTCTTCATCTCGGGAGAAAGACCTGCGCCTTCCCCGTATGCGTTTACTGTACCGTTTTTGGTATTGATTTCGCCTTCCGTGCCAAGCACTACCTCGCCTGCACCGAAAAGCTGTAAGTTGATGTTAAAAAATCTCATTTTTTTGTTCCTTTCTTATTTGTGTGTTAGATTTTCACACTCAAAAGGATATTTTTTCGCCGCCAAGCGCTCTTTTAGCGATCTTTGCACGCTGATCGCGCGTCAGCCTTGACACGTCTATCGGAGCGTGCCCCGTTTTGTGAGCGTATCCGTTTTCGGCGGGGCGATTTTTTGAAGCGAGCAGCTCTTTGACCACTCTCTTTTCAACCTCGCTCTCAATTTGCGCTCTTTGCTCGTCAAGCGCGGCACCCAGCGCCGCCTTTTGCGAATCGAGCTTTGCCGAAAGCTCCTCAAGATAGTCGGCTCGCGCTTCCATCTCGGACAGGCGCTCCTCCATAGCCTTGTAGCGCTTAAAGCGTTTGTTTATCATCCTTTGAGTGTCTTCCGTGTAAAAACGCTTGAATCTTTTCTTTATAAGTCGCTCATATTCGGCTCGCTCGTCGGGAGCAGCGTCACCGTAGTCCTCGTCCGCGGACTCGTATTCAAATTTCTCGCAGTCATCGTCGGCGAGAGCTGTGGACAAGACGCCTCCTTGCTCCACGTCAAGGTCGTTTTGGTCGGTGAGTGTGCCGACGGCATTTTCCATTTCTGTCATAATGTAACCTCCAAAATTGGCCCATGGCCTCGGGAAAGATTTCCTTTTATTGTATTCTTGCGGGCTTGAAGCCCCAAATATCGTTGAAGACGCAAACGGAATCGGGATATTCCATACGTATTTGTAAAAGCCCTACGAGAGTCTGCTTCATCACAGCCTCCGCATCGAGTCCGCATTCAAGCTCCGCGCATCCGTACTCTAAGCGGTGAATGACGGCGTCCTCGGCGAAGTTCACAAGATAGCCTGCGAGTGCAAACACTATTGCCGATACCCCGGCGCAAACCACGTCAACTCCGTTTTCATTATGCTCCGCGTGTCCGCGCATGGACAGGTGCAATCTATCGTCCTCCTTAAAAAATTGGGCGCTTATCATATCCCTTCTCCGCAAAGACTTTTGAGATGTGCGCGAAGCTTTCCGATACCCTCAAAATCCATAAGCTCAAGCATCATAAGAGTCTCCTTTGCGTTCTCCTTCTTGAAGGCTCCCGCCTCAAAAAGACGCTCTGCAAGCTCGTTTTTGCTTTGTGCCTCGGTCGGTGTTTTCTTGTGCGCCACTACCTCAATGTCAAAGAACGGTCTTGAGCCCTCGGCATATTTCAGCTCCTTTCCCGAAAAGCTGAAATATTCGCATGCGCCGTCCTCTCCCGTTATGCGAAATACGCGGGCGGTCGTATAGAACTGTCTTATAAGGTCGATAACCAGCGTTATGACCTTTACGTAGGCTCTGTGCGATTCCTCAATTCCGTCACGGGAGAACTTGGCGCTGGTCTCACGCAATATGGTGATCGCGCTGGCGGCGGTAATGCTTCCTGTAATTCCGCCCTGCGAAACGTCGCGCGAGCCCGTTACCTCCTTAAGCTCCTCTATTTTGAGACGCTTGATGTCAATGATGGAATTGTCCATC
>JBGVJM010000058.1:0-10060 GCA_045129415.1 Eubacteriales bacterium
GCACGGTCTATAAAGGAGATCGGCACAAATTACGACTATTGACAACAAATATTGACCGACGGGGAAGTTGCTTTGTTCTCCGTCGGATTTTTTTATGCGATTTTTCAAAAAAAGTTGGCTTTTTTGTTGACGATTTGAAAACGGTATGATATAATTATAATGAACTAATATTGGCCGAGCGATAGCGAACGGCTAAAGACCTGCCGATCTTGATCGGCTTTTTGCGGAGGTGGAGTATGCGAGAAGAAGGCTCTGTTATTTACACCTTGGCAAAAGCTGTGAGGGGGATAAAGCGGTCGTCTCCCATTCGCGCTATTGCAAGCGCAAAAAAAGAGATACGCGATGACGTTATGGCGATCATGGAAAGAGACCCTGCCGCGAAAAGCTGTGCGGAGGTGCTTTTGCTTTATCCCGGATTGCACGCAGTCCTGGCTCACAGAGTCGCGCACAAGCTATACGTCAAGGATCACACTCTGCTGGCAAGAGCCGTAAGTCAGGGGGCAAGGTTTTTTACGGGCATAGAGATACATCCGGGCGCTACGATAGGACGTGGACTTGTTATAGATCACGGCTCGGGAGTAGTGATCGGTGAGACCTGTGAGATAGGAGACAACTGCACGCTTTATCAAGGTGTTACGCTTGGCGGAACGGGTAAGGATGCGGGAAAACGACATCCTACTCTGCGCGACAACGTTATGGTGGGCGCGGGCGCAAAGGTGCTTGGTCCCATCGTAATAGAAAGCAACAGTAAGATCGCGGCAAATGCCGTTGTATTAAAGGATATTCCGTCAGCCTGCACGGCGGTTGGAATTCCGGCGCGAGTGGCTCGTCATGAAGGAAAGAGGATAGACCGATTCGATCAGGTGCATATCCCCGATCCCGTGGCGCAGGAAATTTCGCGTTTAGAACAAAAGATCAATGAACTCCAATCCGAGCTTGACAGCATAAAGAAATCAAAGACTAAGGTCAAGAAAGAGAAGGTATAGGAATGAATTATTTTCTTTACAATCCCAAATCAAACAATGACAACAATGAATTGAATATCATTACCGAGGACGGGGACAACCGTCAGGTGGCAATGAAGATATGTCTTCTTGACCTTGACGTCAAGCATTTTGCAACACAGCTTTGCGATAGTGACCGCGTGTTTATTTGCGGTGGCGACGGAACGCTCCATCACTTTGCAAACAATGCGTACGGAATAGAATTTCCTTGTCCGCTTTACGTTATCCGTTCGGGCACAGGCAACGACTTCCTCAACGATATAGGTCAGAAGGACAACTCTAATCTCGTTGATATAAGAGAGTTTATCCGTGATCTGCCCGAGAGCTGTATCAACGGCGAGGTAACACGCAAGTTTATAAACGGAGTCGGATTTGGACTTGACGGTGAGGTTTGCCTCGGAGTTGACGAATTCAAAAAGAAGAATCCCAAGAAAAAGGCAAGCTATACCCTGGTGGCACTTAAGCTGCTTATGCTTACTTATAAAAGACCCAACGGAAGAGTTACCGTTGACGGTGTTACCCGTGAGTACAACGATATATGGGCTGTATCCACGATGAAGGGAAAGTATTACGGCGGTGGACTCATGATAGCTCCAACGCAGGAGCGCTCAAGCGGAAAGATCAGCGTAATGGTAATGCACGGCGGCACTCGCGCCAAGGCACTCACGCTTTTTGCGGGACTTAACAAGGGAAGCCACATTAAGTGCAAAAAGATAGTTGAGATAATTGAGGGTGACGAGGTATTGGTTGAGTTTGATGCTCCCTCGGCTTTGCAAATAGACGGAGAGGTATACCTTGACGTTACAAAATACAGCGCGAGAACAGGTCATACCGCCGCGAACGATACCGAGGCGGCTAAAGAGGCGCTTTCACTTTGATACAGGAGCTTTAGAGTTTTGGAAAATCAGAATGAGATAGTTGAGCCGACGGTGGGACAAGCCTTGTCGGTATCACCCGAGGACGCGGTGTTTGTCGCGCTCGAGATGGGTGAAAATATATTGAAATGCGGCGGCGAGATAAGTCGCGCGGAGGAAACGGTAAGTCGTATATGCTATGCGTACGGTGCTGTGACCGTTGACGTTGTGGCTATACTTATGACTATAATCGTTACCGCCGAGTTTGAAGGGCAGAGCATAACGTCCACAAGAAGAATAACGGATTACGGCTCCAATAACCTTGGAAGATTGGCAAGACTGAACGATCTTTCAAGAAAAATATGTGAGCACACTCCCACAAGGGCGGAATGCGAAAGAAAGATAAATCAGATACTTGATGAGAGCCAGGTCAGCCTTGCAAGATACGTGATAGGAAGCGCGCTTACATCCATGGGCTTTGCCGTATTCTTCGGTGACTTTGCCGCGGGCGTTACCTGGCAGCTCGTAGGCAGCTTGGCACTTGACGGAGCGCTTTCGGGCGCTATCGCTCTTTTACTCGGACTTATGGTAAGAGGACTTGCGCGCACTAAAACGACAAGCCTTGTGTCAAAGTTTATCGTTTGCTTTGTCGGTGGAATACTGGCGGTTCTTTTTGGACACGTTATCCCTATGTGTCATCCCGACAAGATAATGATAGGAAACATAATGAACGTCATTCCTGGCGTTGCCATGACAAACGCGTTCCGCGATATGCTTGGCGGAGATATCATGTCGGGTGTGTTCAGACTTTGCTCGGCGATAATCGATGCCGTGGCGATAGCCGCAGGCTATGCGGTTGCAATACTTTTGGTAGGAGGAATTCTTGCATGAATGAATTTTACCGTATACTCGTATTGATCGCGGCAACGATAATAGGCGTTGGCGGCGTTGGCATAATGTTCGGTGTTCACCGCAAGCACATGGCATGGGGAATAGTTTCGGCTATTATTTGCTGTGTTGCATACGAATTGGGACTTCTGGCAGGCTGGGGACTTCTGGTCTCTGCGATATTCAGCTCGTTTATGACGTCGTTCTATGCTTACATTATGGCGCGCGTATTGAAAATACCCGCAACGTTTATGATAATTATCGGTATTTTGCCGCTCGTTCCGGGCGCGAGACTGTATTACACAATGCTCGGACTTGTAAATTCCGATATGGAAATGTTTTATTTTTACGGCGAGACCGCGCTTTTTATCGCGGCGGGAATAGCCATAGGAATCATTGCCGTTACGGCAATGTTCCGCCCAATAAATTCAATTTTGAAAAAAGCAGTCAAAAAGTAAGGCAAGTGAGGATACTGTATGAGAGGTTTAAAAGGTAATGCAATAGTCGGTCAGTCGGGCGGTCCTACTGCGGCTATCAATGCCACGCTTGCGGGCGTTATCAAGGGCGCTGCAAGGTCCGAAAATATAGGCAAAATATACGGCATGAAAAACGGTATAGACGGTCTTCTTTCGGACACCGTAATTTGTCTTAACGATTATTTTTCCGACGAGAGCGCATACGAGGCCTTAAAGCGCACTCCCGCTGCCGCACTCGGTAGCTGCAGGCGTAAGCTGCCAAAGGAAAATGCTCCCGACTACGATGAGACCTTTGAGAAAATAGTTGATCAGTTCAAAAAGTACGACATAAGATATTTCTTCTATATCGGCGGCAACGATTCCATGGACACCGTTGCAAAGCTTTCCAAATACACGGGCGAGGTCGGATACGATATTCGCATAATCGGTGTTCCAAAAACAGTTGATAACGACCTTCTCGGCACCGATCACACTCCCGGCTTCGGATCGGCGGCAAAGTATATCTCGGTCGTTATGCAGGAAATACTCCGCGATACCGCAGTGTATACCGTAAATGCGGTTACAATAGTAGAGATATTGGGTAGAGACGCGGGCTGGCTGACGGCTTCGTCAGCGCTTGGAAGAGTGTGCGGATTGCCCGCGCCTGATCTTGTATATCTTCCCGAAAGAGCCTTTGATATGCAGGAATTCTTCGCTGACGTGCGCGCGGCGCTTGAGAAAAAGCCCAATGTCGTGGTAGCCGTTTCGGAGGGCTTGCAGTTTGCGGACGGTCGCTTTGTGGGAGAATCAACGCAGGGCGGCGCGGTTGACGCGTTTGGTCACAAATATCTTGCAGGCACGGGCAAGGCGCTTGAGCTTGCGGTAAAGGCTGAGCTTGGCACAAAGGTGCGCTCGGTTGAGCTTAATCTTCCTCAGAGATGCGCGGCGCATATTGCGTCCCTGCGCGATATAGAGGAATCGTTTGGTGTTGGAATGGCGGCTGTCAGCGCGGCGGAGCAGGGTGTTTCGCGCGAGATGATGGTGATTTTGCGCGATAACGATAAGGGTGAGGACTACTCCTCGGTATTCGGTCATATGGATATTGACCTTATCGCGAATCGCACCAAGTTCGTGCCTAAGCACTACATCAACGAAAAAGGCAATAACGTAACCGACGAGTGCCTCAATTACCTGCTTCCTCTTATTGAGGGAGAATGTTATCCCGAATATAAAAACGGACTTCCCGTTTTCTTTGAATTTTAAAATTAGACATTGGAGGAATAAAAGCCATGTATGAACTTAAAAGCGGAAGTGCTTATTTGCGCTTGAGTGAGGATCTTGGAACTCTTGAATACGGAAACGGTACACAGTGCTATCGCGATAACTCGCCTTTTCTGTTTGCTTGGTCGGGAACCGTGACCATTACACCTGCAAACATTACAAACAAGGTGGTAAAGGCTACGGACAATGAGATATCCATTGACTTTTCGGGCTTTGTGTTTAACGCGCGTTTTCCCGGAAACACCTATTGCCGTCCCGATCCCCGCTATACTCCCGATTTCAAAGTAAGCATTTCGCTCAGACTTGACGGTGAGGATCTGATAGTTGACATATCTCCCGTTGAAAACATAGGTAATTGCAACCTGCAGCTGCTCATCGCTCAGGGATTCATGAAGGCGTCCACGCAGGAGAAGGCGGAGCTCTATTTGCCGATAGATTACGGTATGCGCTTTGATTTCCCGAGAAATGATATTTTCAGCAGATCGTTTGAGCCTTGCGCAACATGGTCGTTGCCCGTACACGGCTTGTTTACCGAGCATGGCGGACTTGGCCTTTGGTGTGAGGACGTTTCCCGTGACTACGGTGTAAGCTATAACATTGACCGAGCAGGAACTGTGACCGCGAGATGCCGTCAGCTCTTTGACTGTATGGAGAACGATCCCCGTCAGATGAGATTTATGCTCTTTGATAAGGGCTCGGATTTCCGCGATCTTACGCGTCGTTGCCGAGAGCTTCGTATCGCTTCGGGCCGCTTTAAGACACTTAAAGAGAAGGCGGAGGAGCGTCCCGTTGTAGCCGAATTGCCCGGAACTGTCTTCTGGAAGCACAACGTATACTTCAAGCAGCGCCCCGAGGGTGTGGAGAAGACCTGGAGCCTTTACGTTGCACGCGCAAATTGGAACGAGACCGAGGGAATGCCCAATAACTGGACTGCTGCCGAGGTTTTTGATACCGCAAAGGAAAACGGCTTTGACCGTGTGGCAATTTGCAATACCGGCTGGAACAGAGACGGCTTTGACGCAGGTTATCCCATACGCCTCCCCGTAAATGCGGAGCGCGGAACCGAAAAGGAATTCCGCGATGCAAGAGACTATGCGCAGAGCTTGTCAAAGGGTTATTTCCTCAACGTACATGACAACTATCTCGATGCTTATGAGGAAAGCGAGGGCTTTGATCCTGCCGAGATGTTCCAAAGTGTGCCCGGTGCTCCCGTGAAGGGAAGTATATGGCGCGGCGGTCAGAGCTACAGACTTTGCTCCATCCTTGGCTTGGAGAACGCAAAGAGAGATCTTCCTCGCGTTGCGGACATTACGGGTCCCGGTTGCATTTATATAGACGTTTTTGCAAACGTACCGCTTAAGAGCTGCCGTTCGGACATTCACCCCGCTTCCAAGAAGGATAATCTTGAAAACAACCGCGGAATTGCCAAGACTGCGCAGGCAAACGTTGGTGCGCTTGCGGTTGAGGGCTGCGGAACCGATATGTATGCGGACGTTGTGGATATCGGAGCATACGGCGGACTTCATTTCGGAGGCTACCCCGTGCGCGCTGACGGTCCTGTACCCGTGCCCGTTCCCATGTGGCAGATGGTCTACCACGATAGCGTAATGAACTATTTTGGCGAGGGATATTCTCCCGTTCACGGAAGCGAGTACCAGCTTTATCAGGCACTTTATACGTTGCTGCCCACCGGCTTTGACGAGCATTCAAAGCGCTTGAGCTTTGATCTCCGCACGGCTTATACCGAGCAGATGCTGGACTTTGAGGAGCTTGAGCATCGAAGCGTTACTATCGAGCCCGACGGCTCATTGCGCACAAGCGGAGTTGCACGCAGCGTTTATGCTGACGGTACCGAGGTCGTTGCCAACTTCAACGACGAGCCTTATACCTATGGTGACAAGGTCATTCCCGCGCGCAGCTACATCATTAACAAATAAGCACAAAACCCTTATAAAATCAGGCATTTCGGTGCCTGATTTTTTTTGCCCTTTTGGAGCCGACAAAATAGAATTTTTGTGGTACAATTTAGTAAACGCTACCGTACGGCGAATAAAAAGAAAGGAGAACGTAATGAAGGCAGGAGAGCTTATAGCAATAGTTGATTCAATAAAGGAAAATAAAATTTCCGACGATGCAAAGTTTTCGTGGCTTTGTGATGCGGAGGCAAGAGTAATGTGTGAGATACATAAGATGGATCCCAAAAGCATAGATGCTTTTGTCAACGGTGACACTGAGCTGAGCGTCCCCGCACCCTATTCAAGCATGTATTCCATGTACGTTTTGTCTATGATCTGCTTCGTCATGGGAGAATATGCGGCTTATACAAATGCAAACGCGCAATATGAAAAGGCTTTTTTGGATTATGCTAAATTTTGCATACGAAACAGATAAAATCGGGAGAGTTATTTATTAAAATAAATAAAAGGCAATATTTGGCAAGTGAAAAATTGGTAAATCGGTTGACATTTAACAAAAATGGGTGTACAATGAAGCTGTAGCAGTTTTTACTGTAAAACGTTTTCAAAACGGAAAGGTTGGTAGAGAAATGTTTAAGTTTGAGTACGTTGCGTACGGACTTTTGGCAATAACGGCGCTTTTTGTTATCGTTAATTTGATCAAGGGACTGATACGCGGACTTAAAAAGACTATCGGCTCACTTGTTGCAATAGTATTGTCGGCATTGATCGCGGCGATAGTAACGGCATTTGTTTGCACCCCCAATTCATCCTTGATGCTGATGATAATTGATTTTATCAACAACAATCTCGATATGACTGAGCTCGGTGCGCTGTTTGCCGTTGAAGAAATAGGCGAAGTGATGCTTTATTACGTCACAATGATAATTGCTCCCTTCTTCTTTATGGCAGTATATGCGGTGTTGTCCATAATAATTGCGATAGTGGTATCTATAGTGACAAAATTCATCCCCCCTCTCGGAAAGCAGAGAGGCGTTGCACACAGATTGGGCGGTCTTGGCGTAGGTGTTGCATGCGGAATAGTTGCATCACTCATCATGCTCATGCCCGTTGTTGGCGCGCTTGATCTTGCGGTAAGCGCGGGTGAAGTGCTTATGAATGATTCCGAGACGGCAGAGGCGGCGGAGAACGGCGATTTTGATATTGCAGGACTTGTATCGGAAGCAAAGGAAAATGCTGTTTTCAACGTATACAGAGCAAGCTCGGGCTGGATGTTCAATTCCTTGGCATCCGCAAGCTTCGAGGGCGAGAGAGTATACCTTAAAAATGACGTTGTAACCATAGTCGGATTTGTTCCCGCATTCTCCGGACTTGAAGGGGAAGGGCTTGAGCTCGGTGAGGAGCAGATAGACGCACTCAACGGCGTTATAGACGGTCTTGATGGCTCCGCACTTCTTAAATATACCGTTTCGGGTATAGTGTCCGAGATGGCTGAAAGATGGAACGCAGGCGAGAGCTTTATGGGAATTGAAAAGATCAGCATGGGAGAGCTTCTTGATCCCATGATGGATTCAATGATCAGCGTTTTCGCAACCTCCACAAGAGAGACTATAAGCGAGGATCTTCGTACCGTTACCGCGGTGCTTGGCGTGCTTGTTGATCACGATATGATGTCAGGTCTTGACGACTATGACAAGATGCTCCAGAAGTTCGGTAAGGAAGGCGTTATAGGTGAGCTTATAGTTACCGTTAACCGAAACGAGAGAATGAGCGTCATTTCGGACGAGATAACCAAGATAAGCGTAAGAGCGCTTGCAACAACTCTTAAAGTTCCCGAGGATGCCGATGAGCTTTACGACGGCATAATTGAGGAGCTTGTCGTTGTGCTTAATGACAGTCGTTATAGCGAGCAAAATCGCGTTGACGTTGTTGCCGCAAGCGTTGTAACGACGTTTGAAAACAACGGTATGGAAATAACCGATGAACAGGCACATCTTGTTGCCGAAAGCCTTGTTCTTGACCTTGGTAACGTTGCTGACCTGAATGGAAATGACGTTGAGGCGTTCTTCCTCGTATATTCCGCGTCAGTTCCCAATGCGGATGCGGCTGTGACATCAAACGGAAGCGTATTCTCAAATCTTTCAAGCGGTAATTCCATAACCATCAACTCCGATGGAACTATAAGCATCGGCGGACGTGTGATCGATCCCAAGATATACAGCAAGGATACCTATGCTTTATCCGCTGCATTCGGTCTCGGATCTTCGGGTAAGGATATCGGTGACGCCGCTTACCTCTATTCCGCAGATAAGACCGCTGAGGTATCAAGCATGGTTACTATGGAAGGCATACTTGCTCACATGAGAAAGTACAGCGAATGTCAGGATCCCGAGGCTGAGGCACAAAAGATATCCGAAATGTTCGCGGCTGCCGCAGAGCTCTTTGCGGACGGCGCGTTTGACAACAAGTCTCACGATGAGCTTATCACCGACATGGGTAAGCTGCTTGACAAGATGCGCGTTACCGAAATATTCGGTGCCGAAGCAAGAAGTGACATAATGAAGGCTATTATGCAGTCCGAAACCGTTAAGGACGAGATGGGACTTACCGTTAAGGAGGCAAGCACCTTCTCCGATAAGCTTAACAATCTCGTAAGTGACGAATACACTTATGCGGATGCAACCAACACCGTTTCAAACACCATTACCATGATTGATTCCGTTAAGGATGACAACATAACCAAGGAAGAGAGAAGAGAAAACACCCAGAAGCTTATCGAGGATCTCGATCCCAGCAAGGCAGACATGCTTAGCTCCATGGTTACTCCTTCCTCTATGGTCAAGTACGGTTCGAGTGAAGAAAAGGCTAACACGGTTGCAAATAGTGTAAGCGACCTGTTCAACAACATGGCTAACTTCAATGCAGAAGAGGGCTCCGATGCCTATAAGCACGAGGCGGATGCGGTCAACACCGTTCTTGACCTTGCAATGAAGGGCGCGGATGACGGGGATGAGAGAAGATTGTTTGGAACCGATGGAGCAGGAAAGCTTGACACCAATGCGGATGATTTCGTGCATCTCATCGTTAATTCCGAGGTGGTAAGCTCAACCATTCTCAGCACCGCAAGCACGGGCGAGCAAAACCCCTACGGCATTTATCCCTCCGACGAGGATAGAGAAGAGCTTTCCACTGCAATGGAAGCTTACTATGCTGAGAACAGCCAGGGTAAGACCGACGAGGAGATCGCAGATCTTCAGGCAAGGCTTAACGCTCTCGCAATTGTAACCGATATGCCCGTATTGTTTCCCGCACAGTAATTAACTAAAGCACAATAAAACAAAAGCGCAGGACGAAAGCTTCGTCCTGCGTGGTTTTTTGTAAGGAATTGAGGCGTGGAGGGTTCAGTAATCCCCGAGCGCAGCCCGAGGATAAACTGAATTCGCGGGGATTTGAACCCGAAACGCAAGGCAAGCCTTGCTTACTCGACGCGATTGCAAGCAATCGGTCGATCCACCGACTTGCTTCGCAAGTCCTGGAGGGTTCAGTAATCCCCGAGCGCAGCCCGAGGATAAACTAAATTCGCGGGGATTTGAACCCATCGCAAACCTGCGGTTTGCTACTCAACGCTCTCGCAGGGCGAGAGGTTGATCCACTGCCTCGCA
>JBGVJM010000059.1:0-11980 GCA_045129415.1 Eubacteriales bacterium
GACCACGGAAACGCGGACGAGATGTATGAAATGGACAAGAAAACCGGTCTTCCCAAGGCAAATAAGGACGGCTCCTTCAAGTCCAAGACCAGCCATACGCTCAACAAGGTTCCCTGCATCATTTACGACAACACAGATGCAAAGAACCATTACACCGTAAAGGCTGACGAAGGTCAGTTCGGTCTTTCCAACGTAGCGGCAACCATGGTAAACCTTATGGGTTACGAGGCTCCCGCAAAGTGGGATGAAAGCATTATTGAGCTTAAATAAGCGATAAAATCAAAAAGAGGGCGGAAACGTCCTCTTTTTTTGTATAACAACAAAAATATTACAAAAATGTATATACAAAAACGCTAAAATATGATATAATTATTTTGATTATATTTATTACTCGCATTGGAGAACGAAATATGGATAACAAAAAGAACGCTTATCGCAAGAATTTTGATAAGAAGCCCGTTGACCGTAACTTTTCAAAAAAGTCGGAAAACACACGCAAGGAAAACAACCGAAACGTAAAATACTCCTCGGCAAAGGCAACAGAGGAGCAGCGCGAGGATTCGGGACTCGTTATAGGCAGAAACGCTGTGCGCGAGCTTCTTAAATCGGATCGCGAAATAGATAAAATACTCGTTCAGCGCGGTGAACGCGAGGGCTCTATCGTAATGCTTGTTGCTATGGCGATAGAGCGCGGAATTCCCGTTGTTGAAACCGACAAGGCAAAGCTTGACGCAATGTCCGGCTTTGTTCCCCATCAAGGCATCGCGGCTATGGCTTCCGAAAAGGAATACTGCTCCGTTGAGGATATTCTCGCTATTGCCGAGGAGCGCGGAGAAGCTCCCTTCATCGTAATTGCGGACGGAATTACCGATCCCTATAACCTCGGTGCGCTTATCAGATGTGCCGAGGGTGCGGGCGCACACGGAATCATCATTCCCAAGCGTCGCTCAACGGGTGTCACTCCCTTGGTTGCAAAATCAAGCGCGGGTGCTATTGAGCACATGGCTATCGCAAAGGTAGCGAATATTGCAGCCACCATACGCGACCTCAAGGAGCGCGGAGTGTGGACGTTTGCCGCAGAAGCAGGCGGTACTCCCTACTATGAGACCAACTTCAAGGGCGCTTGTGCATTGGTCTTTGGCAGCGAGGGTGACGGAGTTTCAAAGGTCGTTATCGACACCTGCGACAACGTAACGTCAATTCCCATGTACGGAAAGGTCAATTCCTTCAACGTATCAACCGCCGCATCAGTTATTCTCTGCGAAGCGGCAAGACAAAACAAGATCAAGTAATAACTTTGGCAGTTTGTCAAAATTCTTAAAGGAGGCTTCAGAATGGCAAGACGCAAAAAATCAAGCAACGAGCTTGATGCTATTCTTGAACAATTAAAAAGATCATACGGCGCCGATTCGGATGCGGAGCTTGAGGATTCCCTGCTTGAGGACGAGGAGTCCGAGGAGGATGCCGAGCTCAGCTCCATATTAGCAAGTATATTCTCCGATCTTGAAGAGGACGGTGGGGATGCCGAGGAGAGGTCGCAGGACACTCTTGACGATACTGTGCCCGAGGATGCCGTTGTCGATAAGGCGACCGAGGAGATACCCCAAGAGGTAATCGCCGAAGCTCAGCACGAGAAAGACGATGCCGACGTCACCATAGAACAAATTTCCGAAGCTCAGCCCGAGAATATACAGGAGCAACCCGAAGCTCTGCTTGAAGCTAACGAGGTGGACAGCGTGCTTGATGCCATGCTGGGATTGGCAAACGGCGATATTGACACCGCAAAGGATCTCGGCTCTCCCATAGCTGAAATTTTAGATGAATCACCCGCCGCGACAACGGAAGGTATTGAGGAATGCGAAATTGAAGAAATCGCTCCCGATACGGAGCCCATCATAATTGAAGCAAGCCTTGAGGACGAAGAGGAAATCGTCAAAGAGGAAGAAACCGTTGAAATTGAAGAAGCTTACGAAGCGGAAGAAGTAATTGAAGAGGAAGAAGCACTTAAGGTTGAAGACAAAATTTCCGATGCGGACGAATATGAGCAAAAGACCGAGGAAATTCAAGAGCCGGTCACTCCTCCTCATATCGTGCTAAACGAATGTGATTACACTTCCGACCCGCTTCAGCTTGACTTCTCGGACCTTCAATTCATAAAACCCGATGAGGATGTTTACCGTGTCGAGGTATCCGTTTTAGCGAAAGAGGACACCACGATCTATTCTGATGAAGCCGAATCCGTTATGGGTGAAGGTGATTCTCTCTTGCTTAAATTCGGCTACGGTGACGACATCAACAAGGACAAATCAAACAAGGAAAAGGATATTGATAAGGAGTCCTTGTCTCACGATAAAAACACGATAATTTACGGATATTGCGGAAAGGAATATTCCAACAAGGATCAAGCCGATGAAATAAGAAAAAAGTATAAGTCCGATAGATTTATGCTGTTTGTAACGCTTATTGCGCTTTGCTCCTTTACTCTCATATCCTTTATTGTCGGATTGATATTTGAATTTGCTCCGCAAAAGCTTGATTATTACGTCCCCGCAATGTCGTTGGACTTTCTTTTGGTTTCTCTCGCCGCTCTTATTTGCGGAAAACGCATTATTATGGGAGCGTCGGCAATATCAAAATTTGAAGTCAACTCCTACTCCGTTATGCTCATAATCGGCGCGGAATATCTTTTATACAACGTCGTTATTTCGGCTATCTACATTATCAATCCCGTTCTTTTGCACAGCTCATTCTCCTGGATATCCGGAAGCTGCGTTTTGGCATATTTTGCGGTGGTTATTCTTTGCGATCTCATTACGTGTCACAAGGAATACAAGACCTTTGAGCTTATTGCCGACAGCGAAGAGCTGTACTGTGCTCAAAAAATTTATCCTTCCATGGAGGATGACAGCATAAACGCGCTTGTGAGCGCATCAAGCTCAAACGCTTACAGAGTTAAAAGGACTTTTGCAATAAAGGGATATTTCAAAAAGACCTCCGGCGCAACGGTAAAGGCTCTCAGCCCGATATACGTTCTCGGAATCGTTCCCTTTATATCTCTTGCTTTAAGCTGCGGCGCGGCGATAATATCCGAAAGCGCAGTTCGCGGAATACATACATTCATGATAGCTTCTGTTCTTTGTATTCCCTTTTCATGCCTGTGTCTTGAGTCGGTTAACGGCTTTATCGGGGCATTAAAGCGCATAAAAAACAACGCGGCATTTATCGGAACCGATAGCGAGCTTGAATATTCGGCGGTATCTCTCCTCGTGTTTGAGGACACCGAGGCTATTGAAATAACCTCCTACAAGGAAATAAACTCGGCAAAGGGTGTTGACGGTATTCAAAGCAAGCTCACTATGGCTTATAACGTATTCAACACGCTTGGAGGCCCCTTGGGCGAGGTGGTTCCCGACAAATATGCATCCGCCGAGGGACACGAGCTGATAATCAACTCCATCTCCGATAACGGAATTGACGTATATTTTGATTCGTCTACCAACATTCTTATCGGTGACAGGCAATATATGCAGGCTCATAATCTCAAGGTCAAAACCGACGTTAACCTTACCACTGCCACAAAGGGCGCAACGGTTATATATATGGCATTTGACGGAAAGCCTCAGCTCGGATTTGTGCTTACAGGAAGAATACTGCCCGATTTTTCAAAGCTTTTGCCGCTTCTCTCATCGAATAGGATAGCAGTTTCCGTTGAAAGCTATGAACCCGAGGTCAACGATTTGTACTTTGAGCAAAACAAATCATCGGACTTCTCTATGCTCAGCGTACACAAGCCCATAAGATTTTTGGCGCGCAACAAAGACGTCGCTTGCGACACCAACCTTGTCGCAAAGGATGCTCTTTCTATTTCCTACGCTATCACCGAATGCAAAAATGAGCCTCGCCGCAAAAAGAGTATAAAGAAATCCAATCTTATTTCTTTCATTATCGGCATGGCACTGGCTGCCGCTATTGCGGCAACGCTTTGCATAGATGCTTATTATGATTTTTTAAGCATTCTCGGCCAGCATCCGTTTATAACGGTCAGCATAGCCTCCGTCCTTTCGGCAATTCCTGCGATAATTAATGCCGCAAAGGAATATTTTCGCAAATAAATTTTAAGGATCCACAAAATGAACGAGAAATTACATTCAATCCTGAAGCAGGTCTCAAAGCCCGGTAGATATTCGGGTGGTGAGTACGGTCAGGTAATTAAAGACAAATCAAAAATCAAGGCTCGCTTCGCCTTTGCCTTTCCCGATACGTACGAGATAGGCATGTCAAACCTCGGTGTACGCATTCTTTACGAATGTCTCAACCGAGAGGATGATATATGGTGCGAGCGCGTTTACGACCCCTGGGTAGACATGCAGGAAATGATGAAAAAGCATTCCCTGCCTCTTTGGGCGCACGAAAGTCAGGACGCGGTACGCGACTTTGACTTTTTGGGCTTCACGCTTCAATACGAGATGTCATATACCAACGTCCTCAATATGTTAGAGCTTGCAAATATGCCTCTGCGAAACGCCGATAGAGACGATAGCTTCCCTATTGTTATAGGTGGCGGTCCCTGCGCGTATAACCCCGAGCCCGTTGCCGACTTTTTCGATATGTTCAATATCGGCGAGGGCGAGAGCATGCTCGTTGAGATAGTTCGTCTCTACATACAAATGAAGGACGAGGGCAGCTATACAAAGGCGGAATTTTTGCATAGAGCCGCGGCTACTATTCCGGGAGTTTACGTTCCCTCGCTTTACGACGTTCAGTACAACGAGGACGGAACCGTAAAGGCTTACGTTCCTCTCTACGACGATATTCCCACCAAGATAACCAAGCGTATAGTTGAAGACCTTGACAAAGCGCCTTTCCCCGATTATGCCATCATGCCTTATATCGAGTGTGTTCATGACAGAATAATGCTCGAGGTGTTCAGAGGTTGTATTCGCGGATGCCGTTTTTGTCAGGCGGGCATGATTTACCGCCCTGTGCGCGAAAAATCTCCCGAGGTTCTTAACGAGCAGGCAAAATGTATTTTTGAGAATACGGGATACGAGGAAATGTCCCTCTCCTCGCTCTCTATAAGCGACTACACGAAGCTTCCCGAGCTTACCGACATGCTGCTTGATTGGACGACCGAAAACATGGTCAGTCTTTCCTTGCCATCCTTGCGCGTTGACAGCTTTACAAAGGAGCTTATGGAAAAGGTGACCTCGGTTCGTTCCTCCTCTTTGACCTTTGCGCCCGAAGCAGGCTCACAAAGATTGCGCGACGTTATCAACAAAAACGTTGTTGAGGAAGACCTCATGAGAGCCGTAAACGTTGCGTTTGACGCAGGAAAAACTCAGGTCAAGCTCTACTTTATGCAGGGACTTCCCACCGAGACTGAGGAGGATCTTGCCGCTATTCCCGCGCTTGCCAAGAGCGTTATTGAGGCATTCTATAAAAACCCCAACAGAAACAAGGCAAAGGCTCCCGCCGTTACCTTCAGCGTTTCTCCCTTTATTCCCAAGCCCTTCACTCCTTTCCAATGGGAGCCTCAGGATTCGCTTGAGACCATGAAGCAAAAGCAACAGTTCGTTGGAAGCTGTGTTAACGACAAAAAGATAAGATATCAGCACCACGATGCCGAGATATGCCGCATTGAAGCCGTGCTTGCGCGCGGTGACAGAAGACTTTGTGCCGCGCTTGAGCTTGCTTGCAAGGAAGGCTTTATGTTTGACGCGTGGAGCGAATACTTCAGCTATGAAAAGTGGGTATCCGTCTTTGAGCGCGCAGGCGTGGATATGGATTTCTATACAACGCGCCGTTATTCCTATGACGAGGTACTGCCTTGGGATATAATCGACTGCGGCGTGGATAAATCATTCCTTGTTCGCGAGAATATGAAGGCGTATGAAAACACTACCACACCGAGCTGTCGCGAAAGATGCTCGGGCTGCGGTGCAAATAAGCTTGGAGGTGAAAGAACGTGCTGTCCCAAAAGAAAGTAATGCCCGGTGACAAAAAGCGCGAAATGCCCATGCTTGACGCGCCCACCACCGTAAGAATCAAATTCACCAAAACGGGAAATTTGCAATTCATATCTCACCTTGACCTGCAAAGAACCTTTCACCGTATACTTGTCCGCGCGAATATTCCCATGTGGTACACAAAGGGCTTTAATCCCCATGCAAAGCTTGTGTTGGGCATGCCTCTTTCCATTGGAACGCAAAGCGTTTGTGAGATGGCAGACCTCAGAATTGAGCGCAAAATAAGCCTTGAGGACATTAAAAATCAACTCAACGAGCAGCTGACGGACGAGATGCGCGTGCTTGACGTTTATTATCCCACGTCAAAGTTCTCCGACATAGCCTACGCGGATTATACCATAACAGTAAAGTCGGACAGCGTGACCGCACAGACCGCGCACGACGCAGAGGACTTGTTTTCAAAGCCCGTAATTATGACCAAGAAGTCAAAATCGGGTGAGCGCGAGGTCGATATAAGAGACTTTATCAAAAAGCTCAACGTAACGGCACATGACGGCATACTTACCGTTCACGCGGTGCTGTCCGCAGGTAGCACGGAAAACCTCAATCCCGAATACATTGTGACGGCACTTAAAGCTCTTATCGGTGAAGACGCGCCCGTATACACCATCATGCGCAACCGCGTTTTTGACGAGCATCTTATTGAATTCAAATAAACCATTACGGAGGATAAGACAATGGCAATTAAAATGAGAGTTCTCTGCTATCCCGAGAACAACAAAAAGCTTCGCGCTATGGCTGAAATGATCAAGGCGGAATACGACCTCAGCGTCAACTCGGTTGACCGAATTCCCCCCGCATACTCCTGCGACAAGGAAAGACTCGTTATTCTCGCAACTCAGATAAAGGGCAATCTTCCCGATAACTACAGACTCTTTGTACGCGAGCTTACAAAGGCAAGAGCGGCAAACGTTGCGATAATCTACGCAGGCGACGAGGCAAGCGTGGAAAAGACCAAGGAGCAGCTCCGCTTAGCAGGTACAAACGTTATTGAGGACGTACACAACGTAAAGGTTGGACTTTTCAACACAAAGGTCACCGACGAAGAAAAGACCGCCCTTCTCGGCTGGGTAAAGAGCACCATTGAGAGCTTGAGCTGATATTTTCAATAAAAAGCAAAAAAGAGGCTGAAAAGCCTCTTTTTTACTATTCATCAATAAAAAATAATTAAATTAGTTATCAATATAGTTTAAGTTTGAATTCATAACAGAAGTTATAGATTGTTCTTGAATGTAGTATAATGTTGAATCGGAGTGGGATGAGCTCTTTGCTCTAAACTCTCCATAAGAAGTAGGACCCGTAAAAACACCGTTATTAATGCGTATTGTTCCTTTGCAATTTAAATCAACAATTTTTGAAGTGCAGGTTGCGCCATATTTATTGGTGTTTTGCGGTAAAAGAATTAATTCAAAAGTGTATTCTTCAGGTTTTGGATTAATAATGATTATATTGCATGCACCGGTGCCATATCTACCATTCATAGATTCTGTCAACATTTCAAAAGATTCTTTGCTCATTTTAGAGGTTCCAACAATTTCAGGTTCTCTTGTTTTGGCAATTTCACGATTCATAAAAACAGCTTGAATATAAAATCTAACGTTTACGTTTCCACCGCCCGTGTGGGTCAAGCTGTAATCATGCATTTCTTTATCTGTCAATTCATATTTTAACAAGAAAATTTCATAATAGTCACCACAATCCACGCGTGTATATATATATAAAGAATTTGGTTCTCCTTGAACTGTGTAGCTAATGGTGTGACAAAGATCCTTACCCTTTTTGATCGCAGCAACGTCAAAGCCCTTTGATTCCAAAAATGCATACGGATGCGGATCAAATTCACCGGTTTTCAAGATGTGGGGATTGGTGTTGTGAGCATATTTAATCAATTCGTTGTATTCTTCGCTTTTTAAAACGTCTTGCAAAAGCTTTGAATATTTACTTTCCTTATCTCCGCCCTGTGAGCCGCCGTTATTTGAGGAAGAATCTCCGGTGCCGCTTTCCGTAACGCTGTCTCCGCTTTCGTCGGTGCTGTTCTGATCGTTAGTGCCATTGCATGCCGCAAAAGATAAAATTACGAAAAGTGATAATATTGCGACAAAAATTCTGATAATGATATTTTTCATAATCGTGTCCTTCTTTTTTAGTCTACTGATACAAGCTCATAATCCTTTGTGCCGATTCCGAGCTTTTCGGCGGCATCAATAGTAAGAGTGCCGTTTCGGCTCTCAATTCTCTTGATAAGGTGTCCCTTGTTCTTGTCGTCACAATTATAGACAAGATCAACGCAAGCCTTGTCTATTGCAACGGGATCAAGAGACGCAAGAATGCCTATGTCGGCAATACAAGGATCCTCCGCAACCGCACAGCAGTCACAGTCAACGCTCATGTTCTTCATAACGTTTATATAGGATATCTTGCCGTCAAAATAGTTAACGACAGAGGATGCCGCATCCGCCATGGATTCAAGGAAGGCATTGTGCTCACCCGACCAATAATTGACCGTATCACCAACACCGTGGATATACTTTTTACCGTACGAGGAAGCAACGCCGATGGAAAGCTGCTTTATCGCGCCGCCGTAGCCGCCCATGGGGTGTCCCTTGAAGTGCGAAAGCACAAGCATTGAATCGTAATTTACTATGTTCTTTCCAACAAAGTTTTTCTTTATCTGCTTACCGTTGGGTATCGCAAGCTCAAGATCGGGACCTTCCGCGTCAAGCAGGTCAACCTTAAAGCTCTTTGACCAGCCGTGATCTCTAAGAGTTTCAAGATGGAGCTTTGTTATGTGTCTTGCTCCGTCATACGCGGTGTTACACTCAACGACCGTGCCGCCCACGTGGTCGATAACGTCCTGCCACATATCGGGACGCAAAAAGTTCTGATTTCCCTTTTCTCCCGAGTGGACCTTGACGGCAACGTTTCCTTCAAGCTCGCAACCAAGAAGCTTATAAAGCTCAAGCACCTTTGCAGGCGTTATTTCTCTTGTAAAATAAACCTTTGCACTCATTTTTATCTCCTTTGGTTTATATGATCTTGGGGGATACGAATGCAGTCTTGTCCTCGTTGTATGCCTTGAGATTTTCCATGATAGCCGCAACTACCTCGTCGGGTGTGCGGGACGTAGTGTCAATAACTATGTTGAAGTTGTTGAAATCGTAATAATCAACACCGTATATGTCAACAAAGCGGTCACGCTCAACGCGGCTTCTTTCAAGAAGCTTTTCACAAGCCTCCTCCACGGTATCATAGTGCTCCTCGCATCCGCGCTGATTTCTCATAACACGACGCGCAGCCTCCATAGGCTCGATGGTAAGGAATATCTTGAAGGTATCCTTGGCAAAATGCCAAGCCATACGGGAATCAAATATCAGATCCTCGTCCTTACGCTCAACTGAAAGCTTTGTAACAGTTCCGTCTATCTCGTGATCAAGCGACGGATCGTCGTTCAGTCTTTTGTTGAGCTCAAGAGTCGTGATTCCGAGTCTTCTTGCATATTCGCGGTTGATAGTTCCCGTGCTGAATATCTGAAAACCGTATCTTTCATTCATTATGTTGCAAACCGTACTTTTTCCGCTTCCAAGCTTTCCTGTGATAGAAATAAGCATATCTGACCTTCCTTTTTACGTTCCTTGATGTTTGTATTAAATTAAACCGACCTTCCCCTGCAATATTTACGACTGCACAAAAGGAACGTCGGTTTTCTTATTATTCCTGAGACTGAATAAGGATAACGGTGAACTCGTCTCCGTCAGAGAGAACGGTATCGTTCATATTTCCCTCATTAAGATTCTTTTTTACCTGCTCAAGACTCATATTGAGCGCACTCATGGTTATATTGCCGGACGCGTCTCTCTTGCACTTTACAAAGCCGAAGTAATCGCCCGTTCTCGTCTTCATACCACCGATCTGCGTGATGGTGTTGGACTTGTCAACCTTGCAGGTCCACTCGGCAACAACGGTGAGATAGGATTTTACAACGGTAAGTATAGTGGGCTCCGCATGTCCCTTGTACTTATAGTCAAGCGCCTCTATCTGAGTTTTACCGTCCGCGCTCTTTATCTGGAAGGAAACGGTTACCTCATAAAAATCTCTTTCGGGAAGCGCGGTATTTCCCGCATCTCCCGTATCCTCACACGCTATAAACGAGCAGCAAAGCGCGCAAAGAACAAGCAATATTGATATGATCTTCATTGTCTTCATTTAGCATTCCTCCAAACAAACGCGGATAAAATATCATATTAAATTTTACTACATATTCCCCCCTTTGTCAATAGGTATTTTGTAAACAAATTAATATAATATCAAATGCCAAACAAAATTGCAACGTTGACTATGAACAAATAAAACGACCATATCGCATAGGCGGACATTATAATTGCAGGTATGCCTACCTTTGCGCCAAACCAATTGACCGCGCACAAAACGGCGGACAGCACGACCAATATACTCGCAACAAATGACAAAAAGAGTGCCTCAGCCGAAAACAGTAACGGATACCATATAATACTCATGAAAAATGAAACGAGGAAAAAGCAAAGTCCTATATAGGCACCTATCTTTTGTGCTCCGCAAATTTTGTTACTCGCCGCGCCGTAAATAACGGCTCCCGCCGCTGCGCCTATAATAAAGCTCCATGCAACGGACAAAAAATTAAATAGCCATATTGGCGGCAAAAGCTCAAGACCGTAAAGCTTATGTATCATATCCAAAGGACTGCCCGAAACCGCACGTGCCAAAAAGGCAAACACCGCGCATACAGCACCTAATAAAAGTGATAATCCGTTTATCATTGAATTTTTGTTTGACATTTTGCATTTCTCCTCTCGGCATATACCGTGTCACGATATCAACACAGTATATGCCAAAAGGGATTTCAATATACGTCAATTCATTGCGAACCAGCCCACCTCACTGTTCTCCCCGTCAATTTGCAAAGGATCGGTGCTTCCCGTTTTGGTGTCATAGGTCAGGGGCTGAACCGTGTCGGGAACGTAGAATGATGCCGCGCGGTTTTTATAGTCGGTCCTGTCGTATATCTCATTCATAACCTCATCCCATACGGTAACCGAAAGGTTTCCGCCAAACTCATATAGCGGCTTTGGGTAATCGTATCCAAACCAAACGCCGCCCAAAAGCGAGGGCGTATATCCGATAAAATATCGGTCACAGCTATTTTGAGTTGTTCCCGATTTCCCCGCCACCTCGCACTTGTCGGTAAGACTTATTCTTCCCTTCGCCGTTCCGTTTTCAACAACGCTTTGCATGAGCTTGGTCATTATTGCCGCGCTTTCCTCACTTATCACCTGCTCTCGGCTCGGTGAGTTGTTAAGAACGATAACTCCGTTGGCATCGGTCACCTTGAAATAGGAGCGCGGCTTACTCATAACGCCATTTTCAAATATCGTATATGCCGCAACGGTTTGACGAAGTGTAACTCCCTTTGTCATCTGACCTAACGCAAGCGCGGCATCTCCCTTATCCGTATCGGGATCCAGGCTATGCATCAAAAGCTTGTCGTGTAAAAAAGAGAAGGCATTTTCATTACCTATTTTCCAAAGCAGCTTTATAGGTACCGTGTTCAACGATTGGTCTATTGAATACCTGAGCGTAACGTCTCCCAGGTATCGTCCGTTTGCATTTGCGGGCCACGCAGGAGTCGTATCGGTTTGCTCTATTATCGGAGTGTCGGAAAGTACAGTTGACCAATCTATCAATCCGTCGTCAATGGCTTTTGCGTAAACGGACAAAGGCTTTATTACCGAGCCCGTCGGTCTTAGCGTATCCGTGGCATAGCTTTGTATTCTATTGCCTCTCTTTTGACCGATCGCACCCGCAACACCGAGAATATTTCCCGTACCCTGATCCATAATTATCATTGCGCATTGCGGCAGCTCACCGCTTTTGGATATGGGAAAATTGCATTCGTTTTCATAATATTCTTCAAGAACGGT
>JBGVJM010000060.1:0-2643 GCA_045129415.1 Eubacteriales bacterium
GATAGAGGATGCCACACCCGCTATATTTCCAACACCAAGCGTACCCGCAAGCGCCAAGGTCACGGCGCGAAAGGGCGAAATGCCGCTCCGCCTTTCCCTCTTTAACATTCCGCGCACCACCTTTATGGGATGCCGAACAAAAAACAGCTTCAAAAACACACAAAAGAACACCCCCGCCGCCAAAAGCATTGCGGGTGCTATGGCACTCACCACGTTATCGCAAAACCACCTGAGCATATAAATTAAGTTCCGTTCATATAAATTTCGGGGCAAAAGTACCCTTGTATAATAATATGGAAATAGCAAGAATTTTAGCACCTAAAAGGAAAACACCCACCGCCTATTGTAAAAAAATTCTTAATATTGTCCTTTAACATATTGACTTTTGCTTGATATTTTTATATAATTATATAGAATGCCCCAAGTGTAAAAATTGCTTGGGCAGACGCTTTAATACATTTTCTATTTACACATAAACAAACCTAAGGAGGTTATCAAAATGACACTTAAACCCTTGTCTAACAGAGTGGTTATCAAATTTGTAGAGGCAGAGGAAAAGACTCAGTCAGGTATTTTTTTGACGGCTGCGGCTCAGGAAAAGCCTCAGGTAGCCGAGGTCGTTGCAACCGGCGCAGGTGCCGTTGTGGACGGCAAGCTCGTTCCCATGACACTCAAGGTCGGCGATAAGGTTATCGTTGGCAAGTACGCAGGCTCGGTTGTTAAGCTTGACGGAGTTGAGTACACCATTCTCTCCGAGGACGACGTTCTCGCAATAGTTGAATAATCACTAAAAGGAGTAATTTATTATGGCAAAGGAAATACTTTACGGTATAGAGGCAAGAGACGCGCTTGTTCGCGGTATTGATAAGCTTGCCAACACGGTTAAGATCACCATGGGCCCCAAGGGAAGAAACGTTGTTCTTGACAAGAAGTACGGCGCCCCCCTTATCACAAACGACGGTGTTACCATCGCAAAGGAGATCGAGCTTGAAAATGAGGCCGAGAACATGGGCGCACAGCTCGTTCGCGAGGTTGCAACCAAGACCAACGACGCGGCAGGTGACGGTACTACTACCGCTACCCTTCTCGCTCAGGCATTTATCCGCGAGGGCATGAAGAACGTTACCGCGGGAGCAAATCCCATGGTTATCCGCAAGGGTATGAAGAAGGCAGTTGATGCCGCAGTTGAGGCTCTCAATGCAAATGCAAAGAAGGTCAACGGTAAAGAGGACATCGCGCGCGTCGGTACTATCTCCGCAGGCGACGAGGTTATCGGTGAGCTTATTGCGGACGCTATGGAAAAGGTCACCGCTGACGGTGTTATCACCATTGAGGAGTCCAAGAGCGCAGAGACCTACTCCGAGGTCGTTGAGGGTATGCAGTTTGACCGCGGATACCTCTCTCCCTACATGGTTACCGATTCCGATAAGATGGAAGCAGTTATTGACGACGCACTCATTCTTATCACCGACAAGAAGATAGCAACTATAAACGAAATTCTTCCCCTGCTTGAGCAGCTTGTACAGTCGGGCAGAAAGCTCGTTATAATCGCAGAGGACGTTGAGGGCGAGGCTCTCACCACTCTCGTACTCAACAAGCTCCGCGGCACCTTTACCTGCGTTGCAGTCAAGGCTCCCGGCTTTGGCGACAGACGTAAGGAAATGCTCCGCGACATCGCGATCCTTACGGGCGGTCAGGTTATTTCCTCCGAGATCGGTCTTGAGCTTAAGGATGCTTCCTTCCCCATGCTCGGTCAGGCTCGTCAGGTCAAGATCACCAAGGAAAACACCATTATCGTTAACGGCGCGGGCGACACAAACGAGATTCGCGCTCGTATAGCTCAGATCAGAGCAGGAATTGAAACCACGACAAGCGAGTTTGACCGCGAAAAGCTTCAGGAAAGACTTGCAAAGCTCGCAGGCGGTGTTGCCGTTATCAAGGTCGGCGCGGCTACCGAGGCTGAGATGAAGGAAAAGAAGCTTCGCATAGAGGACGCTCTCAACGCCACAAAGGCGGCTGTTGAGGAAGGAATAGTTGCAGGCGGCGGTACCGCTTACCTCAACGTTATTCCCGCAGTTGAAAAGGTGCTCAAAACCGTTGACGGCGACGAAAAGACGGGCGTTAAGATCATCCTCAAGGGACTTGAAGAGCCCGTTCGTCAGATCGCGGCTAATGCAGGCTTTGACGGTGCAGTCGTAGTTGACAAGATCATGAGCTCCAAGAAGACAGGATACGGCTTTGACGCTTACAACGAAAAGTACGTTGATATGCTCGCGGCAGGTATCGTTGATCCTAAGAAGGTTACTCGTTCCGCGCTTCAGAATGCAGCTTCTATCGCATCGGTAATTCTTACTACCGAGTCCGTTGTCGCTGACATCAAGGAGCCCGAACCCGCAGCACCCGCAGGTGCCGGCATGGGCGGTATGTATTGATAGGATAGGACGCAATGCAAAGGGGGAGAGGGAAACTTTTGGAAAAGGTTTCCCTCTCCCCCTCTGCACTCCCCCTCTCCTTTCAAAACCTTTCAATGTTTAGAGATAGGGATTTTAAATTCAACGTTATGCTTAATAGGTGAAGTGGTTGGATTAAGATAACAAAAAAAACGGTAGACCGAAGTCTACCGTTTTTTTATTTATCAGAATT
>JBGVJM010000061.1:0-13427 GCA_045129415.1 Eubacteriales bacterium
CCTCGGTAACGGTTGGTGTGCTGCCACCGATAGCGTACGACATTTGCGCGCAAGCAAAGCAAAACGCAAGCTCGGTTATATTGCGATAGTTGAGCCAAATTGCGTTGGATTGCTCAGAGACCGCGCTTGAAAGCTCAGCCAAAATGCGCTCTATCTCATGCTGCTCCTTGGATTCAAGCACGCGAAGCTCGTTGTTTGCCTCAACAACGGCAGTAGGCTCTATGAACAGTGTTGCACCCGAGGATGAGGTATCGTGCACAAGACCCTTGATCTCGTTTTTGCACTCCGCCTTTACGGGTATAACGTATCTGCCGTTTCTCGTGGTGACGATATTTTCTTGCAAAAACTTTGCATGGCTTCCGCCTTGAACGTATTTTTGCAGGGTTTCCTTGATTTTGTTATTGGTTATTCTAATTTGACGGCGGATGTTCGCAAGCGCGGGAGAAGCCTCGTCCGCGATAAGCTCCTCGGAAATTATGGCGCGGGTTATTCTCTCCTCAAGCGTTCTATTTGGCATAAGACGGTCAAACATCTCGTCAAGCACAGTATCAAACAAATGGTTACCGTGACAGTAATCAACAAGCGTTCTTGACGTGCGCAAAACACCTGCTATCGCCAAAAGCTCGGCAGGCGTCAATATCGCGCCCTTGTCGGCTCTCTCGCAGGACTCGGACACGTCGCGCACACCGCCAAAGGACGGCATTCCCTTTGCATCGCAAAGTCTCTTTGCGTCCGTTGTCTTTCTTTGGCGCAAAATTACAGTGTCAATATCAGAGCTGGGCATAAGCATCCGCGCCATGCTCTTTGAGCCCTCGGTGGGCGCAAAGGTGGCAAGCAGCTCGCATATTTTATCAAATTCAAGTGAGTGCAGAGTCTTTTCGTTAAAGCCCATTCCTTGCTCCCTCCTTTAAGCTTATAAAATTTCAGTTCATTTTGGCGATAGCATCCATAATCGATGCAAAATCGAGTCCCGATGCTTCAAGATAGCTTTGTCCCCTCTTACACGTGACAAACGGGTCGGAAGCCGCCATTATTTTTACGTTTTTATCCTTAAGATAACCCTTTTCGGTCATTTTATCGCAAAGCAGCATACCAAAGCCACCGCGACGTATCTCCTCTTCAACAAATATGACGTTTTTGACGTTAGTATTACCAACGAACCCGAAAAGCTCGTCCGCAAGGCTATCGTAGGGTGTGATTCGCTCACATAAAACTATACCTACGTCAACTCCCTGCCGTTCAAGCTCGGATTTTGCCCGAATACACTCGGCGCTTATGCGTCCGTGTGTCACAATTATGCTTTGCGGCGTTTTTTCCTTAATGAAATCAGCGCGCAAGGCAATTTTTCCGTCATATCCGTCGGGATAGAAGTGACGAGCGACGTCTTGGTTCTCACTTCCGCTCGGATATCTTATTGCGCAAGGCGATTCCTGCTTCATCGCGTCCTCAAGCGAAGCGCGAAGACCCGCATAAGTCACGGGAGTGTATATTTTAAAATCGGGCATATGCGAAAGCGCCGCCACGTCAAATATACCGTGGTGTGTCGCGCCGTCCGCGCTGTTAAAGCCCGCTCTATCTATGCAAAATACCACAGGAAGCTTTTGGAGTGCAACGTCGTGTATCAGCTGATCGTAGCTTCTCTGTAAGAAGGTAGAATAAACGGCAAAAACCGGCTTCTTTCCGTTTGCGGCGAGTCCTGCGGCAAAGGTGGCGGCATGCTCCTCCGCAATTCCTACGTCAAAGAATCTTTCCTTGTGGCAGGTGGCAAAGGCTTCAAGTCCAGTACCCGAGCTCATTGCCGCGGTTATTGCGCAAATGCGCTCGTCATCATTTGCCATGGCACAAAGCGCATCACCCATAATTTTAGAAAAGTTCACATCGGCGGATGGCTTTGATGCGGGAGATATGCCGTGATATTTATCGGGATATTGCTCCGCGGGCTCGTATCCCTTTCCCTTTTGTGTTTTAAGATGGACTATAACGTTCTCGCCCGCGCTCTTTGCAACGCGCAAGAGCTCCTCTACGCTATCGTAATCGTTTCCGTCCACAGGTCCGAGATAATAAAGTCCGAGGTTCTCAAAATAGTTACTGCCGTAAAGCATATTCTTAACGGCTTTTTTAATGCCGCGTCCCAGCCTGAACAAGGGCTTACCGACAAGCGGTATTTTTTTGAGCAACGAGGTCGTTGCTCTCTTTGCCTTGAAATATCCCGTGCTTTTACGAAGGTTTGAAAGGCTCGATGCAAAGCGGCCTATATTCTTGGATATAGACATCTCGTTCTCATTGAGAATTATGATAAGCCTGCCGAGCTTGGCATTGCAATTATTGAGAGCCTCGTGTATCATGCCGCCCGTAAACGCACCGTCACCAAGCACGACTACCGTATAGGCATCACTTCCCGAAAGCCTGTCCGCCTCGGCAAAGCCAAGACCTGCTGACAAGCTCGTGGAGCTGTGTCCCGCGCCAAAGCAATCGTATTCACTCTCACCTCTGTTTGTAAAGCCCGAAAGACCTCCGAGAGTGCGCAGGCTGCCAAATCTATCGTATCTACCCGTTATCAGCTTGTGAGCATAGCTCTGGTGTCCAACGTCGAATATAATATGATCATGGGGACAGTCAAACACGCGGTGAATAGCCACCGTTAGCTCTACCACGCCAAGATTTGATGCCAAATGTCCGCCGTTTTTCTCGGTAGTGCTTACTATACACTCGCGAAGCTCGGCACAAAATGCCTCAATTTCACTCTTATCTATTTTTCTAAGATCCTCGGGAGAATTTACTCTGCCGAGATATTTATATTGCTTTTCCACAGAATAAACCTCCTTATGAAAAAATAATTGACATATATAAAAGTATTATATCATTATTTTGACAAATTGTAAAGCGTTTTTTCAAAATAGCCCATAGGTTTAGAATAAAAGAAAAACAGCCTCCGCAGAGGCTGTTTGCTTCATTAAACTATTACTTTTTGTAGTATCTGGCGCCGCCGATCTCAATGTATGAACCGTTGTCGTCGCTACCTTCATTGTAGGACTTAGTGCCGTCAAAGAGTCCCTTTGCAATAGCATATCCTGCATCACCAAGGTAACTTTCTCCCTCAGTCTCATCCATAGTGAATGTAATGGTTCTCTTTCCGTCTTCATTTTCACCCATCTCAAATGTACCGGTCATTTCGAAGCTTTGTGTCCAACCCTTCCATGAAACCGTTACGTTTGAACCGGAAAACTTGAGTGTATAGTCATCAGAACCATACTCGCCAGAGGGACCGCCGCAAGATACGAGAACTGCACATACCATCACTGCAACAAGTGCAAGTGCCATAATCTTAATAATTGTCTTTTTCATTCTTAAAAAGCTCCTTTCTTGAACTGTGCTATCATTATACACAAAAACATACGATTTGTCAAGGGTTTTATAACATTTTCGCCCTAAAATGCAAATTCACTTTTGATTAAAAGACTTAACATTCAGTAAATATTTAGCGGCGTTTATAAGCGGCAATGCCGCGCAAAACGCAAGACAAAGGTACACAAAAAGATTTCCCCACGTCATATACGGTGTCGTGTGTTTATTGAGATGCACATCATCAATAACGTAGCCCGTCACACCTCCGCCAAGGCTCTTAATTACCTCGCCCCGAGGTGAAATTATAGACGAAATACCCGTATTTGCCGAGCGCACGACGTACCGTCCCGTTTCAACCGAACGCAGTATCGCTTGCGCGTTGTGCATGTCAAGCGCCTTTGAAAGCCCGAACCATGAGTCGTTGGTGGACACCACCAAAAGCTCGGCTTCGTTATTAGCCGCGCCGCGCAAAATTTCTTCAAAGATAGAATCATAGCAAATGGCTGCGCCTATCTTTGCATATTCGGTTTCTATGACGGTGTTTTCCCTGCCGGCTATCAGCGTTTCTTCCCTTGTATAGAGGTTGGCAAGCGGTGGAATGAGCTTTTCGAGAAGTCCGCCCATCGGTATAAATTCACCGAATGGTACCAGCCTTTGCTTGTGATACATGACCTCACCGTAGCTTCCGTCCGGCTTGACTTGTATCAAGGACACCTGCATGTTGCCTTCCGACGTTGACGTAAATGCCGACACGAGAATCACGGCTCCCGTGTCAATGGCAAGATCGGATATTCGGTCCTTGAGATATTCGTGCTTGAAATAATCGTATGGAAATGCCGTCTCCGACCACAAAACGATGTCAGCACCGTTATTTACTGCCTTGCGAGTCAGCTTTTCGTGAGTCGTGAGTACCTTTTCCAGTGTTCCGTCAACCCAAATATCGCTGTTTGGATTATTTCCCTGAACCGCCGCCACACAAACGGTTTCTTTACCGTCCTCATAGGTCAAAAGCGCGCCCGCGCTCAAAGAAAGATTTAGCAGGAATATAGCCAAGGCGCATATTGCACACGCTATTCTTCGCTTTTTTGCTTGAATGATAGAATATGCGAGATAGAAGTTTACTGCCACTATGACAAACGATACAAAGTAAGACCCGAAAATTGAGGCACTCGCTATAAACGATGGAGTATTGACCTGTCCAAGACACAGCCTGCCCCACGGAACGCCCCACCAATCAAGAGTTTGTATCCATTCAAATACTACCCACAGAGATGCCGCCGCTATGGGCATAACTATTCCCTTTGCCGCATCCCTCAAAAGCTCCATTCGGGCAATAACGGCAAGAGCTATTGCCGATAGCGCGTATAACGCGGCTGAAAGCAACGACAGTCCTATCCATGCAAGCGCAACGACAAAAATTGCCGCGCCACGTGATATTCCCGTAAATTCAAGCGGATACATGGCAATAAACCAGTGAAATACCACTAAAAAGTAGCTTTCAAAAAAGATAAGCCCCGCAAGATATATCCTGCCAAGTCCTATACTTTCGTCGCTTGCCATACCCGTAAGCACTAACGCCGCAGGAATTATGGAGACCCATTGAATAAAGCCAATTTCGTTAAACAACAGCGGAAGCGCGGTCATAAGTCCGCTTATTATAAGCAACCAAACGCCGTATTTTTTCCAAAATGGCTGTCTCATGCGAGTCTCCTTTCAAGTTTATTTTTTGTTTGATATAAGCTTCTCTATCTTGGGAATTGAGTACGGATAGTCTTTAAGGAACCATACGTCCTCAGGCGCAAGATTAACCTGCTTTCCCGAAAGATATCCGAGGTATCCGTCGTCCTTGCCAAAATCAAATATCATTCGGTATGCATACAATGCCTGATATTTGTAGCCGCGCGACTTGTCATCACGGTTTACGCCGTACTTACCGTCACCGATGAGAGGATGACCTATATGCGCCATATGCGCTCTGATCTGGTGTGTGCGCCCCGTTACAAGCTCAACCTCCAAAAGCGAGGAATCGCGTCCCGAATCGATCACGCGATACTTTGTGATTATATTTTTGTATCCCTCTTTTGCTTTGTCGGACACGGTCACGAGGTTAGTCGCGCTATCCTTTTTAAGATATCCCGTAAGCGTATCCTGCGCCTTTTGCGGCTTGCCGTGTACTGCACAAAGATAAAATTTGCGGATCTCGTCATTCTTGATCTTCTCATTCATAACGCGCAAAGCCTCGGCATTCTTTGCCGCGATAACGATGCCGCCCGTGTTTCTGTCGATACGGTTGCAGAGTGCGGGAGCAAAGGATTGCTCCCCCTGAGGATCATACTCGCCCCTTTGATACAAATACGCCTTTATGTGCATAATGAGCGTATTATCGCGCGCGCCGTCGTCCTCGTGAACAAGCACACCGGGACGCTTGTTACAAAGCAATATATTTTGGTCCTCGTAAACGATATTAAGCTTGGGTGTGATACGCGCAAGCGCACCGTCGTCACGCTCGGGAGAATTAAAGAACTCCTCTCTTATAAAGAGCTGTATCTCGTCACCCTCACACAAAACGTAGCTTTGCTCACACCTTTTGCGATTTACCTTGATCTTTTTCGTCCTTATGTATTTGTACATAAGCGATGCGGGCAGTCCCTTTATCGCCTTTGATAAAAACTTATCAAGTCTTTGCCCCGCGTCGTTTTTCTTTACTGTTATTATTTGCACTTTTTTGTCCTTTATATCAAAGTTATTTGGTATGCTATATGTTATTATACTATTTTTCCTATCCAAATTCAAGAGCTTTTTGTATTTTGCCTATTTACAAAGCAACAAAAAAATGTTACAATATACAATGCTTATTACAATGAAAGGAAGGCTTGCGACAATGAACGACAAAAAGCTATCTGTTGGTATAGTCACGCTTGGATGCAAGGTAAATCAATATGAGTCGCAGGCTATCGCCGAGGAGCTTGAACGGCGCGGATTTGAGATTTGCGCTCCATCCGAGGTGTGCGACGCGTACGTTATCAACACCTGCACGGTTACTGCGGAATCGGATAGAAAAGCAAGACAAACCATCAGGCGCATGATCACGCGCTCTCCTCACGCCTACATCTTAGTTACGGGCTGTTATTCCCAGACTACTCCCGAAGCCATCAGTGCTATCGCGGGCGTTGACTACGTTTGCGGAAGCGCAAACAAAATGACGGTTGCCGATAAGCTTTGTGAGTTAAGAGATAGGGGCATCAAGAACCAGGCTGCCGATATTTCGGTCCATTCTCTTGATAATGCTCCCTTCGAGCCTATGTATATAAAGAAGTTTGACCGCACGCGTGCATACGTCAAAATTCAGGACGGCTGTGAATCACGATGCACGTATTGTACCATTCCCGCTTCTCGCGGTCCCATTCGCTCAAAGCCTCACGACGACGTTATACGCGAGGTCCGAGAGCTTATCGCGGGCGGTTGCCGAGAGGTGGTTCTGACGGGCATTGAAACCGGCTCCTACGGTGCCGACCTTGACGAAGGACAGGATCTTGCATCCCTGCTTTGCGAGATAGACAAGCTTGAAGGTATCGGTAGGGTGCGCTTGGGTTCTCTTGATCCAACGGTAATAAAGCCCGCTTTCGTTGAGAAAATAAAGGATCTTTCCTGCCTCGCTCCGCATTTTCATTTGTCGTTGCAAAGCGGAAGCGATCGCATTCTCGCGCTCATGAAGCGCAAATATAATTCGCGTCAGGCTCTCTCAGCGATAGAGCTTTTAAAGAATACTCTACCAAACGTTCAGCTTACGACCGACGTTATAACGGGCTTTCCTAATGAGAGTGACGAGGATTTTAAGCTGAGCTGTGAATTCGTCAAAAATGCCGGATTTTTAATGGTACATGCCTTCCCCTATTCAAAGCGACGCGGAACTCCCGCCGCTACGATGGACGGACAAATCGAGGAGAGCGTAAAGCACGACAGAGTGCGCGCATTGAATACTATCTCGGCAGAGGTCAGATCAGCTATTCTTGACGAGATCATTGAGCGCGGCGAAGCAGTCGAGGTCCTGTTTGAGTCGCGAAACGGCGAATACGTTTACGGACATACCGCAAGCTTTATTGAAGTGCGGGTGCGCACCGATAAAAGCATGCATGCCGAATTCGCCAAGGTCAAGCTGATATCGCATAACGGTGAGGTTTGCGAGGGTGTGCTTCAATAAGCAATAGAGCTTATTTGAGAATATTTGCAAATTTTGAAAAAAATTTTGAAAAAGCTATTGCAATTTCAAAAAAAGTATGGTATAATAGCGAAGTTGCATAATGTTTATAAAAATCATATTATAGATGCAAGAGTTTTGCAAGGAGGTGTCATATCATGGCAAAGTGCAGTGTTTGTGGAAAAGGTGTTGTTTTCGGTCAGAACGTTTCTCACTCTAACCGTAAGACCAATAGAACCTGGAAGCCCAATATCCGTAAGGTAAAGGCAATAGTTGACGGTACTCCTAAGACTGTTGCGGTTTGCTCCCGTTGCCTTCGTTCCGGCAAGGTTAACCGCGCTTAATTGAAGGTTAAAGGTTCATAATTTACACAGTAGGGTGCATTGTTTAATGCACCCTGTAAATTTTTATTCGGAGTTTTTATGATTGCTTTAACGGATAACCGAATAAGTCAAGATTCTTTAGCCGAGCTTCGTAAGCGCGGCTTTGAGGTCTTGCTTATGCCTCCGTCCGCTTCCCTGCAATCCGGAGTTTCGTCTCACACCGATATGCTTGTTTTTGTAGGCTTTGGAAAGCTTATTTGTCACGAGGAATATTATAAAAGCAACGCGTCACTTATTGAGCGTATCGCCTGCGAGGCAAGGCTTGAAATTACACTTTCAAGGGAACAATGGAGCGCAAATTACCCTTATGACGTACTGTTTAACGCTTGCCTGGTGGGTAAAAGGCTTATTTGCAACAAAAAAACTGTATCAAGACTTATTTTAGACGAGGCAAAGAGTCAAGGATTTGACATAATCAACGTGCCTCAGGGCTACACAAAATGCTCGGTATGTGTTGTATCGGATAATGCCATTATCACATCGGATAAGGCGATCGCGTCGGCTTGCTCAGCGGTGGGGATAGAAGTTTTAACCGTTTCCGAGGGGTATATTTCCCTGCCACCCTACAAATTCGGATTCATCGGTGGAGCGAGCGGAGCTTGGGGCGACTGTATATATTTTTGCGGCTCGCTTGATACTCATCCCGACGGCGAAGGCATAAAGGATTTTTGCCAAAAGCACGGGAAACGTGCCGTTTGCCTTTCGGGCGGGGCATTACAGGATGTCGGAAGCCTATTTTTTATTGGAGTTTAACATGGAAGAATCAAAAAGATATTGGAACGAAAAATATTGGGTAAGGCACATGCGCGACGATGACCTTGAAAACATTGAAAACGCATGGGTTGATAAATATGACGGCTTGATCGGTGCTTGCTCGGGCAGGCTTCTTGACCTGGGTTGCGGTGTCGGTCAGTATTCAAAGTATTTTTACGATAAAGGCTTTGAGGTGACAAGCGCGGATATTTCCGAGCTTGCTCTTGATTATCTTTCAAAAAAATATGCCGATATTAAGACCGTCCGCATTGACATGACTCAAAAGCTTCCCTTTGATGACGGCAGCTTTGACATAGTTTTCGCCAATCTCTCAATTCACTTCTTTTGCGAGAAGGATACCGTCTCTCTCATTGCCGAGATCAAGAGAATACTGAAGGACGGCGGGCTGTTTATAGGCTCCTGCAACTCAAGTAAGGCATATAAATATATCAAAGACAGCTCCAGCGTAATTGAGGACGGATTTTACCGAGAGGACGGCGGCAGGACGGTACGACTTTTTGACAAAGAGCAGTTTGACCGTTTTTTTGCCGATTGGAATGAGCTTTTGCTTTGCGAAACCGAAACCGTAAGATTCAACAAATCCAAATGCATGTGGAAATTCATCTACCAAAAATAAAAAGGAAAGCCGAAAGGCTTTCCTTTTTTGATTTTATTAATAGTTTTCTGCGTGGAGCTCAAAGTAGCTCTGAGGATGTGCGCAGGTGGGGCAGATCTCGGGAGCCTTGGTGCCAACAACGATGTGTCCGCAGTTACGGCACTCCCATACCTTAACCTCGCTCTTCTGGAATACCTCTGCAAGCTCTACGTTCTTGAGAAGTGCGCGATATCTTTCCTCGTGATGTCTTTCGATAGCCGCTACAAGACGGAACTTGGTTGCGAGCTCGTGGAAGCCTTCCTCGTCTGCGTCCTTTGCAAAGCCGTCATACATATCGGTCCACTCGTAGTTCTCGCCCTCTGCTGCGTGGAGAAGATTCTCGGCGGTGTCACCGATGCCGTTCAGCTCCTTGAACCAAAGCTTTGCATGCTCCTTTTCATTATCAGCGGTCTTTAAGAAAAGTGCAGCTATCTGCTCAAAGCCCTCTTTCTTTGCCTTGGATGCGAAATAGGTGTACTTGTTTCTTGCCTCACTCTCGCCCGAAAAAGCGGCTCTGAGGTTTTGTTCTGTCTTTGTGCCTGCATATTTGTTTGCCATTGATATGATCCTCCGTTATTTATTTTTTATTGGGATATTATTCCCTTTCTTTCATAATAACATACAATTTTTATTTTGTCTATAAGAAATTTATAAAAAAATAAAAAAAGCAGCATCTTGCGATGCTGCTTATTTTCATTATCAGTCTGCGATGTAAGGAAGCAATGCAACCTGACGAGCTCTCTTTATTGCAGTGTTGAGCTCTCTCTGGTGAACTGCACATGCGCCGGAAACTCTTCTGGGAAGAATCTTACCGCGCTCGCTGATAAACTTTCTGAGCTTTGCGGAATCCTTGTAATCGATAAAGGAAACCTTGTCAGCGCAGAAGATACATACTTTCTTTCTCTTTGCACGTACCATAGGACGTGCAGGACGTGTATTCTCTGTCATCTTATGAAATCCTCCAATTTAAATTTTGTGACTATCTGCCTTTATCAGAAAGGAAGATCGTCGTCTGTCTTGATCTCCTCAAACTTGGGCGCGTTTGCCGCAGGTGTGGAGAAAGAGGGTGCAGCGAAGCCTTCCTCGCCTGCGCCCGACTCAGCACGGCTGTCAACGAACATTACCTCGTCCGCAACGATGTCGGTTCTGTAATGCTTAACATTCTGCTGGTCTGTCCAAGTGCTGTTCTGGATAGTTCCGACAACACAAATTGAAGAGCCTTTTCTGAAATAACGGGCAACGAGTTCTGCAGTCGCTCTCCATGCCGTTACGTTGAAAAAGTCCGCTTCGGTCTGCTGAGCAGCGTTCTTATATCTGCGGTTTACTGCGATGCTGAAAGAGACAACAGCGATGCCACTCTGTGTCGTCTTGAGCTCAGGATCCGCGGTAAGTCTGCCGCCGAGAATGACTTTGTTAAAATTAAAGTTAGCCATTATGTCCTCCTCAATGGTTTAATAGATTATTCAGCGTCGGTTGTTTCAGCTTCTGCAACAACTTCTTCTGCAACTTCTTCCTTAACAGTCTTTACAGGCTCGAACTCGAGCTTAACTGTCATGGAGCGCATGATAGACTCGTCAATGTTGAAAAGACGGTCGAGCTCTGCGGGGAAAGAAGGAGCGCACTTGTGCGTTACAACGGTGTAGTAACCCTCGGGCATATCGTTGATGGGATATGCAAGACGGCGCTTGCCCCACTCGTTTACCTCTACGATTTCTCCGTTGGAAGCGATCAAGTTCGTGAACTTCTCTACAGTGGCCTTGGTAGCCTCTTCACCATGAGCTACGCTGGTGATGAACAGAGTTTCATAAGAATTGATGATGTTTTCCATGTTTTTTACCTCCCTATGGACTTTTTCGACCGCGCTGTGTCTGAATTTACGCGGTAGAGAGACGGTTTATGGCATCACAAACCGTACCAATGTAGCATTATACCATAATTTATATTGCTTGTCAATAGTTTTCCCAAATTTATTGTTAATTTTTGTCTTAAATAATGCCTGTTATGAATATTTCAAAACCTATTACGATAAGAATGACTCCGCCGAGTATTCCCGCTTTTCCCGCAAGCTTTGTGCCCGTCTTTTTGCCGATGAAAACACCGGTAAGACAGATCATAAAGGTAACGAGAGCGATAACGACAGCGGCGACGATAGCGCCGAAAAGGTCGTATTTCACGAAGTTAAGACCTGCCGACAGCGCGTCTATGGACGTTGCTATTCCCTGCAAAATAAGCGCTCCAAAGGTCAAGGCGGGAGTGCAGCCGCACGCGCAGTCGCAATCCTTATTCTTTATGCCCTCATAGAGCATCTTGCCGCCGATAAAGCCGAGCAATCCAAGTGCTATCCAAGGAATAAACACTTTAAGTGCCTCAAAATAGGACAACACGGTGGTTATAAGCACCCAGCCGAGAAATGGCATGAGTGCCTGAAAGAAGGCAAACAAGCCTGCGATACCGCACATCCTGCGCATCCTCATGCAAGGCTCGTTAAGACCGTTTGCAAGCGATACCGAAAAGGCGTCTATCGCCAAGGCAACGCCCAAAAGGATATTTTCGGTAAAGAACAGAAAATCAAACATTGTCATTCCTCCAACAAACAAAAAATCGGTATGCAAGCCATACCGAAGTCAAACAAAAATAAAAAGACTCCATGCAAGGCTTTCGCTCTGCATGAGTCTCGCGAATTAAAGCAAGCCAGACCAAAATATAAGGTCAGTATGTTGACTTGCTCCGCCGTAGCGGTCACTACTCCCTCACACAACCGCTATTGTACCACTTTTTAGGCGGCTTGTCAAGGGGGGAAGCCAAATATTATATCTATTTGACAACATCAGCGCTGACATATCTGAAGCAATAGGCAAATAAAAAGAAGCCCAAGAGGAAAGTCCTCCTGGGCTGTTTGTTTATTCACTTAGAAATCGTGGCGTCTATTAACCTAAATACTCATTATAATACTCTTGAGCTTGTTGCATTGTTAAGCTAGAATTCTCTACTACTATACTGAGGATATTGCTGACAGTCGGATTGCTGATTTCTTTATTGATTTTTGCAATTTCCTCATTCAACGCATTTATCTGATTTTGGTATGGTTTAATTGCTGATTCATAATCCGACTTAGCTCTATCCAATTTAGACTGCTGATAGCCCGAGTGAGATAAACCCATCTCAGCACATTGCTCCTTAATTGTTTCGCATTTCAAAAGATATGCAACATAGCACTCACTAATTTCCGATTCAAGAGAATCAACCTCGTCTTGTTTGGATGTCATACTCGATCTAAGCGTAGCAATATATAAGTCTTTGGATGCATTGAACAGGTTGATAAACCACTCTTTTGTGGCATTATTGTCCGTATCAGAGCTTGAGTTGTTCGAACCACTAGAGAAGGAAGAAAATCCAAAATCTGTTAGCGTTAACCCAATATAATTTGTTGATAGCCATTCTAAATTTTGCACAAGATATATCGCACATAAACTAGCATTTTTTCGTGTTTGGTCTTTTTCGGATTCCTTACCCTCGTAAGATTTATATCCAAGTAATGTGTTGTCAGAAAATGTAGCAGGATTAATATATCCAGACATCATATTGGTTGTATCACCATTAGCATTACTTGTATGAATCACCCAATAATAATTACTAACATTTTTTTCTAATGTAATACCAGTCATTAGTGTAGTGTTACTATTTACGAAACTGACGTAATAAGTTAAATTTATGGTGTTTTTATCGGGTTGATATACAAATCTTACAATGATATATTGCGTGCCGGAAGAATTGTAGTCTTCCGACAAACTTATAAATACCCCCTTTGAACTACCATTCATTTCTGTACCATTCTCCAATATAAAATCTGCCAATTTGTCAAAAGCTGAGCAATGGTATTCATAAAGCTCAGATAAAGACATCGGATTCCCATATACTAAATTATCGAATTCTGTTGTAAAGACTGCCATGTTGATGTTCTGAGAGTCTACGCGACTCATTTTATTGACGCCAATTACTTCGCCGTATACATTCAATAATGGGCCTCCAGAGTTGCCACCGGAAATGGCTGCATCATGCTGAATATGAATGACTCCGTCAATCTCTCGTTCTG
>JBGVJM010000062.1:0-15332 GCA_045129415.1 Eubacteriales bacterium
AAAAGCATACTTTTTTGGAAAAATTTAAGTGAGAAATTAAATATATACTAAGTTTTGCTTAAAACTCCCCCCCCGACGCACGTAACACGACTCTTACCGAGAAGTTTTTGCTTTACGGAGGCGCGATACAGACCGCGGGCTCGGTTAAGGGAAAGCAAAGCGATAAGCACGCCGTTTCGGACTGGATGGAGCTTGAAAAGCAGAGAGGAATCTCGGTAACCTCGTCCGTTATGCAGTTTGAATACAACGGATATTGCGTAAATATACTTGATACCCCCGGACACCAGGACTTTTCGGAGGATACGTACCGTACGCTTATGGCGGCGGACAGCGTTGTAATGGTAATTGACGCGGCAAAGGGTATAGAGCCTCAAACGCGCAAGCTGTTCCGCGTTGTTGCGAGCAGAAATATTCCGATATTTACCTTTATAAACAAGCTGGACCGCGAGGCGCAGGATCCCTTTGATCTTCTTGACGAGCTTGAGAGTGAGTTCGGCATAGGAACCTATCCTATGAACTGGCCTATTTCCTGCGGACAGACCTTCAAGGGTGTGTACGACAGATGGAAAAAGCACATTCTCACCTTTGACAATTTCCACGGCGGACGTGAAAGACTTCGCGCGATCGAATGTGATATAACCGACAGGGAACGACTTGATGAGCTTATCACTCACGATCTTGCGGACACCCTTTGCGAGCAGGTAGAGCTGCTTGACGGTGCTTGCTTTGACTTTGATCTGGAAAAGGTAAGATGCGGAAAGCTGTCTCCCGTATTCTTCGGCTCGGCACTCAATAACTTCGGCATTGAGCCTTTCCTTGAAAGCTTTTTGGAGATGACGACGCCTCCTCTCGTAAGACAAACGGTAAAGGGTGACGTTGATCCCTTTGACGAGCATTTCTCGGCATTCGTGTTCAAGATCCAGGCTAACATGAACAAGGCGCACCGCGACCGCATTGCGTTTATGCGCGTTTGCTCGGGTAAATTTGAAAAGGGCAAGGAATATTTGCACGTAAGACCCAACAAAATGATAAAGCTTTCTCAGCCTCAGCAAATGATGGCTCAGGACAGAGAGATAATAAGCGAGGCTTATGCGGGCGATATTATCGGTGTATTTGACCCCGGCATCTTCTCAATAGGCGACACGATATGTGAGCCGCCCTTGAAGGTTGAATTCCGTGGAATTCCCACATTTGCTCCCGAGCATTTTGCTGTTATAGAGCAAATAGACTCCATGAAGCGTAAGCAGTTCCAGAAGGGAATGGAGCAGATAGCCGAGGAGGGCGCGATACAGATATTCTTCCTTCCCGATGCGGGTATGGAGCGTGTTATCGTCGGTGTTGTAGGTATGCTTCAGTTTGACGTGCTGAAGTTCAGGCTTCAAAGCGAATACGGAGTCGGATATTCGAGAATGGACCTTCCGCACGACCAGATAAGATATATTGAAAAATGCCCCTCTGACCCCAAGAATCTGATACTTTCGGGCGACACGCGCAGAGTTGTGGACGTAAGAGGAAACAGCCTGCTCATCTTCCCCGGAACGTGGGCGATAAATTGGGCGCTTGAAAACAACGAGGGACTTGAGCTTTCCGAGTTCAACCGCTGGTAAAATAAAAAGCATCACTTTTTGCAAAGTGATGCTTTTTTGTATCATTTATCCGTGTCGGTAAAGGTGACCGACGCGGAGAAGAGAGAGTAGTTGAGCGAGCCTATATTCAGTCTTTCCCATTCGGATGGCGAGCCGTCGAATACAATGTTTTTAAGATTGTAGCAGCCGTATAGAGCCATATCCGCAATGGTGGTTATCTTGGACGAAAGCTCCAGCGTTTGAGACTGACTTGCCGCGGGATATGCGATGAGCGTGGTGCGGTCCATGGAGTAGAGAACACCGTCTATATCGCGGTAGCTGCGGTTAGTGCTGTCAACTACTATATAGACGAGATTGGGGCATGCCGCAAACGCCATTTCTCCGATAGAGGACACCGTTGAAGGGATCTGAACGGTGCGAATTCTTTCGTTTTCGTAAAATGCCTTGGGCTCTATTGCGATAACTATGTCACCCGATGGGCTCTTGGACGGGATGATTACGGATTGGTCGGTATAGGTTCCCATTCCGGCAACGCTGCAGGTGCCGTTTCCATAGGACAAGAATTGCAAGGTGGGCTGAGGAATGACGGGCTCCTCCTTGGGCGGATCCTTTTCAACGACGGGGGGCTCGGTGGGCTCCTCGGTGGGTTTTTCGGTGGGCTTTTCGGTTGGCTTTTCGGTTTCGGTTTCGGTGGGCTTTTCGGTTTGGGTGGGCTTTTCAGCCTCCTGCTTGCCCGCGTCAACCGTGCCAGATTCGGTGCCGCCTGCCGCTATGGGAGCGCGGGTGCATGAAGGCAATATCATGGTGAATGTGAGCAATAAAATGAGCAATATAACGGTTTTTGAGCTTCTTGTTTTTTTCATTTGTGACCTCGTTTTACGTATGTATTTTGTGGTGTTTGCAAACCCTAAGTAAATTATAGCGACGGATATTCTTAAAGTCAAACAAAACCGTGCGACCAAAAGCGCCCCGCTTCGTGCCGCTATGATAAAACCGTTACCCATATCAAAGCAAAATGACACCAACTGACATTAAAAATCAACCGACATTTTTCGCACCTTGCACAAATGATTGAAAATGATTGAAAAAGAGTGAAAAAGTGATTGACAAGCATATTGTGCGATGGTATAATAAACTTAATTTATTTAGATAATACGGGCATTGTGCGCTCGTGTCTGTCAAAAACACATTTGAACGGAGAACACGAAAATGAAAAGAATTGCAGCCTTGATAATGGCTCTTGTTATGATGGTGTCTGTGTTGGCACTCACCTCTTGTAACACAAACGACGGCAAGCTTACCGTTGGTATTTGCCAGCTCGTACAGCACCCCGCACTTGACGCGGCTACTCAGGGATTTATCGACACGCTTAAGGCGGAGTTTGGTGACGACGTTGTTATTCTCAACGAGAATGCAAGCAACTCTCCCGAGCTTTGTACTACCATAGTCAACAACTTCGTTAACAAGAAGGTTGACCTTATTATGGCTAACGCAACTCCCGCGCTTCAGGCGGCGGCAAACGGAACGTCCACCATTCCCGTGCTCGGAACGTCTATTACCGAGTATGGCGTAGCACTTGCTATTGACAATTTTGACGGTCTTGTCGGTGCTAACGTTTCGGGAACAAGCGACCTTGCTCCCCTCGATCAGCAGGCAAAGATGATAAAGGATCTTTTCCCCGAGGCAAAGAAGGTTGCGATGCTTTACTGCAGCTCCGAGCCTAACTCCGACTATCAGGTAAAGGAAATAAAGAATCAGCTCGTAAAGCTCGGATTTTCCGCTGACGACGTAAAGCCCTTCTCCTTCACCGATTCCAATGACGTAAGATCCGTTGCGGCAGCTGCGGCGGCTTATGCAGACGTTATCTATATTCCTACCGATAACACCGCGGCAAGCTGTGCCGAGACCATCAGCGGTGTTGTGGGCGACGTTCCCGTTGTTGCGGGAGAGGAAGGAATTTGCGCAGGCTGTGGCGTTGTAACGCTCTCCATCGACTATTACGACCTCGGTGTAGCAACCGCAAGGATGGCAATAAAGATACTCAAGGGCGAAAAGAATATTGAAGAGATGCCTATCGAGTACGCGGCTGAATTTGCAAAGAAGTATAACAAGGACAAGTGCGAGCAGCTCGGTATCGACATAGCTGCGCTTGAGGCTCTCGGATATACCGCTATCGGAGAATAATTCCCGATCTGGATTTTAATAAAACTGTCTTCGCCTGCAAGTCTTGTCTTGCAGGCAAAGATGTTAAATAAGCAAAATTGCGGCGCAATGCCGCGAAAGGAAGAAATAAATGGATATGCTGTTAAATTGGCTTGGCACTTTGCCGGGCTCGGTTGGTCAGGGACTTGTATGGGGACTTATGGCCATCGGTGTATATATAACGTTCAAGATATTGGACGTTGCCGACCTTACCGTTGACGGTTCTATATGCACGGGTATGGCGGTTTGTGCCATAATGGTGACTAACGGAGTAAACGTGTGGGTGGCTATGCTTTGCGCAATGCTTGCGGGAATGGCGGCAGGTCTTGTGACAGGACTTTTGCATACGGTGCTTGACATTCCCGCGATACTCGCCGGAATCTTGACTCAGCTTATGCTGTGGTCGGTAAACCTTCTCGTAATGGGAGGTAAGGCAAACATCGCGCTTTCAAGATTTAAATACGGAGACAAGCTGATAATTTCGTCAAGCGATAGCGATATATATACCACTCTTGCAGTGCTTTTCGCATTCTGTGCGGTGGTAATTGCCGTTCTTTATTGGTTCTTCGGAACCGAGCTTGGTATGTCTCTCCGCAGCACCGGCTGCAACCTCGAGATGAGCCGTGCGCAGGGAATAAACACCAACTTTACAAAGGTGTTCGGTCTTGCACTCTCAAACGGTGTCGTTGCACTTGCGGGCGCGCTTCTGGCTCAGCAGCAGGGCGCATCCGATATCAACTACGGACGCGGAGCTATCGTAACGGGCCTTGCGGCTGTAATTATCGGAGAGGCTCTTTTCCAGAAAAAGACCACCAATTTTGCGCTTAGACTTTCATTTGTGGTTTGCGGTGCCATCATATATTGGTTCGTGTTCCAGACCATAGTGTTTATCGGTCTTCCCACCGAGCTTTTGAAGATGCTTTCGGCAATAGTTGTTGCCGTATTCCTTGGAACTCCCAAGATAAAGTCCTACCTTGTAAAAAAGAAAAAGAGAAAGGGGGCGCGCAAGGATGCTTGAGATAAGAAATATTCATAAGACCTTTAACGAGGGAACGATTAACGAGAAAAAGGTTTTTGAGGGATTGTCACTTACTCTTGAGGAAGGCGATTTCGTAACCGTTATCGGCGGAAACGGAGCAGGTAAGTCCACAATGCTCAATGTCGTTGCGGGCGCGTATTCCGTTGACGAGGGCGAGGTCATTATAGACGGAGTTGACGTTACAAGACTTCCCGAATATAAAAGAGCAAAGTATATCGGCCGCGTGTTCCAGGATCCCAGAATGGGAACCGCATCGGACATGTGGGTAGAGGAAAATATGTCGGTTGCCGACAGCCGCGGACACAGAAGAGGTGTGAGATGGGCGATAAGAGGCAAGGACAGAGAAAAGTACCGCGAGCAGTTAAAGCAGCTTGATCTTGGCCTTGAGGACAGACTCACCACAAAGATGGGACTGCTTTCGGGCGGACAAAGACAGGCGATAACCTTGCTGATGGCGGCAATGAAAAAGCCCAAGCTCTTGTTGCTTGACGAGCATACCGCGGCGCTTGATCCCAAGACGGCGGCAAAGGTGCTTGAAATAACAGACAAGCTCATAGCCGAAAACAATCTTACCGCGCTTATGGTAACACACAATATGAGAGATGCCATAGCACACGGAAACCGCATCATAATGATGAATGCGGGAAAGATCGTGCTTGATATCAAGGGTGAGGAAAAGAAAAAGCTCACCGTTGAGGCGCTTCTCGCAAAGTTCACCGAGGCGAGCGGAGCCGAATTTGCAAGCGACAGAGCGCTTTTGAGTTAAAAATTTAAGCCTGCGGAAAACCGCAGGCTTTTTCTATTTTTGAGTCACAGCGACCTCATCCGCGGCTTTTGTGTCCTTCCTGAAAAGGAACATAACGATGATAGGCCCTATAAATATTCCCGCAAAGCCCAAAAGCTCAAGACCGATATAGACGGACGCCAGCGTTGCCAAGGGATGTAGTCCGACTGCCTTGCCGACTATTTTTGGCTCAATTATCTGCCGCACCACTATGGTCACGCCGTACAAGACCAAAAGACCGATGCCAAGTCCGATGTCCGAGCCGAGAAAGGCAAATACCGACCAAGGCACGAGGACTGTTCCCGTTCCGAGTATGGGCAAAAGGTCGACTATGGCAACTATCAATGCCAGAATAAAGGCGTACTCTGCGCCAAGCACGGAAAGACCTACGAAAACCTCTAAAAACGTGATCAGCATTATTAAAAGATAGGCTTTGAGATATCCCGTGAGCGTTTTTATAAGCTTGAGCTTGAGGTGTGGCAGCTTTTTTTGCCACTTGTCGGGAAGGAAGGATAAAAGACCTGACGAAATCGTGCCCGAATCCGTTGCAAAATAAAAGGCGGCTATAAAAAAGACGATAAGCGAGAGCAAGAGGGACGGCACGCTTGATATTGCCTTCATAACGGTGCTTGACACAAAGGAAACGAGTGACGACGCTATGGACGAAATGGCGGAGCTCATCATTTTTCCTATATCAATACCGAGATTTTTCAGCGTCTCCGAGTCCACAATGCTTTGCAGGACTCCCCATTTTGAATCCTTGGAGTTGAGCTTTTCCATAAGCTCGCCTATTGTATTTTCAATGAGATCGGGATCGCTTGAAAGACGGTCAACAAGGCTTGAAAGCTCAAAGGCGAGTCTTGAGATGATAACGTATATAAGCGTAATTGCCGCAAAAAACAGCAGCAGCACAAGGGTAAATGAGACAAGCTTATAGGGGAGGCGAAGCCTTTTTGATATGCATTTGGCGGGAGATGAAACAATGCCCGCAATAAGTGCGGCCAGAAGAAAGGGCATAACCGCGCTAAGTGTGTATTTGAAAAAGAGCCAGAGTGCCGCGGCTATTCCTATAACGATTACGGTAATATTGGCGGCACGGCGATAATCCTGATCCATAGATATATCTCCTTCGTTTTTTTGTATGATTGACACTTTATCCGTTCAATAATATGAGAGAATAGCAAAATATATCCGTATTTTGAAATGTCGCTTGACAACGCCCTGCGTAAATGTTAAAATATATGGAGTAATATAAACGCTTGAAAGGAATTTTGAAATGAAAAAAATTGCGGCAATATTAAGTGTTATTTTGGCGCTTGTGATGTGCATGGGACTTGTGGCATGCACGGGCTATGTGGAGCCCACGGGTAAGGCGGGTTACGATTACCATAATTCAAAGACCGGCTATGGAAAAGACATATTTTTGAAGTAGGTTGAGAGAGACATCGACTCTATGAAGGCGGCGGACTTCGTGGCATCCGAGCAAGAGAGTGACTACGTTCTCATCAAGGTCAAGGATTACGGAGATATCGTTGTGCTTCTTCGTCACGACGTAGCTCCCGTAACCGTTGAAAACTTCAAAAAGCTCGTTGCCGAAGGATTTTATGACGGAACGATATTTCACCGTGTTATCAAGGGCTTTATGATCCAGGGCGGCGGAAATATTCCCAATCCCGACTACGATCCCAAGGTCGAAGGCAGCACCTCTTATATTCCCAAGGAGGCTGACTCCATAAAGGGTGAGTTCAGAAGCAACGGATTTGAAAATAACTTAAAGCACTATCGCGGTGTTATTTCTATGGCAAGAGTTGGCGCGGCATCAAATGCAAGTGCCGAGGAGATAGAAAAGGCGAACAACTCCGCATCCTCTCAGTTCTTTATCGTTCACGAGTACGGATCAAGCTCTCAGAATCTTAACGGAGATTATGCGACCTTCGGTTACGTGCTTGCAGGCATGGACGTTGTTGATGCCATTGCAACCTGCAAGGTATGGGGCGCAGGCTCCGATTTCCCGCTTCCCGCAGAGGATATCGTTATCGAATCGGTAACCTTTGTAGAGCCTAAATAATTATGGAAAAGCTTTTTAGTCACGTGGGACGCGAGGACGTTGCAGGACTTTTTGCACCCATGCCCAACAGGACAAACAAGGGCGATATGGGTAGAGTTTTGTGCGTTTGCGGCTCGTATGATAAAAACGGCTCGGCTATGAGCGGCGCGGCATATTTTTCCGCAATGGCGGCTTACAGATGCGGCGCGGGTATAGTTGAGATATTTACCGCTAAAGAAAATTACGGAGCGCTGGGAGCCGTCGTGCCTGAGGCAGTGTTCTCGCTGTACAGCTGTGACGGACACAAGCAGGAGATAATGCACAGGCTCGTGAAGTCTATTCTTCACGCCGACTGCATCGTTCTTGGCTGCGGACTTGGCAAGAGTGACGTGGCAAGAGCCATTGTAAAGACCGTACTTACGAATGCGGCGGTGCCGCTTGTTATTGACGCGGATGCGCTTAACATCATGGCCGAGGAGGACAAGCTTTGGTCACTTATGAGCGACGAGCAAAAGGCGCGGACGGTTGTTACGCCTCACCCCGGAGAGATGTCAAGGCTTACGGGCAAGGGGATCAATAAGATATTGGACGACACAGTATCCACGGCGGAGGACTTTTCGGCTTCGCGCGGCGTGATATGTCTTTTGAAGGACCACCAAACCGTAATTACAAACGGAAAAAAGACGTTTGTAAACACGTCGGGCAACGCGGGAATGGCTACTGCGGGCATGGGTGACGTGCTTGCGGGCGTTATGGGTGCCATGCTGGCAAGAACGCGCGATGATGACGTTTTGTATCGCGCGGCGGTAGCGGCTTATCTGCACGGATGCGCAGGCGACGCGGCGGCGGACAAAAAGGGAAGATATTCGCTTATGGCAAGTGACGTTATCGACTCCTTGTGCGACGTAATTTCAAGGCTTTGAAAATCAGCTTAAAAAAATCGCAAAAAATTTTGAAAAAACTATTGCAATTTGGGAAAAGTTGTGATATTATATATGGGTATGCGGCGGCAGGGGCCCAATGTACCCTCTCAGACGGAGGGCGAGCCGTGCATTAAATGTGAAAATTCAAATGGAGGATCAAGAAATGCCGAACATTAAGTCCGCAAAGAAGCGCGTTAAGGTTATTGAGAAGAAGACTCTTCAGAACAAGATGTTCAAGTCTGCAATGAAGACCGAAATCAAGAAGTACAACGCGGCAGTTGCATCCGGTGATCTCGAGGCAGCTCAGGCAGCTTACAAGACTGCTACCAAGAAGATCGACGTTGCAGCAGCAAAGGGCATTATCCATAAGAACGCCGCTGCTCACAAGAAGAGCCAGTTCACCAAGGCGCTCAACGGAATGCAGAAGTAATTTAAAAACGAACGGCAACCGATTAACCCACGGAAGCCTGACAATAAATAACCGTATGTAAGACAGCTTGCATGCGGTTATTTATTTTTTTGCAAACCCACATATTTCATGGCCCAAAATCCTTGACAATAATATAATTTTAGTTTATAATATACTATGTATGTGAATTTGAAGAGAGTCCGATGGCGTAAAGCCCCTCGGCACTCTGAAATTATGAAAAAAGAGGTGCTTTGAGATGACTAAGATTTATGACGTAGTAGTTATCGGCGGCGGTGTTGTAGGCGGCATGATCGCCCGCGAGCTGTCAAGATATGAGCTTGATATCTGCGTTGTGGAAAAGGAAAATGACGTTGCAATGGGTGCTACCAAGGCGAATTCCGCGATAGTTCATGCGGGATACGACGCAAAAGAGGGTAGCCTTAAGGCGCTGCTCAACGTTCGCGGCTCCAAGATGATGGAAAGGGTGTGCTCCGAGCTTGGCGTAAAATATCAGAGAAACGGCTCGCTCGTTATCGGCTTTAACGACGAGGATCGCGCCAACGTTGAGGCTCTCGTAGAGAGAGGAATTAAGAACGGCGTTGAGGGTGTTCGTCTTGTTGAAAAAGACGAGCTTAAGACGCTTGAACCCAACATTTCCAACAACGCGACCTGCGCGCTCTATGCTCCCACGGGCGCTATCGTATGCCCATATGAGCTTTGCATAGCATCGATCGGAAACGCTATGGACAACGGAGCCGATCTTTTGGTCGAGTTCGCGGTTGAGAGCATTGACAGAGTTGACGGCAATTACGTATTAAAGAGCGAGGGCGGAGAGACCGTTTGCGCAAGATACGTTGTAAATGCGGCAGGTGCTTACTCCGATGCCATAGCAAAAATGGTTGGAGATAACTCGTTTGACGTTCATCCCCGCCGCGGCGAGTACATTTTGCTTGACCGCGAGTGCGGACATATCGTAAAGCACACTATATTCCGTACACCCTCCAAGATGGGTAAGGGAATACTCGTTTCTCCCACGGTTGACGGAAACCTTCTTTTAGGTCCTACGTCCGTTGATATGGAGGACAAGGACGACAAATGCACCACGCCCGAGGGCTTGGCGCGCGTCATCCGCGAGTGCGGTGAGAACATTGAGGGCGGCGTTCCCGTCGGTCCCAAGTCCATAACCAGCTTTTGCGGACTTCGTTCCGTTGGCTCAACGGGTGACTTCATAATCAATTCAAACGTGGAGAACTTCGTAAACGTTGCGGGCATTGAGTCTCCCGGACTTTCTTCTGCTCCCGCGATCGCGGAGTACGTGCGTGATATTCTCAAAGACAACGGTCTTGAGCTCAATGAAAAGAGCGACTTTGATCCCATTCGCGAGCCCAAGCATCACTTCCGCGAGGCAAGCTTTGAGGAAAAGAACGAGATAATTAGAAAGGATCCCAGCTACGGCCGTATAATTTGCCGTTGCGAGACCGTCAGCGAGGGCGAGATACTTGACGCTATTCGCTCCAATCCTCCCGCAAGAGATATAGACGGCGTTAAGAGAAGAACGAGAAGCGGTATGGGACGTTGCCAGGGCGGATTCTGCGGTCCTTACGTAATGGAGCTTATCGCAAAAGAGAGAAACGTAGCGTTTGAGAGCGTGACCAAGTCGGGCGGCAAGTCCGTAATGGTTTACGGCAGAACGAAATAATAGAAGGAGGATAAGATAATGATCACAAAGGAGCTTGTAATTATCGGCGGCGGCCCTGCGGGAATGAGCGCGGCGGTTGCGGCATACGAGAACGGAATACGCGATATACTTATCCTTGAGCGCGACGTAGCGCTCGGCGGAATCCTTCGTCAGTGCATACACAACGGCTTTGGACTTCACCGCTTCGGCGAGGAGCTGACGGGCCCCGAGTATGCTTGGAGATACGAGCAAAAGGTAAAGGAGCTTGAGATACCCTTTAAGCTCAATACCATGGTGCTTGACATTACTCCCGACAAGGTAGTAACCGCCACAAACACCGAGGACGGTATTTTTCAGATACAGGCAAAGGCAATAATTCTTGCCATGGGCTGCCGCGAAAGACCCAAGGGCGCGCTCAACATCGCAGGCGACCGCCCCGCAGGTATTTACAGCGCGGGAATGGCACAGAAGCTTGTCAATATGAAGGGTTATATGCCCGGTAAAAACGTTGTTATTCTCGGATCGGGTGATATCGGTCTTATCATGGCGAGAAGAATGACGCTTGAGGGCGCAAAGGTTCACGCGGTTTGTGAGCTTATGCCTTATTCGGGCGGTCTTGCAAGAAATATCGAGCAGTGTCTTAACGATTTCGGCATTCCGCTTCGCCTTTCTCATACCGTTGTTGAAATACACGGACGCGAGAGAGTTGAGGGCGTAACTATCGCCAAGGTTGACGAGAGAAGAAGACCTATCGAGGAAACTCGCGAATACATTCCTTGCGACACTCTGCTTTTGTCGGTTGGACTTATCCCCGAAAACGAGCTTACAAAGTCGGCTGACGTATCTATCGACCGCATCACCAACGGCGCGTACGTTGATCAGGACAGACAGACCGAGGTAGAAGGCATATACTCCTGCGGTAACGTGCTTCACGTTCACGACCTCGTTGACTTCGTAAGTGAGGAAGCCGAGATAGCAGGTCGCGGCGCGGCTGAGTATATCAAGGGCGAAAATAAGAATAGCGGTGTGAACATCACTGTAAAGGCGGACGGTAAGATCCGTTACACTGTTCCCCAGAGAATTACTGCCGAGAAGGACGTAAGCGTTTACTTCCGCGTAGCTGATGTGTTCAGAGATAAAAAGGTAACCGTTAAGAGCGGCGACACCGTAATTTACCAGAAGAAGCACCAGAAGCTCGCCCCCGGTGAGATGGAGTGCGTTAAGCTCACCGCTGACAAGCTCGCAGGTGTAACCGAGCTTATCTTTGGATTGGAGGATTGAGTGAAAGCAACGCTCACATAAGTGGGAATTTATGCTTTTTCACTCATGAATTTCGCACGTACAGCATATCATAATTGTTTGCGTCGCGTGTGCGCAATTCATCAAAACTATTTGTTAAATGGAGATTACTATGACAAAAAGAGAATTAACCTGTATCGTGTGCCCCAGAGGCTGTCAGCTCACGGCCCTGCTTGAGGGCAAAACGGTGCTTTCCGTTAGCGGAAATATCTGTAAGAGAGGCAAAATGTATGCCGAAAACGAGTGCACCAATCCTATGAGAACGGTAACTACAACTGCAAAGACCTCGAACGGCGGAGTGGTTGCGGTCAAGACCGAGACGACTATCCCCAAGGAGAAAATGTTCGAGTGCATGCAGCTTATCAATAATGCGGTAGTGCAGCTTCCCGCTAAGGTTGGCGACGTCGTGCTTGAGGACGCATTTGGCAGCCGCGTTGTCGTAACGCAAAACTGCGAGGAGTAAAAATGGCTTCTTTAAAGGATAAAAAGCTGTTTTTGCTGGATATGGACGGAACTATCTATCTTGATAACGACCTGTTTGACGGAACGCTTGATTTTCTCGCACACGTGAGAAGCGTCGGCGGCAGATACCTGTTTTTGACAAACAATTCGTCAAAGGGAATAGATAAGTACGTAGAAAAGCTTTCAAAGCTGGGAATCGAGGCTTCGGAGCGCGACTTTTTAACGTCCACCGACGCGACCGTTCAATATTTGAAGGAGCAAAACCACAAAAAGATATATGCCTTTGGCACGGAGTCCTTCCGCCGTCAGCTGTCCGATGCGGGATTTCCCATCACAGACAAGCTCGAGGACGGAATAGACTGCCTTTGCCTGTCAAACGACTGGGAGCTGACCTTTAAGAAGCTCGAGGACGCTTGCATTATCCTGCGTGACGACGTGGACTATATCGCAACCAATCCCGACTGGGTGTGTCCCACCTGGTATGGAAGCGTGCCCGATTGCGGCTCGTTTTGTGAGATGCTTTGGCGCGCAACGGGCAAAAGACCGAAATTTATCGGCAAGCCCCAGCCCGATATGGTGTATTTGGCGCTTGAAAAGACGGGATATGAAAAGGCGGACGCCGTGGTTATCGGTGACAGACTTTATACCGACGTTGCCTGCGGCGTAAACGCGGGAATTGATTCCATCTTCGTGCTTAGCGGAGAGGGAACTCTTGCCGACCTTGAGGAGAGCGACAAAAAACCCACCTTCGTATTCCAAAACATCAGGGAAATACTGAACGAAATTCAAAAATAAAAAAATTAAATTATATTAAGGAGAAATGTTGCATGGCACAATTTGTTAAGCTGCAATCCGCGGGACTTGAAAAGCTCCGCACAGTTGACGAAAGACTTGTATCCTACAACGTGGAAATGACAGAAGTAACGGGAGGAACGTTCTGGAAGGCGTATACCGATGCGCAGGTAGACGGAACCGAGGAGTTTCCCGTAATCAGCGATTGGAGAGATATGGGCAATCTCCAGCAGTGGTACGAGCCCATTAACCTCTATAATCCTCGCCTTCGCAAGATGGCGCGCGAGCTTGGAACAGCTTGGGTTCGCGTATCGGGAACGTGGGCAAATAAGACCTATTATGACCTTGAGAACGAGTGCGGTGGCGTCGCTCCCGAGGGCTATCAGAATCTCCTTCGCCGCGAGCAGTGGATCGGCGTGCTTGATTTTGTAAAGGCAATCGGCGGTAAGCTGCTCATATCCATGACAAACTGCCCCGGAGTACATACGGCGGACGAGCCCTATCCATTGGAGCTTGCGGAAAAGCTTTTCGCATTTTCTAAGGAATACGGCGTTCCGATCGACGCGGCTGAGTTTACAAACGAGCCTAACATGATGGTAATGTCGGGACTTCCTCACGGTTATACCGCCGAGGATCACGCGCGTGACCACGACATATTCGGTGCATGGCTTCGCGAAAACTATCCCGAGTGTCTCTTTGTAGGTCCTTGCACCGTTGGAGATATCAATATGTTCAATATGGGTATGGATAACGTTGGCGGCGGCATCGCATCAGCGCTCAAGATGGTTACGACCGAGGAGCTTCTCGGCGACCAGAAGGTAAAGATGGACGTGTTCAGCTACCACTATTACAACGGCGTTTCCGAGCGCGGCGCGGCTATGGGCGGACATTGGCCCGAGGCTGCTTGTCTTACCGAGCAGTATCTTGCAGTTGCGGCAAACTGTGCAAGACAGTACACCGCTCGTCGCGACAGATACGTTCCCGGCGGACAGATGTGGGTAACCGAGTCGGGTGACGCAGGCTGCGGCGGTAACACATGGGCTCCTACCTATCTTGACGTTCCCAGAACGCTCAACGAGCTTGGTGAATTTGCAACCGTAACGGACGGTATCATTTTCCATAACACGCTTGCATCCTCCGCGTACGGATTCCTTGAGCACGGAACATTTGAGCCTCGCCCCAACTATTTCGCAGTTCTTTTGTGGAACAGACTTATGGGTGACGTCGTTTATGCATCGGGTGAGCAGACTCGCGAGGGCGCGCACGTTTACGCGCACAGCCGTAAGGATGGCAAGGACGGATACGTTTATCTCGTTATAAACAACTCCAGAACCGACACGACCGACGTTGAGCTTCCCCGAGAGGCTGAAGCGTACGTTCTTGGCGGAGAAGGCAAGCTTCGTTCAAGAGTTATGACTCTTAACGGCAAGCCCTTGGCACTTGGCGAGAACGACGAGCTTCCCGAGCTTTGCGGCGAGAAGGTCAGCGGCAAGGTGACTCTTGCTCCCGGCGCTTGCGCATTCTTTGTGATTTAATTTATTTGAATAGAAATGCGGGGGAACCTTTTTAGACAAAAGGTTTCCCCCGCACCCCTTTCTAAAAACTTTCCAAATGAGGGAAGGGCTTATATTTTGTGCAATTTCAACTATTTTGGATTATTTGCAAGTTTTCGTTGACTTGAATTTTTGTATAACATTCACGAATTTTTGTCGAAAATCCTGACGTTCTGTCACAAATATTGACGAACGCGGCTATGTATGGTATAATATAGATACCAAAAACAACAAAGGGAGGGATAGAATGATAAAAATTATTCGCCAAAAAAAGCCTATTGACCGATATATCCCTCTGCTCTTGCGCCACGTGGGCGTGTGGGAGAACCGTTGATGATTCTTTTACACGCCGTCCCGAAAGACTGTTTTGTAAGTCGTTCGGAACGCGCACGTATAAAATACGTGCTATTGCCACAAAAGCTGGCGAGGAGAAAAATATGAAAAAGAAAGGATTTAGAATATCATTAATATTGATCGTGGTATGTGCGATCATAATTGCGCCCATTGGAGGGCTAAGCGTTAAGGCACAAGAAATATCGGATGCCGACTACGTGGAGA
>JBGVJM010000063.1:0-7064 GCA_045129415.1 Eubacteriales bacterium
TCCCGACGTTTTGAATATTCTTTTGCAGATACTCGACGACGGACGTATAACTGACGCGCACGGAAAAACGGTCAATTTTGAAAATACCGTCATTGTAATGACTACCAATGCAGGCTCCGAGGGAAGATACGGCGTTGTTGGCTTCTCAAGCGACAGCTCACGTGCCGAGGATGAAAAGACCGAGAAGGCACTTTCCACCTTCCTGCGTCCCGAGTTTATCAACCGTGTAGACGAGGTGATAACCTTCCGCAGTCTTGACGTGGATGATTTTGCAAAGATAGCAAAGATAATGCTCTCTCAGCTTGGCGAGGCATTGATTGAGAAGGGAATTACTCTGGTTTATACCGACGAGGCGGCAAAATTGATCGCAAAAGAGTCGTTCTCGCAAAAATACGGCGCAAGAAATATGCGCAGATATATACAAAAGCACGTTGAGGACAAGCTCGCGGAGCTTATAATTTCGGATTATTCCTTGTCATATACCAAGGCAGTCGTTGATGTGAAGGACGGCGCGCTTTCGGTAACGTGTATTTAATTTCAGTCTAACGAAAAGGAGGTGTAGGACGTGAAAAACAGTTGGCATAATTGGAGCGTCTCTCAAATTGAAAAAGAGCTTGAAACCGATGTGAATAAAGGACTGTCAATGCGCCGCGCAAGGCAAAGAGCCGCGGCACAGTCAAAGAGCTCCTCTTTGTTTTGCGCGCCTTACCCCTCGGTTTTCAAAAGCATATCAGCGGTGGTTTGCGATCCTGTGATGGTGCTGCTCATCGCGGTATCTCTCATGACCGTAATATTTGGCGGCTCACTTCAGGGACTGTTTACGCTTTGCTTGACACTTATATGCGCGGCGATATGCGTTGTCATGGACTACGTGTCAAGAAAAAGGAGCAAAGCGGCGAGTGACTATTCAAGTCCGCTTGTGCGCGTTATCCGTGGCGGAGACAAGTTCTATGTTGACGGTACGAGCGTGGCCCCGGGCGACGTCATTCTTCTTGGCACGGGTGATCTTGTGCCTTGCGATGCGAGAATAGTTGAGTGCCGAGACCTTGCTGTCAAGGAGCTTATACATACAAAAAGCGGAGTCAGGAACCGCACCGTTGATAAGGCTTCCATAGATTACAACGAAAACGATAACGTATTTGCGCCCGATGCAATCAACATGCTTTACGCGGGATCGGCTATTATGTCGGGAACGGTAAAGGCTATCGTGACCGATGTCGGTGAGGACGCTTATCTTTCCGTATATCTTGAAGGCGGAGAGCTTTCAAGGGCTTGCGGAGAAAGAGCTGCCGCTCGCGAGATAAGATCGGTCGTTACGAGGATCAGACTTGTGTCGCTTTGTGCCGCACCCATACTGTTGCTTATAAGCCTTCTGACCATGGGTGGCGGAGAGCTTGCAAACGGCTTTATGCTTATTGCTGCCGCGATGGCACTTGTGTCCTCGGAGGTATTGACAGTCGGTGTTCGCTATGTAAATGCCGCATACCTTTATAGACTTTTACCCGGGCAAAACCGTGCAAGGAAGGCGGGAGATCTTTGCGCCGCAATAAAAAGTCCTTACGCGGCTGATAAGCTTTCCGGCGTGGATTCTCTTATATTGATGGGTAGAGCGGGAATCACGCAGTCCGATTACAAAATTGCGGGAGTTTATACCGCGGAGGGCTTGAAGGATAGCTTTTCGGCTGAAAACGAGCATCACAACAGACTGTTGACCTTGATATACACGTACGTAAAAACGCTTGAAGCCAAGGGTAACGATCAGGACGTTGTATCGGGCAAGATAGGCGAAACACTTGTTGAATTTGTAAAGAGCTGCGGCTTTGACCATAGTGCCGCCGATATATTCCTTCATTCTCTTTATTACGTGGACGACGGTAACCGCGGCTATGTGTGTGCCGAAGCCATAGAGCGTCAATTCCGGGTTGCGCTCACCGAGGACGATGAGATCCTTGATTACTGCAGCCATACAAGATTTGAGAGCGGTCCCGAGGAGATGGGAGAGCTGGACAGAGGATACATAAGAAGCATTTGCGACAAGACTCGCAAAAAGGGTGGAATGTGCCTTTATGTTGTGTCCGAGGACTCAGGTGTTGGCACTCTTGAAGGAGTTATTGCTCTTGAACAGCCCATAGCGGACGGTCTTGATTGGTCGTTATCAACTCTTGAACAAATGGGAATCGATACGTATATATTCCTTGATAACGAGGAGCAGGCGGCAATCATTTCCGATTCCGAGCTTCGGGATAAGATATTGTTGGCGAGCCAAGCCGATTGTGCGGATGTTTCGTCAGAATATGAGAGCTTCAAGGCTTTTGCCGGCTTTGAAAAGCAGCAATATTGCGAGCTTATCGACCGAATGAAGCTTCAGGGGAAAAGGATTGCTGTTTACGGAATCAGTAATGAAAATAACGACTTGTTTGCCAAAGCGGATGTTGTTATAAGCTGCGATGACCTCAAATATGAAACGGCAAAGCACAAGGATTCCGCTTATGCTGAAAATCTCAAAGGCGGTAGTGAGGGACATGCAAGATGCTCGTCGCAAACGAGATTGCTCGCGGGTGTTATAGTAAGACGCGCAAATTCTCGCGGCGGTGGAGTTACCTCACTTATAAATGCTATCAAAGCGTCAAGAGAGGTCAATACTTCAATTGCGATTGCACTCAGGATGCTTTGCAATATTATGTGCTTAACGTTACCGTTTGCCCTGATAACGCTTATTTCGGGCGCTTGGCTCATAAGCCCGTTCCAGATGGTCTCGCTTGCGGCAGTTGCGGCGGTTTTACCGTTCTTGCTGTTTGCGGAAGGCGGATGTAAGCCCGAGAACGATGTCCGCGAACAAACGCTCAGATCTGCGTTTTTACACGGATCTGTCGGAATGATTGCAAGGGCAATAGCATCTACCGTGATTGCAATATTGGCGGTGATCCTGCACTATACGGACGCTATCGGAGAGAACGTAGGCTTTATGGGCGTTACCTTTGTTGCAATATTGCTCGTGCTATTTGTTGAAATGGCATTGATGGAAAAGGATTACACCGAAAAGGGAAGCGCAAGGCGAAATCGCTGGATGTACGTTATGATAGCCTATGCCGTTATGCTTTTCATAATGGGAATATCCACTCAGGAAGTATTTGTAAACGCTCTCTATCCTACGGGTGTTACCCTTATTGAATTCATATTACTTCCCGTATATCTTGCGGCATTTGCCGTTGCTATATTTGTTTCTCGCGCAATAAAAAGAAACAAAAGGTAATGGTCGGCATATAATTATCCAAAGCAAATTGTTTTGGAGGTGATTTTATGCGAAGAATAAAGATGAGCGAGCTTTGCTCTCTTGAAGTGATCAATCTTTGCGGCGGTGAGCGACTTGGTTATCCTTCCGATTTTGAAATTGACCTTGAATGTCAAAATATCGTTTCAATAACCGTAACTCCGTCAGGAGGATTGCAACTGTTTGGCGGTAAGGATGATATGATCTTACCGTGGTGCAAAATAGAATGCATAGGAGAGGATGCCATTTTAGTGAGAGTGGAGAGGCATGAAATTTCTTCATTTTGCGCTTGCAGACCTCACAAAAGGCGCTTCTGAATGTAAATAATTTGTAAACATTTTCGTGCGTTATTGCAAATTATATATAAATATGTTAAAATTGCCAATGTTGTGCAATTGCACAAAAAATATTATTACACACACAGTACCACGTCTGCGATGTCGGTGTCTCCCCGAATGATAAAGAGGACGGGAGATTGCATCGCCAAAGCTACTGTGGTGGAAAAAACCGAAGGAGGACATAAAAATGTCTGTAATCTCAATTAAGCAGCTTCTCGAAGCTGGCGTCCATTTCGGACATCACACAAGAAGATGGAACCCCAAGATGCAGGAGTACATCTTTACTGAAAGAAACGGCATCTACATCATCGACCTTCAGAAGACCGTTAAGAAGTTTGAAGAAGCTTACATGTTCGTTCGTGAGCTTTCCGCAAACAACGGAAACGTTCTCTTCGTTGGTACGAAGAAGCAGGCAGCGGAGGCTATCAAGGAAGAGGCTACCCGTTGCGGTCAGTATTATGTAAACGTTCGTTGGCCCGGTGGTATGATGACCAACTTCAAGACCATCAAGAGATCCATCGCTCGTCTCAACAGCCTTAACAAGATGGCTGAGGACGGAACGTTCGATATGCTTCCCAAGAAGGAAGTAGCAAAGCTCCAGAAGGAGATCTTTGACCTTGAAAAGAACCTTGGCGGTATCAAGACCATGGAACAGCTTCCCGACGCTATTTTCATCGTTGACCCCCGCAAGGAGAGAAACGCAGTTCTCGAGGCTAAGAAGCTCGGTATCCCCGTAATCGCAATCGTTGACACCAACTGCGATCCTGACGATGCTGACTACGTTATCCCCGGTAACGACGATGCTATCCGCGCTATCAAGCTCATCTCTTCCGTAATAGCTGACGCTATCATCGAGGGTAAGCAGGGCGAGCAGACTGCAGAGGCAGCTGAGGAAAAGGCTGAAGTTGAGGCTGAAGAGGCTGAGGCTTAATTCGTTTTCAATTAACTGTTAAATAAGAGAAAGGAAGATCCACAATGGCTACTATTACAGCAAAAGACGTTGCTGCTCTCAGAGCAAAGACCGGTATCGGTATGATGGAGTGCAAGAAGGCACTTGTTGAGGCAGACGGAGATATGGAGGCAGCTATAAAGATCCTTCGCGAGAAGGGCGAGCTCAAGGCTGAGTCCAAGATGGCAACAAGAATCGCAGCAGACGGACTTGTAGACGTTCTCAAGGAGGGCAACAAGACCGCTATCGTTGAGGTTAACACCGAAACCGACTTCGTTGCAAAGAACGAGACCTTTAAGACTTTCGTAAAGAATCTTCTTAAGACCATAATCAACACTAACCCCGCAAACGTAGAAGAGCTCATGGCTGCTGACTACGAGGGTGTTACCGTTGAGGCAAAGCTTAAGGAGCTTATATTCCAGATCGGTGAGAAGATCACTGTTCGCCGTTTCGCAGTAGTTGAGGGTACCACCAGCACCTACATTCACGGTATGGGCTCTATCGGTGTTATCGTTAAGTTTGATACCGACTGTGCTGAAAAGGATGGCTTTGCTGAGTTTGCAAAGAACATCGCTCTTCAGGTTGGCGCATATCCCACTCCTTACCTTGACAGAGAGAGCGTTCCCGCATCTGTTATTGAGAACGAGAAGGCTATAATCAAGGCTCAGCTCGCAAATGACGAGAAGATGGCTAACAAGCCCGAGAAGGTACTTGAGGGTATCGTTATGGGTAAGATCGGCAAGTTCTACGACAACAACTGCCTCGTTGATATGGAGTACGTTAAGGCTGACGATCACGAGAAGGTTGGCAAGTACGTTGCTAACACTGCAAAGGAGCTTGGCGGTTCTATCAAGATCGCATCCTTCGTTCGTTTCGAGAAGGGTGAGGGCATCGAGAAGAAGCAGGACGACCTCGCAGCTGAGGTTGCAAAGCTCACAGGTCAGGCATAATTTTACTGACTTAATAAAGAAAGACCTCCCTATATCAAGGGAGGTTTTTCAATAGAATTTTGGGGGATAAGACCGTGTCGGAGCATAATGAATACATGAAAATGGCGATATCCGAAGCGAATATGGCGGCAAGCGAGGGAGAGGTTCCCGTTGGCGCTGTCGTGGTATGCGATGGAAGGGTGATCGCCGCGGCTCATAATAATAGGGAAGCAACAAAGGATGCAACGGGCCACGCCGAGCTTTTGGCAATAAGAAAAGCCTGTGAGACGCTTGGCGGTTGGCATCTTGAACGCTGCACCTTGTACGTGACGCTTGAGCCCTGTCCTATGTGTATGGGTGCTATAATCAATTCAAGAATGGGTAGCGTTGTTTTTGGTGCGAAGGACGCAAAAGCGGGCGCCTGCGGAAGCGTTCTGAATATGACGGCATATCCTCTTAATCATAAGCCTAAAGTCGAAGGCGGATTTTTGCGCGATGAGTGCGCCGCCCAGCTTTCAGAGTTTTTCAAAGCAAAGAGATAAAAAGCAAGCCCTTGGCATTTGCCAAGGGCTTTTTGTTTACTTGTTATTATCCTTAACTATCTCTCCAACGCCGTTCAGTATATACTTGGGGCGGTAAGGGAACTTGTCAATATCCTCGCGCGAGGTAACTCCGCTGAGCACCAAAACGGTATCAACGTTAGACTCAATTCCGGAAATAATGTCGGTGTCCATTCTATCACCGATAAAGGCAACGTCCTCGCTGTGACAACCGAGTATACGCAAGCCGTGGCGAACCATAAGAGGATTGGGCTTGCCAACAAAGTATGCCTTCTTGCCCGTAGCAATCTCGATAGGAGCAACAAGACAACCCGTTGCGGGCATAATGCCATTGGTTGTAACACCGATGGGATCAGGGTTAGCACCAATAAGCTTTGCGCCCTTGTTTACGAGTGCAATAGCCTTTTCTATCTTTTCAAAGGAGTAGGTTCTCGTTTCACCGATAACAACGTAATCGGGATCAATATCATTCATATAAATTTTTCGGTCGTAAAGCGCCTTGGAGAGTGCCGCCTCGCCGATAACGTAGGCTGTGCATCCGGGAGCTTGATTATGCAAAAATTCCGCAGTTGCCATAGCGCTGGTGTAGAAATGGTCAGCCGAAACGGAAAGTCCCATTCGTTCAAGCTTCATGGAAAGCTCGTGCGGTGTTCGTTCGGGGCTGTTGGTCAAAAATACAAACTTTTTGTCGTTGTCGATCATCCAGTTAACGAATTCCTTAACGCCGTCAAGTATCTTTGTACCGTGATAGATAACGCCGTCCATATCGCATATAAAGCCTTTTTTGTTGAGAATATTATACATACACAACCTCCGTATATAGCTTGTACAATTTGATTAAATCATTTTTTTGCGCTCGTGTCAACATTAAAAAAGAGGGAGTCAAACGACTCCCTCAAATATTTTAGCTTATGCCTTAAGTCTTGCTTCGAGAGCAGCAAGCTCGTCGTACATGGTCTGAGGAACTCTGTCGCCAACCTGAGCGTAGAATGCCTTGATGTTCTCAACGTCCTCAAG
>JBGVJM010000064.1:0-5270 GCA_045129415.1 Eubacteriales bacterium
TGACGGTATATGCGAAATGATAGCCGAAACCAATACGGATAACCCGTATGGACAGGTGGTTGAAAACTCAATTCTCGGAGAGGCGGGACTTTTGCCCACCTTGGCAACCATTAAGTCGGGCAAGAAGCTTGCGCTCGCAAACAAAGAGTCGCTTGTCGTAGGTGGAGATATAGTTATGAGGGCCGCAAGACAAAGCGGCAATGAAATATTACCCGTTGACAGTGAGCATTGCGCGATATTCCAGTGCCTTCGCTCGGGCAATAATAGAGAAATTAAGAATATTATACTCACTGCTTCCGGTGGTCCGTTCTTTGGATATACTGCGGAGCAGCTTGAACACGTTACGCTTGAGGATACCTTGGCGCATCCCACGTGGAATATGGGCGCAAAAATAACCGTTGATAGCGCAACACTTATGAACAAGGGCTTTGAGGTGATTGAAGCGGTACACCTTTTTGGTGTGAGACCCGATCAAATAAAGGTAGTGGTTCATAGAGAGAGTATAATTCACTCTGCCGTTGAATATATTGACAACAGCGTTATTGCGCAGATGTCCGTTCCCGATATGAGACACTGTGTTCAATACGCGCTTTCTCATCCGTATAGATGCGATGCTACAACGGAGCAGCTGGATCTGTTTTCTATTGCAAAGCTCACCTTTGCAAAGCCCGATCCCGATACCTTTATTTTGCTTTCAAAGGCATTTGAGGCAATAGGAAGGGGAGGTGCGCTGCCTGCAATTCTCAACGCTTCCAATGAAGAAGCGGTGGCGGCATTTTTAAATAAGAAAATTCGTTTTTGTGATATTCCCGCAGTTGTATGCCAAACTCTTGACAAATTCGGTTTTGCATCGAACGTTTGTGACCTTGAGGGTATTCTTGAGGTGTCGAAGCAATCAAGAATCATAGCACAGGAGTACGTTGGTAAGCTTGCGATGTAATCATTATTCCAAAGGAGCAAGATGAACACCCTGTTATATTTGTTACTCACACTTTTACTGTTAAGCATAATGGTGGTTATACACGAGCTTGGCCATTTCCTTTTTGCCAAGCTTTTTCGCGTTACCGTTCTTGAATTTTCTATCGGAATGGGTCCCGCGATATTTACCACAAAGAAAAAGGATAAGAAGGATAAAAAGCACGAAGGCGGAGAGCTGGGTGTTGCGGAAAGATTTCATTATGATGACGAGCCGATAAATACCGATGCCTTGGCACAGTCCGATTCGGAGGCATCCCCTGAGTCTTTACCCGAGGATTACGGAAAGACCGTTTTCAGCATTCGCGCACTTCCGATTGGCGGTTACGTAAGTATGGCGGGTGAGGACGAGGCGTCCGCGGATGAAAATGCTTTTTGCAATAAGCCGGTGTGGAAACGCTTTGTTATTACTGTTGCCGGTGCCGTAATGAACATTTTGCTTGGCATCATATGTATGTTCACTTTAGTCGGTGTTGAAAGCGCAGAGAGGGGATATCTCGTATCAACAACTATAGGTGGCTTTATGGAAAACTCCACATCTAACATATTGACAGAGGAAAATAAGAATCCTCTCCAGGTTGGTGATACTATCGTCAAAGTTGAGGGGGTAAGTGTTCATACCGGAAATGAAATAGCATATGAAATCATGCACGTTGGCCACAAGCCGGTTGATCTCGTAGTTATTCGTAACGGAAAAGAGATAGTCCTTGAAAACGTAGTTTTCCCAAGAGATGAACAAAGTGGAGTTGTCTTTGGCAGTCATGATTTTTTACCGTATGCAGAAGAGGCTAATTTCGGCAATATAATGAAGCACGCCGTATTCCGATCGTTTTCTACAGTTAAAGTAATAACTGATAGCTTGGTCGATCTCGTTAGCGGAAGATACGGAGCAGAATCTGTTTCCGGTCCTGTTGGTATGGCGGGAGCAGTTGGGGAGGCGTCTCAGGCAGGATTTACCTCGATACTGTATCTTTTCACGCTGATAACAATGAATTTGGGAATATTCAATCTCTTGCCGCTTCCCGCACTTGACGGTGGAAGACTTATATTCTTGGCGATAGAGGGAATTTTCAGAAAGCCCGTTAAGAAGGAAATAGAGCAAACTATAAACACAGTTGGAATAATGCTCTTAATGGCACTTATGCTATTTATAACCGTAAAGGACATTTTCACACTGTTTTGACGCACTAAAATAGCGGAAGGAGGAGCGTATGATATACAATGATATTAGACGAAAGACCAGAGAAATAAAGGTTGGAAGAGTTGCTGTTGGAGGCAATAATAAGCTTGCTATACAGTCAATGACCAACACCGACACGAAAAATTCCGAGAAGACTCTTGATCAGGTCAAGGCGTTGGCATCCGCAGGCTGCGATATTGTTCGTATAACCGTTCCCGACGAGGAGGCCGCAAAGACAGTTGGTTTTATAAAGCAAAGCGGCATAAATACTCCCATAGTTGCCGACATTCATTTTGATTATCGAGCTGCGCTCAAGGCAGCCGAATACGGAGTTGATAAAATTCGCATCAATCCCGGAAATATCGGGGATGAGAGCCGAGTAAAAGCTGTTGTTGATGCATGCAAAGCGCGTAATATACCGATAAGAATTGGTGTAAACAGCGGATCGGTTGAAAAGCACATTCTCGCAAAACACGGCGCCCCAACCCCCGAAGCGCTTTGTGAAAGCGCATTGTATCATGCGGCTATTCTTGAAAAATACGATTTTTACGATACTGCGATTTCTATAAAGTCGTCTGATGTAGCCACAATGATCGCCGCTAACCGACTTGTAGCCGAAAGATGCGATTATCCCATTCATATAGGTGTTACCGAAGCAGGTGACGAGACAAGCGGAGCCATTAAGAGCGCGATCGGTGTTGGAGCGTTGCTTTGCGACGGAATTGGTGACACTCTCAGAGTCTCGCTGACTGCGGATCCCGTCAAAGAGGTAGCGGCGGCAAAGCAGATACTTAACGCGTTAAATGTTGAAGGACAGTGTGGCATGAACGTTGTAAGCTGTCCTACCTGCGGAAGAACAAAGATAGACCTAATATCGCTTAGCGCGCAGTTTAAAGAGGCAATCGCCAAGGAAAAGCTTGAGGACATGCCGATAACGGTTGCGCTCATGGGTTGTATAGTAAACGGACCCGGTGAGGCGCATGAGGCTGATATCGGTATTGCGGGCGGTATTGGTGAGGCGTTGCTGTTTGCTCACGGACAGGCTATCGGTAAGGTTAAGGAAAACGAAGTAATTCCCACTCTTATAAGAGAGATCAAGAAGATTAAGGACGAAAGAATTTAAGTAATGGCTAAAACTTTTTTAGAGATATTTTACAAATATCATCCCAATGATAATGATGCCCGAATACTCTCAAGGGCGGAAAATATAAAAATACAAGCCGACAAGGATAATCGCATGATGCAGGTGTCGGTTGATTTTCCAAGCATTGTATCAAAAGAGGAGCTTTATCATATTGAATCTGAAATCCGCAAGGCGTATCAGCTCAACATGGTAAAAATAATGCCGCACTATCCTGCCGATCAGTTTGACGGCGACTACATACCTGAGCTGCTTTGTGAAACCGAGACCGTTGGAATAGTTGCGCGCGGATTCTTCTCAAAATACAGATACAATCTTATTGAAGGTACTTTGACTATTGAAATACCTTTCTCGGAAAACGGGATATCGCTTTTGTATGATGCGAGAACCCCTGCGGTTATGGAAGCCATTGTATTTTCGGAGTTTGGAATAAGAATTAAAGTCAATATAATCCATTCCAATGACGAGGCATTTTTGGCGAGCAACAACACTCTTGAGCAAGCTATTGAAGAATTTGACAAGAGGATGGCGGAGCAAGCTAAAGCATATGCATCAAGACAAGACGGTGTATCCGACATGGGTGAGCAATCTAATCTTGAAAGAAAGACCTCACTTTTTGAGGATGCGGAAGCGAATGTCGAAAATGATATTTGCACGATTGGAAGGGCAAGATTTGATATTTCATCTCCCACGTATATTTTTGGAGACGAATTTATTATCAGGCCTACTCCTATTGCATCTATTACCATGCCGCAAAGAAACGTTGTCATTGTCGGTACGGTGTTTGACTTTACGGCAGAGCCGAGCCGCTCGGGTGAACGAGTTAACGTTTCCTTTTCGGTTACTGACTCGCTTTCTTCTATTGAGGTAAAGCACTTTATAGCTGTAGATGAGGCACATATAATAACCGATAACATTAAAAACGGCAGTGTGATTGCACTTAAAGGATATGTAAAAAGGGAAGTGCGCAAGGATAAATCCGAAGGACCGGAATTGCAGTTTTATTTCTCGTCCATCGCATCGGTTACAAAGCTTTCTCGCGTTGACAATGCGGAAAAGAAGCGCGTTGAGCGTCATTTGCATACCAATATGTCCCATATGGACGCTCTTATTCCGCCCGACGTGGCGGTAAAGCAGGCTAAGGCTTGGGGACATCCCGCTATAGCTATAACCGACCACGGAACCGTTCAAGGCTTCCAGGAGGCTATGCTTGCATCCGAGAAGGTTGGTCAAAAGGTAATTTACGGCGTTGAAGCGTATTTTGTAAACGATACCGCGGGTGCTCTTTACGGCGTATATAATGAAGGTTTTGATGAAGAAACGATAGTATTTGACATTGAAACTACCGGTCTTTCCGTACAAAACTGTAAAATAACCGAGATCGGTGCTGTAAAGGTAAAGAACGGCGAGGTCGTTGGAGTATTCAATACCTTTGTTAATCCCGAGATCCCGATCCCCGAGGATATAATTCAGCTCACCTCGATAACCAACGAAATGGTTGCTGATGCGCCCAAGATAAAGGATGCTCTTACTGAGTTTTTTGCATTTATCGGTGGCGGTAAAAAGCTGATGGTTGCACATAATGCGGCATTTGATATGGGCTTTATTCGCTATGCTGCCGAGGAATGCGGCATGCCGTTTACCAATCCCTATCTTGACACGGTTGCGCTCTCAAGATACATAAATCCCGACCTTAAAAAGCATAAGCTTGATATATTGGCGGAATATTATCAGGTTGGCGTGTTCCATCAACATAGAGCAAGCGACGATGCCGAAGTGCTTGCACGCATATATTTCAAGATGATAAAGAAGATGCGTGAGCAGGATATAAAGAGCTTTGAGCAATTAAAGCGTGATATGAGCGTAAACTCCAATCCGCTTAACCTTAAGCCTTATCATCAAATAATACTTGTTAAGAATAAAATAGGTCTTAAAAATCTCTACAAGCTTGTTTCATTCGGATATTTAAAGTAT
>JBGVJM010000065.1:0-7667 GCA_045129415.1 Eubacteriales bacterium
GATTACAGCAAGCCATACAGTTTTTTTGGCGAATTACCCGATTCCTGCACGTTCTTTTCCGCCAAAGCCTTTGCTGCTTCATACTCCGATTCCGCGCGAGAGTAGAAGCGAGGCATTTTATAGTCGCGAAGATCCTTATAGTAGGTTGCGAAGTCATCGCTCGTCATAAAGGATCTACCATTGATGTTCAAGCTTTTGTATTTGGAGTCCGTTGCGTCAACGCGCGCTCCCTTTTTCTCAAGCTGACGGTAAAGCTCCTCGTTGCCACAAGACGAAGCACCCGCAGTTCTGATACCGCGATCCTTAAACTTTTCGCAAAGCATATCAATATACAAGCTGCATACGTCCGTTGCAGTGCTTGAGCCTACGCTTACTGTCGCAGGTCTCTCACAGGTCTTTACCATACCGTTCCTTTTCATCTCTATCTCCAAATTTAAATCAGTTTATTGTAATGTCGTTATATCTTCTCCGCCACGCGAAGCTTAGAGCTTCTTGAACGGGGATTTTCTTCAAGCTCCGCATCACTTGGTGTGATGGGCTTTTTATTTACAAGTCTTACTATCGGCTTTCTTCCGCATACGCATATAGGAAGACTGCGGGGGCAATTACATCCGCTTGCAAGGTCCGCATACGTTTGCTTTACTATTCTGTCCTCCAGAGAATGGAAGGTTATGATCGCGATCCTGCCACCCTCGGAAAGAAGGCTGACCGCATCTCTTATAGCAGGCTCAATAGCATCAAGCTCGCCGTTGACCTCAATTCTTATCGCCTGGAATGTGCGCTTTGCGGGATGATGACCGCCTTCCCTCGCCGATGCGGGAATGGCGCTCTTTATTACGTCCACAAGCTCGCCCGTGGTCTCAATAGGCTTTTGCGCGCGTCGTCTGACTATTGCCGCCGCAATTTTGGGCGCGAACTTCTCCTCGCCGTAATTCCACATAACGCGCTTTAGCTCATCCTCGGTGTAGGTATTTACTACCGCATAGGCATCAAGCTCACCGCGCCTGTCCATTCTCATGTCAAGCGGCGCGTCGGTATTGTGGGTAAAGCCTCTCTCGGCCGTGTCAAGCTGATAGGACGACACGCCAAGGTCCAAGAGTATTCCGTCTATCTTTTCTATTCCAAGCTCTCGGCAAACGTCACCGACTGCCGAAAAATTGTTTCTTACAAAGGTAACACGCTCGCTGTAATTGGAAAGCCTTTGAGTCGCCGCCGCTATTGCCGCGTCATCGCGGTCAATGGCGATAAGTCTGCCGCCCTTTGTCAATCTCTTAACTATCTCGAGAGAATGACCGCCGCCGCCCGCGGTTCCGTCCACGTAAACGCCATCGGGCTTTATACAAAGCGCGTCTATACATTCGTCGAGAAGCACCGAGCGGTGCTTAAAGCTTATCTTGTCCGCCATACGCGCCTCAGAGTCCGAACTTTTCAAGCTCGCGGCTTATAGCTTCGCTATCCTCGCCCTCAAGCTCTCTGTCGTAGTTTTCCTTAGACCATATCTCAACGTAATTTGAGCAACCGACTATGACCGCGCTCTTTTCTATCTCGGCATAGTCCAAAAGCTCACGTGAAAGAAGTATTCTTCCCTGCGAATCGGGGCTTACCTGCAATGCGTTTCTGTGAAGATAACGCAAAGCCTTTTCCGATATCTTTCTTTCCTGCTCCATAATGGGAGCTATGTACTGCTGCCAGCCTGCAAGCGAGAAAAGCTTGAGTCTTGCTCCGCGAAGATCGCGCGCTACCATAAAGGTTTCTCCCAGCTCGTCTCTGAAGCGCGCGGGCACGAATATTCTGTTTTTCGCATCAACGTTATGCTCGTATTCACCCGTAAACATAATAATGCGCTCCTTTCCTGCAAGGTTTGTTCCGCATGCGCGGATGTTTTAAAAATTACTTACGTGAGCTTTTGCGTGTCTCTTTTTTACTGTTTTCTTTGATCTCGGGTAATTTGATCAACATTGGGATCATTTTCCAACACATTTCACCACATACGCTCCATTTCTCACCACTTGGTGTGTTATTATTATAATATATTACCTCCAAATAATCAATAGGCTTTTTGAAATTCCATTAAAAATCGTTCGGTTTTTTTAAAGTTTTTTTAATCTTTTTTTGTTTTTAACTCCACCACACCACTAAATTTAACTCCGATTTACCGCATTTTTGCGCTATTTACAATTAATTTCAATTTATTACATTTATTTCCAATTTAGAGACCGAGCAATAAAAAAGAGGGCGGATGCTCCGCCCTTCTCTTTTAATTCAAGTGAATATCTCAATCGTGCTTCTTAACCCTGAAGAACAATGACTTGAAAGCCTTGAAGTCAAAGGGTATCAAGGGATACAAATAGCTGCGCTTTCGGTTGACCGTTTTATTGGTAGCTATCAGGATAAGCACTATCGCCGTTCCTATTCCGAATCCCCAAATGCCGAATAATGACGTCAGCACTGTCAGCAATATTCTCATAAACTTAAAGGCATATCCCAGTTCATAGCTTCTTTGCGTGAAATTTGCGATAGCCACAAATGCCATATACAGTATGACCTCGGGAATAAGCCAGCCTATCGAGACGGCGAAATCACCGAGAATAAGTCCTCCAACGACCGATAAGGAATTTGAAAGCATATTCGGTGTATTGAGCGATGCCATGCGCAGACCGTCGATGATGAATTCAACAAGCAATATTTGCGCTATAAGCGGCAGTCTTCCCGTCTCCTGCGGCACGATAAATTCAAGCCACGGCGGAATCAGGTCGGGATGTGTGACGAGCAACAGCCAAAGCGGCACCATAAACAATGCCATCATAAATACCACGTGGCGCACGAGCCTTATATAAGTGCCCGTAAGCGGCGGAAAATAAAAGTCGTTTGTCTCCTGCATAAAGTCAAAGATTGTTGTGGGCAGCACCATCACCTCGGGCGAATTGTCACAAAGTATAAGCACGCTTCCCTCCAAAAGCTGTGCCGCCGCGGAATCGGGACGCTCGGTATATCTTATCTTGGGAAAGGGATTGTACCATCGCTGCTTCACAAGACATTCGGCAAGCGATTCATGTCCCATGACCAAGGAATCGGTCTTTATGCCTTCAAGCTTGCTTTTGATATGATCTACGTATTCAAGGTCTGCCCTGTCCGCCATATAGCACACGACTATATCGGTGCGCGAGCTTTTGCCTACCGCAAGATAGCTCATAGTAAGCTCGGGATTGCGAATACGGCGGCGTATCAGTGCGGTATTGAATATCAGCGTTTCCACAAAGCCGTCACGCGCTCCGCGCATGACCTTATCACCCTCGGGCTCCGCCGTGTCGCGCGCGGGATACGTCCTTGCATCAATGACGACCGCATATTCACCGAATGCCGTGCCGAGCATAAGCGTGGCACCCGACAGCACCATTTGGATCATATTGTCAACGTTGTCCGTCGCGTCGACCTCAACGTATGGCACGTGTGAACGAATAAACGCCTCAACCGCGCACAAGGTTGACATGCGGCGGTCACCTTTGCCGCGCTCGCCGTCAGCACTACCGCCAACTCCCTTGAGTCCCACTAACGACAGCATAAGCTTTTGCATTACCGCATCCTTGACAAATCCGTCTATAAAATATAATGTAAGCTCATCCTCCCCTACCGTTAAGATCTTTTTGATAAGATCAAAATTTCTATCGGGATGCAACAAGCCATCCATAAACGCCACGTTTTTTGAATAATCGGCGCAAAGCTCCCTCTTCTCCTGCATTGGCTCCTCCAAAACTGATTTATGTAGCAATTTTTTGCCAAAAGCCTCACCGATAATACATATAATGGAAGAAAAAATAAAGGAGGGCTCTCGCCCTCCGATTTTCTTATTAATTTTCTTTTTTGAGCTGCATAATTTCGGACAAAAAGCTCTCAACGTCAGCAAATTCACGGTAGACCGAAGCAAAACGCACGTATGCGATATGGTCGCGCTCCTTAAGCTTTTCCATAACCATCTCGCCTATCTTGGTGGACTCTATCTCGTTGCTCATGGAGTTTTGTATCTCGTTTTCTATTTCGTTTACCACCTCGTCCGCGCTGACGGGACGCTTTTGCGTTGCTTTAAGCACACCCGACAATAGCTTAGTGCGGTCAAACAGCTCCTTTTCGCCATTCTTCTTGACAACGATTATTTGCACCGATTCAAGCACCTCAAAGGTTGTAAAGCGCTTTTGGCACTCAAGGCATTCTCTTCTTCTTTTTATACTGTTGCCCTCGGAAACGGTTCTTGTGTCAAGCACCTTGCTCTCGGGAAAATTGCAAAATGGACATCTCATTATATAAATTCTCCTTGTCCGACAAATCTTATTCTCCTTATATTTTACCACGGTTTTGCACGTTTGTAAATACAAATTTCACAAATATGCCACAAATATGACAAAATATTCAGAGAAACTCAAAAAAATCTTAAAAATATGCAGTCATTTATTGACTTTGAAATAAAAATGCTTTATAATAAGCGAGTAATAATAAGAAAGGATAGGATATATGAAAAGAATACTAACGATCCAGGATATTTCCTGCGTTGGCAAGTGCTCATTGACCGTTGCGCTCCCCATTATTTCAGCCATGGGAATAGAAGCGGCAATACTCCCCACTGCCACTCTCTCTACACATACTGCCTTCAGCGGCTTCACGTTTCATGACCTCACCGGCGATATTCGACCTATCTCTGACCATTGGAAACAGCAAAATATTGATTTTGACGGAATATACACGGGCTACCTCGGATCATTTGAACAGATAGACTTGGTTCTTGACATCTTCCGCGATTTTGGAGATGGCAAGCTCAAGTTCGTTGATCCCGCAATGGGTGACAACGGCAAGCTCTACCCCGGATTTAACCAAGCCTTTGCACACAAAATGGCAGATCTTTGCGCCGCAGCCGACGTTATAGTTCCCAATCTCACCGAGGCATGCTTCATGCTGGACGAGCCATACGTCGCGCAGGGATATTCCGAGGACTACATTCGCGATATGCTCAAAAAGCTCGCTTCTCTCGGATGCCGCTATGCCGTTATCACGGGCGTTGAGCTTGAAGAGGGGCGACTCGGCTGCTACGGATACGACAGCGAGACCGACACCTATTTTTCGGACTACAACCAAAAGCTGCCTCAAAGCTTTCACGGTACGGGCGATATTTTCGCCTCCGTTTGCTTCTCTTCGGTTATAAGCGGAGAAAGTCTCAAGGAAGCCTGCGCAAAGGCGGCGGACTTCGTTTGCGACTCTATTGTGGCTACCACAAGCGACGAAAAGCCTATCTGGTACGGCGTGCATTTTGAGAAGGTGCTGGCAAGCGGAAAATACCTGCCCAAAACAAAATAAATTTGATATTATACACCCCTTTTATTGTTGACAAAACAACGAAGCGGGTGTATAATTATTGTGTATAAATATGTGGAGGATACATATAATGAATGATATTGTAAAACAGTTATCCCTTATCGGAATAGTTCCGGTTATCAAGATCGATAGAGTTGAGGATGCAAAGCCCTTGGCAAAGGCTCTCATAGAGGGCGGTCTTCCCTGCGCCGAGGTCACATTCCGTACCGCTTGTGCAAAGGAGGCTATTGCCGCTATATCCGAGGCTTATCCCGAGATGATAGTTGGCGCAGGCACCGTTCTTACGCGTGAGCAGGTTGACGATGCTATTGAGGCAGGTGCAAAGTTTATCGTAAGCCCCGGCTTTAATCCCGAGATAGTTAAATACTGCTTAAGCCGCGGTTGCCCCATGATCCCCGGTATCAATAACCCCACGGGTATTGAGGCGGCTTTGGAGCTTGGTCTTGAAACCGTTAAGTTCTTCCCCGCAGAGCAGTCGGGTGGAATCAATATGATAAAGGCAATGTCCGCACCCTACGGCAAGGTGACCTTTATGCCCACAGGCGGAGTTTCTCCCTCTAACGTTAACGATTATCTTTCCTTTAATAAAATAGTTTGCTGCGGCGGCTCATGGATGGTTAAGCCCGAAATGATCGAGGCAGGTGATTTTGAAGGAATCAAGAAGCTCGTTCGTCAGGCAGTTGACACCATGCTTGGATTTAAGTTCAAGCACTTCGGCATCAACGAGGTAAGTGCCGAGGCGGCAGCGGATGATGCAAACAAAATCCAGGACATCTTCACTCTTCCCGCAAAGGCGGCTTCGGCTTCCTATTTCGCAGGCGAGGAGATCGAGATCATGAACAAGGTCGGTCGCGGAACACACGGTCACGTTGGTATCAAGACAAACTCCGTGGAGCGTGCCATCTATCACCTTGAGCGCCGCGGAATCAAGTTTGACTATGACACCGCACGCTACGACAAGAACGGCAAGATCAACTTCATCTACCTTCAGAATGAGATCGGCGGCTTCGCTTTCCATCTCTGCATGTAATATAATTGAAAGGAATTAATACATAATGGCAAAGGTAATTACATTCGGCGAGCTTATGCTTCGCCTTCAGCCCTATAACTATGAAAGATTCGTTCAGTGTGACCACGTTGAGTTCACGTTCGGAGGCGGCGAGGCTAACGTTGCAGTCTCTCTTGCAAACTACGGCATCGACGCAGCTTACGTGACCAAGCTCCCTGCTCACGCTATCGGTCAGGCAGCTGTTAACAGTCTCCGCAGATACGGTGTTGACACCACCAAGATCGTTCGCGGTGGCGACAGAGTTGGTATCTACTTTAACGAAAAGGGTGCTTCTCAGAGAGGCTCCGTTTGTATCTACGACCGTGCAAACTCCGCAATAGCTAAGGCTACTGTGGCTGACTTTGATTGGGACAGCATTTTTGAGGGTGCTGAGTGGTTCCACTTTACAGGTATCACGCCTGCTCTCGGCGCAAACGTTGTTGATATTTGCCGCGAGGCTTGCAAGGCGGCTAAGGCACACGGACTTAAGATCTCCTGCGACTTAAACTACCGCGGTAAGCTTTGGACAAGAGCCGAGGCGCGCGAGGCTATGACCGAGCTTTGCCAGTACGTTGACGTTTGCATATCCAACGAGGAGGACGCAAAGGACGTATTCGGTATTGAGGCAGAGGCAACCGATATTTACGGCGGTAAGCTCAACCACGACGGCTATAAGTCCGTTGCAAAGCAGCTCGCTGACAAGTTCGGCTTTGAGTACGTTGCCATCACGCTCCGCGAGAGCCACAGCGCATTTGATAACGGTTGGTCCGCTATGCTCTATGACGTAAAGAATGATAACTACTGCTTCTCCAAGAAGTATGAGCTTCACATAATCGACCGCGTTGGCGGCGGTGACTCCTTCGGCGGCGGTCTTATTTACGGACTTCTCAGCGGTAAGGACGCCCAGGCAGCTGTTGAGTTTGCGGTTGCAGCTTCCGCACTCAAGCACTCCATCGAGGGCGACTATAATATGGTTACTCTTGCTGAGGTTGAAAAGCTTGCAGGCGGCGACGGCTCGGGTAGAATTCAGAGATAAAATAGTTTTTGATAGGATTTGAATAAGGGGAAAGGGAGAAACTTTTGGGGAAAAGGTTTCTCCCTTTCCCCTTACCCCAAACCCTCTTCCAAACCTTTCAAATTTTTTTATATTATTTTTTCAAAATCTATTGCAAAAAGGCAAATCTTATGATATAATATCAAGGTCGCTGGTGTAGCACAGTCGGTAGTGCAGCTGATTCGTAATCAGCAGGTCGTGTGT
>JBGVJM010000066.1:0-3899 GCA_045129415.1 Eubacteriales bacterium
ATATCAACTTCACTCTTGAGGGACGAATCAAAACGGTTTACAGCATCTACAAAAAGATGTATAACCAAAATAAGAGCTTTGATGAGATATACGACTTCTATGCGGTGAGAGTTATCGTTGAAACCGAGCTTGAGTGTTATACTGCGCTCGGAATCATACATGAGATGTTCAACTCTATCCCCGGTAGATTCAAGGACTATATATCAACTCCTAAGCCCAACATGTACCGTTCCTTGCATACAACGGTCATAGGACGCGACGGTATACCCTTTGAGGTACAGATAAGAACGCGCGAGATGCATCATATCGCGGAATACGGTATCGCGGCGCATTGGAAATACAAGTCGGGTGCTTCCAGCAAGGAGGAGATGGATAAGAAGCTTGAGTGGATATCAAGACTCATTGAGACCGAGGGTGAGACGCAGGACCCCGACGAGTTCATCAACGCGCTCAAGACCGATATCTTCCACGACGAGGTTTTCGTGTTTACGCCTAAGGGAGACGTTATCGCGCTGCCTCAGGGCGCGACCGTTATCGACTTTGCCTACGCGATACATTCCGCGGTGGGTAATAAGATGATAGGCGCAAAGATAAACGGCATGATAGTGCCTATTGACCGAGTGGTGCAAAACGGAGAGATAATAGAGGTTCTTACCTCAACCGTTTCAAAGGGCCCCAGCCGAGATTGGCTCAATATCGTCAAAACAAGTGAATCAAAGTCCAAGATAAGACAGTGGTTCAAAAAGGAATCAAGAGCAGAGAACATTGTTCTCGGTCGCTCTATCATTGACGGAGAGTTCAAGAAATACAGCATAAAGCTTGCTGAGCCGCAAAAGCAGGAGATGCTTTCAAGCGTAGGACAAAGGATCGGCTTTGTGTCCGTGGACGATATGCTGAACGCTTTGGGATACGGCGGTGTATCTCTCAATAAAATTGCGAGTAAGCTGCGTGACGAGATGAATAAGCTGGCGGAGCAGAATGCCGAGCCCGTAGACATCACCGACGAGGAGCTGATGCAAAAGTCCGCCGCAAAGCAAAAGAATATAAAGTCGAACAGCGGAATAATCGTGGATGGAGAAAGCGGCTGTCAGGTCAAGTTTGCAAAGTGCTGCAATCCCTTGCCGGGAGATGCCGTTGTAGGCTTTATTACCAAGGGATACGGCATTTCGATCCACAAGCAGGACTGCCCCAACGTAACGGAGGGTGTAAAGAAGATAGAGCTTCGTGACAGATGGGTAGAGGCACATTGGGAATCCGGTGACGTGCATAGCGGCTCCAAAAACTATTATGAGGCACTTTTGCAGCTGTTTACCGAGGATAGAGTCGGTATGCTTGCGGACGTTGCGGTTGCGCTTGCCGATATGAAGGTGGCAATTTTGCACGTAAACTCGCAAAAGAGAACTAACGGCAGATGTATAATCAGCTTGAAGATAAGCTGTAAGAATATTGACCATTATAATTCCATAGTATCAAGACTTCGTGCGCTTGAAGGCGTGGACAGTGTGGGCAGAGGATTTTCGTAAAAGGGCTCGATAGCCTTTAAGAGAGGAAAACGGATATGAAAGCGGTTTTACAAAGAGTTACTAAGGCAAGCGTCAAGGTGGACGGTGCTCTTGTGGGCTCGTGCGCACATGGACTTATGATACTTTTGGGTGTTGCCGACGGCGACACCGAGGAGGATGCAAGATTGCTTGCCGCAAAGATAGGAAATCTCCGCATATTTTGTGACGAGGCAGGTAAAATGAATCTATCCGTCAAGGACGTTGGCGGAGAGGCGCTTGTCATATCTCAATTTACTCTGCTTGCAAACTATAAGCACGGCAACAGACCCGACTATCTTGCAAGCGCGCCTGTGCCCGAGGCGAAAAGACTGTACGAGTATTTCGTAAGCCTTATGAAGGAGCAGCTTTCGCGCGTTGAGTGCGGAATATTCGGAGCGGATATGAAGGTATCGCTCATAAACGACGGTCCCGTTACCATCGTTATGGACAGCGAAGTACTTAAAAAGAAGAAACAGTAAAGACAAAAGACAAAAAAGAGGAATGATAAGATGAAGCTTAAGGTAACAGGTGATATAAACCAATATTACGTTCAGACCTTATGTATGATATTTTTTCCCGGAGAAAAGTTCTCCGATAAGGCATGTGAGACGGAGGACGGCGAAATAGCCACTCCCGAGCTCTCGCTGGAGCTTGTAGAAAAAGAGGACGGAGTTGTAGCCCGCGCCGAGCTCGCGCTCGACGGCAAGTATTCATCCGTTGAAAAGGTGTACGCCTTGCGCGAGGATATAACTCACGACAGACTTAAAAAAATAGCCGTTGGTGACGCGATATTGTCGGTATGCGGTGATATTATGGGCTATCGCCCATCTTGGGGAATGCTTGTGGGTGTAAGACCCTCAAAGGTAGCAACCGAGATGTTGGAGAGCGGAATGAGCAAGACCAGGGTCAAGAGAACCTTGTCAAGCGATTATTTCGTTATACCTAAAAAAGCGGCACTTGCAACCGAGGTGGCACTCAACGAGGCGGAGCTTGTCAAAAAGGCGGATCCCAAGGAATGCAGCGTATATATTTCCATTCCTTTTTGCCCGACAAGATGCGCGTATTGCTCGTTTGTGTCGTACACCTCAAAGAAATTGCTTGCAACCATACCCGACTATCTTGTAGCTCTCGGTGACGAGATCAAGAAGACCTTCAAGCTTATAGGCGAGCTTGGACTCAGGGTTAAAACTGTGTATATCGGCGGCGGCACACCCACAACTCTTGACGCGGTACAGCTCGAGTGGCTGCTCTCGCTCATAGATGAAAGCTATGACGTGTCAACGGTGGACGAATACACGCTTGAGGCGGGAAGACCCGATACCATCGACAAGGAGAAGATGGATATTGCGGTTAAGCACGGCGTTACGAGAATAAGCGTAAATCCTCAAACTCTCAACGACGACGTTTTGCGCATAATCGGCAGAGCGCACAACGCGGAGGACTTTTTGCGCGCATACGACATAGTAAGAAATTCGGGCGTGAGGACGATAAACACCGACATGATAGCAGGCCTGCCCGGCGACAAGTTTGCAAGCTTTGCCTCATCCTATGACCGTGTGGTAGCGCTCAGACCCGAGAATATTACGGTACATACCTTCAGCGTCAAGAAGGCAAGCGATATATTAAAGAGCAGCACGCATATATATTCCGTGCGCGGCGGCGACGTAGGCAAATGTGTTGACTATTCGCAGATAACCGCACAGCACGAGGGTTACCAGCCCTACTATATGTACAGGCAGAAGAACACGGTCGGAAATTATGAAAACGTGGGCTTCGCGCTTGAGGGACATAAGGGACTTTATAACATCTATATGATGGAGGAGATACACTCAATATTCGCCTGCGGAGCAGGTGCGGTCTCAAAGTTTGTGGATTACAATCCCGCAAACGGAGAAAAGAGAATTATTGAGAGATTTTTCAATCCAAAATATCCTTACGAGTATCTTTCCGACAACAAAACGGAAGCCAAGCTTGAAAGCGCGCGCGAGTTTTATTTGAGACGCGGACTTTGATCAAAAACAACCAAAACAGGGAAACGAAAATGAAATTGATATTCAAAAACGTAAATCTGCCCGAAAGCTGTGGAATTGAGGGCTCGGTAAACGTTGTTGTCAACGGCAAATTAATTGAATATATAGGTAAGGACGAGCCTGTGGCAAAATATGACCGCGTAATTGAGGGCAACGGCAATCTTTTGATGCCCGCCCTCTACAATACGCACTGTCACAGCGCAATGACGCTTTTCCGCGGATACGGAGACGACCTTCCGCTTGCTCGCTGGCTGAACGAGAGGATCTTTCCCGCGGAGGACAGACTTACGCCCGAGAGCGTATATACGGGCTCGATGATAGCCATAGC
>JBGVJM010000067.1:0-24678 GCA_045129415.1 Eubacteriales bacterium
AAAAAATAATATTCAACAAAAAAACGGAGCGCTCCTGAGAGTGCTCCGTTTAATTATTTAATTAAGAAATGCAAACTATAAACAGCCAAGCCAAAAGTGCGGTGATTATAGACGACACGTTAATTGCGGGAAGTGCCGCAACGACACCTACAATTGAGAAAACGCAAATGATGATACCAAACACTCGGCATTTTTCCTTCTTCATTCCGAAAAGACCGAATATACCTGCAAGCAACGTCAAAATGCCAACTCCAGCGGAGATCATTGCGCCAACGTCGAGCGCAACAAGTGCCGAGAATGCCTGAATAGGCGACCATATTCCCCAAATGATATAAACGATACTGATTATTATTTTCAACACGTTCTTTGTGTTCTTTTTCATTTTCTTTGCCATAAGCCACTCCGAATTTATAGATTTGTGTCTTAATTATACCGTATTTTTCGAAAAATGTCAATATGGCAATATTTTGGGGAAAATGAGTTGACGGCAAGCCAATTCATCCAGAGGGCAATTCATTATGGGCATGCCCATATATTCAATTCCCTTTTCCAAACCACCGCTGGATAGTCTCAAGTATCTTGAAGCGTGCGCGGTATTTTGGACTGTCAGTCTCGGTTATCACCTTGTATTGCTCGCCCGTCAGTCCGACAGATATAAACGCGTCCTCATTTCCGCTCTTTTCTTCCGCACCTGCGGCGGAAAGGCACAGCGGCGGAAACAGACAGCACCACCAGTTTTGTCCCTCAGCGTCTCCGATAAGCACGCGCAAGGATACGTAGGTTCCCTCGGGGAACGCACAGCTCTCATACGTCTTGGTTGGATAATACTCCTCACCAACAGTTACTTTTACGTCGTAACCGTATCCTTCGTCGGCGATAACACGGCGCGCCGCCTCGTCGATCTCGTCCATTATACCGCCTATCGCCGCTGTTGCCTCGCTTTGTGATCTGCAATCCTCAACGGCGGGCGTCACAACACCTATGACCGCGTCGCGCACCTTTAATTTCAAGCCCTGATCGGCATCCGTATCCGAATTTGCAACAACGTGAAGCCGCACCACCGTGTCGTATATCTCGCTCTCTCCGTGAATGGGTAAAAAGCCCGCAACAAGTGAGATCGCAAGCACAACTATGGTGCAAATAAGTAATTTTTTAGAAAAAGCCATTGTATGAACCATCCTTTCTTTTTATAACAAAAGGATTATGCCCATACAACGGCTTTTTTATTCAGCAATATAAAAATTAATGATGCTTTGCGTGTCTGTCAAAGCTCGGCAGGTTGATACGGCGGCGGCTGGAATCCGCAGGCTTTTCGGTTATGTCGCCCGCGCGCGTCAATGCCCACTTGGTGGCAACAGGACCGAATATCTCGTAAACGAGAACCGCAAAGAGAATGACGAAGCGCACCGTTGATGCAACGGATGACGAAATGACTCCATCCGAGCTTACTGTGCTTACCATGCCGAGAGCAACTCCCGCCTGAGGGAAAAGCGTTATTCCGAGATATTTGACTATATCGGGGCTACACTTTGTCGCCTTTGCAGACGACATAGCGCCAAAATACTTACCTATGCAACGCGCAATGATGTAAACAACACCAACAAGCACGAAAACAGGCTGCTTGAATACGTTAAGATCAAGCTCGGCGCCGCTTATAACGAAAAATACGATAAGCAAGGGCTTTGTCCATCCGTCCGCTCTTGACATCATTTCATCCGAGCATTCGCACACATTGCAGAACACAGTTCCGCACATCATACATGTGAGAAGCGAGGAAAATCCGATATGTACCTCTCCGATATGAATATTCTTAAGCTGGGTGAGCGCAACGGTTGCGAAAACGAAGCATATAACAAGGCTCAAGCGGTTACTGTTGGAGTGGAACACCTTCTCGAGCTTGGAAAGAATAAATCCGATAAGCGCTCCAAGCAAAATTGATGCCACTATCTCGATAATAGGCTCAACTACGATAGATACAATATCAAGATTTCCACCCTGCACTGCCTTTGCCGCGCCAAAGAGTATTGCGAAGACTATGAGTCCAACTGCGTCGTCAAGCGCAACTATGGGCAAAAGAAGATTGGTCAGGGGACCGCGCGCCTTGTACTGACGAACGACCATAAGCGTTGCCGCAGGTGCCGTTGCGGTGGCTATCGCAGAAAGAATGAGCACCGCGGGAATGGGAAGATAGTCGTGTCCCGTTATTGCAATTAGAAGATAGTGCAGGCCGAATAAAACTACAATGCAAACAATGCTTGTAACGACTGCCTGAACTATACCTATAATCGTTGCCTGCTTACCCGTTTTCTTAAGCTCGGATAGACGGAACTCGCTTCCGATGGAAAAGGCAATAAAGCCGAGCGCTATCTCGCTGACTATTGAAAGCACGGCAATATCCGAAAAGTCCTCCGCGCCAAAGCCCAAATGATAGCCGCCAAGCTCAATGCCGCCAAGACAAAAGCTGCCAACAAGTATTCCCGCAATGAGATATCCCGTTACCGCAGGAAGCTTTAAAAGCTTGCACACACGCGACATCAAAAGTCCCGAGAGTGCGCATATTGAAATACTTAAAAGAATCTGAACGTTATCCATAACAATGTCTCCTGATTATATAAAGGGAGCATCTCCCAAAAATCGCACTTTGTTATTATATGCCCGAAGAGATCGTTTGTCAATAGCAAATTGAAAAATATTTTACATATTTTTATATATATAAAACGGCACCCCGAGGAGTGCCGTTTTGTTTAAAAATCGACTTAAATTCTCGTCTTTTGATCATCAAAAACGTAGAGATCAAAATTATAGGGATCAAGCTCTCTTACCGCATCCATGCTCTTCTCCGCCTCGCACGTCTTACCGTAACCGAGAAGCGCAAATGCTTTAAGCACAGAGCCCTCAACCGTGTTTTGCTTGACTATATCGTACTCAAAGGGCATGGGAGAGGGCGAGCCAACGCCGTAATACGTCCTCATATCACGGTTTTTGAGCTTGTTCTCTGCCACGGCTATCATTTCGTCAAGCACGCGCTCCGCCTCTCTCGTGTCACCAAGCTTGAAGAGTGCCAAAGCTCTCCAAAGCGATATGGGCGATACTGCCGCCTTGTATTCCGCCGCCTTGTCATAAGCCGCGCGTGCCGCCTCACCGTCACCGCTATGTTCCGCGATAAGTCCGAGATTATAGTAAATATGCGCCTCTTGGTTAAAGAAGGTCTTTGCCTCACCGTAGGACTTGGGCATGTCAACTCCACGGTAAAGAACGTCGCGAGCCTCGTTGTATTTTCCATCGTCCGTAAGCTGACATCCGTAAAGCACGTGCATCCACGCGTGGAGCTTGGTAAGCTTACCCTCTCCGCCCTCATAAATATGGAATCTCTTTACCGCCGCCATATCAATGGCTTTTTTATATTCGCCCATCTGGGTGGTGAGGAAAATACGATCAAGATAACAGTCGTCGCGCATAGCGAGCAGATCGGCGTATTTCTCGTAGACCGCCAATCGCTCCGCGGGAGCAAAATTCATATTCTTCAATAGCTGCTGATATTCAAGCAACACTCTGGGATCATTTTTCTTGTACAAAAGCGCATTTTCCATAGCTGACTTTGCTCTTTGCGCATCCTTCGCTTTGTCGAAATAGTAGAGCGAAAGATTGCGCCAAGCCGCACCGTTTGTGCCGTCCAAAGCAACGCAACGCTCCCACTCGCGAGCCGCGTCCGCATATCTCTTTCTATCGTAGTAGATACAGCCGAGGTAATAGCAGGCATCGGCAAAATCCCCCTTCTCTCTTACCCATTCAAGCACTATCATATCCCACCCGGTGTAGGGGAAGCAATAGGGTGTGTCAAGCGACTCGGCAAGGGCTATCTCTCCGTCAAAGCTAAGTCCCAGCTTTGACTTGATATATGCCTTATAATATTCGGTCATAGGTGTTTTTACCTCGCCGAACATTTCGCACACCGCAAGGGCGGACTCATAAAGTCCCGCAGACATATAATCCGCAAGCACTGTCAAAACGTTTTCACTCTTGCATGCAAACTGCATAACGGCAGCATTTTCTCTATGGAATGAAAGCTCGCACTGTGCAAACACGTCAAGCATATCAAACTTGGCGTTTTTCTCGGCAACGTCACGCGCGATGTCTGAGCCCAAGACTCGCAAGATCGCCGCGCGCAGATCTCTCGCCTTGGTGTGTCCCGCATTGAGTCCTATTGAAACGTCCAGCTTTTCAAGCGCCTCGGTGTATTCACCGCGCGCACAGTCTATCTCGGAAAGGGCAAAGTACGCCGCGGAGCGATGAGTGTAATTCCATGCCGCGCGCCAAAGCGTGTCGTAAGCCTCGTCAAGTCTGCCAAGATATTTGAGTGCCAAGCCCTTGTTATAAAGTGCCTCGGTATCGGTTGGGTGCATATTGCGCATGGTAAGGCGCGCAATAGCGCGATCCGCATATTCCACGCACTTTTCATACTCTCCGTCACGCAATGCAAGACGCGAAAGTGCCGTGTTGAAGCGGCTGTCACCGCCGTCACGGCGCAGTCCCTCAAGATAATAGTCCTTGGCATCATAGTTGTGCTGCTTGTATTGCTCAAGATGGAGCGCGTTCAGATAAAGCTCCTCGCTATTCTCTATCTCGGAGGGGCGCAAAACGGGCTTTCTCGGCTCAATGGGCTTTTTTTGTCCTCTTATATAGGGCTTATAGCTTACAAGCACGCGTCCGTCCTCGGAAAGAACGCTTGCGCGAACACTGTTAAAATCAAGGTCTCCAAGCGGTATTGATACGTGATGCGCCGACGTAGGCTCAAGGTCAACTGTCTTTTTGTAAAGCTCCTTGCCCAGAGACTCTATCTTCACAACGGCGCCCTTGAATACGCCTGTAACGTTTACGCCAACGTATATATCATCGCCGCGACGCTCAAGATTAAGAGCTGCATCGATAGTTGCATTCTTGACCTCGCCGATCTCTCGCACGGGATACCAATACTGCTCAAATTCCTTGGTCTCGTAGGGCGCGATCCAGGTAAAGTCGGGCTGATTATCGGTGTAAACGCCCGTCATAAGCTCAATGTAGGGGCCGTTTTCGTCGGTCAGATTTGAGCACCACATATCTCCAAAATCGCCAACACCCCAATGCCACATCTTCTTGCCGGGCGAAATGTGATGATTGGCAACAGTGACAAATCCCGTGTCCTTCGCCATATCGTAGCCCGAAACAAAGTCCATATCCGACTGTCCCTGCGAAATAAGAAACGACGACGGAACCTTTACCGAGTCGCAAAGTGAAAGGTCGGTTCCCTCTCCGTAATTAAAGGGACGTGCCGTGTGATAAATTCCCTTTGCAATAGGCCATGAAAGCACAGCTCTTCTGTCGTGGTCGTTTACCCATTCAACGTCGGGCGGAAAGACCGTCTTTACGTCCTTGTTTGCAGGGTACGCCATATTTGCCCACCACATAAACGTCTTTGCCTCAGGTGTGCGGTTATAGAGACGTATCTTTGCCTTTATATAGCTTCTTCCCTCGTCAACGGTGACACCGAGCATGCCCTTCATTTTGTAAAGAGGATCGACCTCGCCCATCCACACGGTTTTGCCACCATCGGCATTTTCCTCAACCGCAGCCTCAAGCGGCATAAACGTGGTGGGACGGTGATGCTGAGGCCAGTTGAATTCAATGCCGCCCGATATCCATGCACCCGCAATTCCGACGAGAGCAGGCTTTATGACCTCATTGTAGTAGATGAAATCGTCGTCTGCCACCTTGTCGTAGGCGCGCAATATCTTGCCGCCCACCTCGGGAAGCAGCTTTGTATATATGTACTCGTTTTCAAGCGTGTAAACGTCGTATTCAACGTCGCGCTTTTCGTCGGTTATGCCGTCCGAATAAGGAATGGGATAAAGCTTTCCCGAAGCGCCCTGATAAGGCTTGTTTTCAAAAAACATAGGCAGGGTGTTTGCCGCCTTTGGTATGTAGGTTGGAATTATCTCGCGATTTTTCCCGACGTGGACTTTTTTCATTGCAAAATCTCCTTATATGTGCTATAATGAGTGTAAAGAGGGTGATTTTCCCACCCTGACTCTCCATCTTGATTATACACTCAAACCGATTCAAATAAAAGGCAAAAACCCCGTCGGTTTTATGACAAAAATTTACCCCGAAAGCGAGATACGGCATGCTTGTGATCGTTGAACAAAGCTACAAAATAACGGGCTGGTGCCGCGAGATAGTTGAAGGCTTGCGCGCCGAGGCACGAAAAAAAAGAATAAACCTCGCCATAGGCACGAATTTTGACGAGATAAGCGATGGCGAGCATACCGAGGGTGCTGTTATGATAGTCGGCTCGGACATAGATTGGCTACGCTCCGCGGTTGATGCCGCAAAGCGCAAAAGCTTGCATCCCATCGTGCTTAGTAATCAGTCGGAGCGCAGTCTTGGCGGTGGCGTAAGCTGCGTTACCGAGGACCTTTTTGAGTCCATGCGCGCGATATGCCGCCATTTTGAGTCGCACGGAGCGCGTCATCTGGCGCTTTATGCCCACAATCCCCAATCGGCATCGGATGCCTGCCGTAAGCAAGCCTTTTTGGAATGCGGCGGCGTGGACGAGGACGTTTTCGTCAACCGCGGCTCGCTTGAGTCCTGCTTTGAGAGCTTTGTCGAAAAGCACACGGAAAACCCATACAATGCAATCGTTTGTGTCAATGATTTTGCCGCCCTGTCGCTTATCCGCCACATGAATAAAGCGGGACAGTCGCTTGACGGTATCGAGCTTATAAGCTATTCAAACACCCTGCTCTCCGAATGCTCCACGCCTGCCGTTTCCACGGTTGTCACAAACTACGAAAGCTTTGGACAGCTCGCGTTTATGATACTTGACTGCGTTGGCAAAACCGACGCGATAAACGGCATGCACATGCTGGCAAAATGGACTATCAGACATCGCGACACCTCAAAAAGCCTTGATTTTTCACCCCAAACGGTTGTTTATAGCGAAAAACAGCCTTCCGAGTCCGAGTTTTACCGCGACCCCGAGATAAACGAGATGATGCGCATAGAAAAGCTGCTTTCCGAATGTGACGACGTTGACCTTGACATTCTCAAAATGATACTTGAGGGCAAAAAGACCGCCGAAATAGAGCTTTGCTGCTACCTCACTCCCACCGCGCTCAAATACCGAATAAGAAAAATGAAGGACACCTGCGCCGTCACCTCTCGCGCCGAGCTATGTGAATATTTATCGAAATATCTCCTCGTCGGTGAAAGTCTTGACAAACTCTATGGAAGAAAATAACCTCTAATTCTAAAAACAATCCAATGCAAGCATTGGAGTCAGTTCGGCATATTAACGACCTCAAGCAACAAAAAGAGCCACTCGCGAGGAGTGGCTCTATTTGTTGGCTGGGATGGCCAGATTTGAACTGACGAATGCTAGAGTCAAAGTCTAGTGCCTTACCGCTTGGCGACATCCCATTATTTCAACTTTGATATTATACCACAACAAACGGCGGCATGTCAAGTGCTTTTGGCTTTTATTTTCTACAATTATTTCTCGCATGGCACCCGACAAAGGATTATCACTTTTGTCGGGTGCCGTTTTTACGGTTAAAACCCGTATTTTGTTGTTTTTTAAGGCACTACAGTCAAGACACCGGGCTCACACGTGATCTTGTAGTTATCGGTCACGTCGTTGCCGTCCGCATCAACGATCTTGAGCTTTTTCTTGTCGATCATGTTCTCGACACTGCCCGCTAACGTGATGCTTCCCTTTACGGGCGCAACGATAGTGTGTCCCTCAACAAGCTCACCGAAGACAAACTCTATCGTATCGTTTGTCAGAGGAGTTCCATCGTAAGCCTTGGTCTCGGAAGCCGCCTTGATGGTTATCCTGCGCTTGTCGACTCTCAAAAAGTCTCCGACGAACTTGACGTAATACTCATCGGTCACGTCGTTTCCGTTTGCGTCGTACAAGGTGATGGGAAGCTTTCTCAGCTCCTTCTCACTCATCACGCCCGCATCGGTTCTTGAGCCCGACAGAGTAAAGTCAACCGTAATTCCATCGGGACACTTGTAAATGAAGAATTCGTCGGGCGCGTATTCAAGCGCTGTGCCGTTATAATACTTTTGCGAGGAGAACAACCAGATAACGACCTGCGTTTCGGTTATCTTAATCGTACCGGGCTTGCATACTATCGCAAACTGATCGGTAACATCATTGCCATTGGGATCGTACAAGGTGAAGTCCGTGATTCGGCTGAAGCTCGTTCCCTTTTCGGTTCGGCTTCCAACCACCGTAACGTCATAAGTATATCCCTCATTGAGAAGCTCCTCAAGCAAGGAATCAAATTCAACGGCAAGCTTGTTTTCTGCATAGTATGCCGAGCCGTTGTATTCCTCTACAACGTCAACGGGACGGATCTCAAGCTCAGGAGGGGGCAATGGGCCGCCTCCGCCTCCGCCTTCACCTTCAAGAAGCTCTCCGCCGCTACCTGAACCTGTAACCTCGGAATATACCCAGCCAACGCCGTCGATATATACCTCAACCCATGCGTGCGCCTGCTTGGTAGTAACCTTTGACCATTGACCTGCAATGGCGTAGCCCGAATAGCCGAGCGTCCATCTTGCAGGTATACCGAGCGCACGATACAAAAGCGTTGCCGCTGCCGCATAGTGCTGACAAATACCTTCCTTGTACTCACTAAGGAACGCGATAACCACGTTTTCCGCTTCATCAAGGGCGCGGTCGTAATTCAAGCTGTAATTAGCCGAATTTTGAATGTATTCCTCTACAAGCTCAATAATGTACAGGTCTTCCGCGTCAAATTGCTCTTCGGCAATAATACCCTGCATAAATGCCAGCGTTTCGGGGTCTATATCAAGATAAGTATCGTGAACGTACTCGCGGTAAGCCGCCTCAAGCTCAGCATATTCGCCGAGATTTCCAACAAGCTCCATGCCAAAGCCCGTGTAATTATAATAATCCAGGGTAAATTGGCTCTTTTGGCCCGTATATATAACGTCACTCGTTTGAATATCGTAATCAAAATCACCCACTCCCATATAGTAGGGCAGGAATATTTGATTTGTATTCAGCTTGACACCGATGGTCGAGCGCTCATAGCCACAGTTTTCCAAAACTATGCTCATAAGGTAATTGTAGGAGTATTTTCCGTCCAGCAGCTCGGGATACTCGGATGCCTCCTCCCAGCCCTGACCGTTATACGAGCCAAAGCTCTTATATCTGAGATAAACGGGGCCGCTTACGCTTGAGAATATCTCCATGGCAACCGTATCGCCGCCTCCGCCTCCGCCAAGGGGACCGCCGTTGATCTTGCCGCTGTCGTCGATGTCGCCACCGCCGCCACCGCCGGAGCCTCCGCCGCCTTCATCTTCACCGGTGCTGCCGTTCTCATCAGTAACTGTCAGGGTTCCGGAATCGTAGACGATATTATAGTAAATATCGGTAACGTCGCGACCTTCACTGTCGGAATAGATGCGCGCACCGCTTACTATATTTGGCGCTTTTCCTATTTCGGTAATAGTTCCTTCAACCTTGATCGAGCCTCCGACCAATCTATGATCGAATATAAACAAGGGTTCGTCATCGTTCCTTGACAAAGTATACTGGTTATATGTGAGAGGCTTTCCGTCGTATATCTTGGAATTGCTTCCCGCCCTGATAATTATTTCTCGCTTTTCAATTATCAAGGTGCCAGAGACGTACTGAATATTATAGTTATGCGTAACGTAACGTTGCTCGGCTTCATACCATATCTCTACGTAGCCTTCAACGTTATTCGGGGCCTCTCCGGGATCGGTAATGCTACCTACAATACTCAGCCAATCGTCTATGATAGTCTGACCTTCAACCAACGGCTCAAGGTCTCCTGTTCCCTCAACTGTATACGTGGGACAGGTCAGCGGTGTGCCGTCATATTCCTTGGAGGCAGTGTCCGCGTAAATATTCATAGGTCTTGGCTCTATTTCAAGTGCGCCGTACGCATAGTGGATATCGTAATTGAAGGTGACGTCGCGATCCTCAGCCGCACAGTATATCTGAGCCGGGCCTTCAATATAGTTATCATACATTCCCGCATCTACTCCGCTACCCCAAACCGTAACGGTTCCCTCAACGATCACGTGGTCAAGCACAAGTCCGACCCTCTCGTCAGGTGTAAAGGGAGGCAAATACTCGGGACGCGAGAGAGGTGTTGCGTCGTATATCTTTTTGTCACTCGCCGCCTTTATTATTATTGTTCTTGGGAACACCGTAAGCGTTCCTTCCCGAAGGACTACGTTATAATACTTGCCGGCATCACTTCCGTCCTCTTCAACTATTACAACGCTACCATCAACAACAATATTGCTCGCCTGTCCTACGTCGGTCTGTGAGCCGTACGTAGTTGCGTAAAGCGTATGGAAAGGCAACAAATTATAAACTGTAACCTCCGCATTTGTAAGCGGAGTTCCGTCGTACTCGCGCTCGGAGCTGTTTGCAATTACGTAAACTGTTCTCTTGATTATCTCAATAGTTCCGTAATTGTACGTGATATCATAGTTGCCGGTGTATTCGTTTTCCTGCTCGTCAATTATTTTGACGGCAAATTTGTTTTCCTTTGTTCCAAGCTCAATTATCTCGGGACAATCCTCGGCATTGACGAATATCTCGTGTCCTTCTACCAACCACTCGCCGCCTACTACGTTTGCCGCGGGGGATGAGTGATATTCCCTGTCGTATTCCCACGAGGCGCTGCCCGTTTGAATGGTTACGGGACGTGGCAAAATCTCGAGCGTACCGTATTCATATCTTAGCTCAAAGTTTTGCGTCACGTCAACGCCGTCATACCATACCGACAGTGTGAGCTTGTTATCAATGGGGCCGTCCCAAACGTTTGTGATAGATGCCGCCTCTTCAACAACAACGCTGTATCCATTAAGCAAGAATATCTCAAAATCAAGCGAATATTCGTGATAAGCATGTGCGCATCCATCGTACATCCACTCTCCGGACGGAGTCGTAACGTTGATGACCTCGGGCATAACGGCTATCTTGCCGCAATCGTACGTGATCTCGTAGTTTACGGACATATCCACTCCGCTCTCGTCCTCAACTGCTACCAATATGTTGTTGTCCGTGGGACCTTCCCACGCGTTGGTAATAACGGGAACTGAGAGAATTCTTGTCCTGTGTCCCTCAAGCAATGGAGTTTCTTCACTCACAGCGTACTTATCCCAGCTATGAGGCAATCCGTCGTATGTCCAGGTCTGACCCTCGGTTATAACTGTCACAGGGCGCGGCAAAATGCGAAGCGCACCGTATTCATAGGAAATATGATAGTTTTCCGAAAGGTCATTGCCATCTTCATCCAAGATGGTTACCGTCATTTCATTGTCAACGACACCCTCGCCTACCGTGGTGACGGAGGAATATGTCAGCACCTTAATGCTGTGTCCCTCGACCAAGGGAGTGTCCTCGTGAGCCTCGGCGGTCGCGTTATAATGCGTCTCTCCGTCGTAGGTCCATTCATCCGTAGCCGTCACAATGACAACGTGATACTTGCTTACGGTAAGTGTACCCTTGGCAAATGTCATTTTATAGTTTCTAAGGTCGATTTTCTCCTCGCCGCAAACGATAGAAACGCTTCCATCAACCACCGCCACATCGGACTCGCCTATAAGAGTTTGCGAGCCTATAAGGGCGGCTGATATCTCTTGCCCCTCAGGCAATCTATCCACACTTACCGTTTTTCCCGTCAAAGGAGTACCGTCATATGCCTTGGCGGCATCGTCGGCGGTGACCGTTATGCTTCGGGGATAGACCGTCAATATTCCCGCCTTTGTCAATTCAAAGGTGTAGTTTGACGATTTGTCGTTTCCTTCTTCGTCCACAACCGCAAGCGAAAGGATATTTTCAACTTCTCCGTCGCTCACGTTGACTATTGACGTGTTTTCCACAACAATAGCCGTATGACCCTCGGCCAATGCCGTATCCGAGTCTATGATAAAGCCCTCGTGTACCTGCTTTTGTCCGTTGTATTCAAGATTCTTGTCCTCGGTAGTAAACTTTATGAGCTTGGGCTCAACCGTCAACGCACCGAAAACATAGCTTATCTCATAGTTTGCCGTAACGTCGTTTCCGTCCTCGTCCGCAATGGAGACCTCAAACTTATTCTCCATTCCGCTCTCAAGCACGTCGGTTATTTGAGTCGTGCCGACCGCCGAAGCCGTTTGTCCTTCAGCGATCTGAACGTCGGAGGTAACGGTAAAGTCAAGGCTTTGATGTACCTCTCCGTCATAAGTAAAGGTTGCATCCGAGGTACTTACGGTTATAACCCTCTTATTGACCGTGATAAAGGACTGTGATACGAATATCGAGTAGTTATCCGTAACGTTTTTGCCGTTCTCATCGGTGATATCAAAGGTCAGAAGATTTTCAACCGTGCCGTGATCGGTTATCGCGGTGCTGCTCGAAACAGAAGCCGTGTGACCTTCCACAAGTGCCGTGTTTTCGGATACCTTAAACTCCTCGTGGCTTTGCGCCTTGCCGTTATAGTCAAGCTCGGCGTCCTCTACAAATATCTCTATGGGATATTTATTGACCGTCAGCGTTCCCTCAACCACATTTATGTTGTAATTTGCGGTAACATCCGCGTTATCCTTGCCGATAACTCTGATCTCGGGGTTGTTTTTGATGCTTCCAACGTCGGTTATTGAATCGTCGAAGGTTGCTATCAGCTTGTCGGTCACTCCGCCAAAAAAGCTTGCAAGCGATCCTCTGCTAAGCTCGTATCCGTCAAAGGAAAACGGAAATCCGTTATAAATGCTTTCCGCAGAAGAAACCGTTACGGTAATATTTCTCGGATCAAAGGCAATTTTTTTCGATACGGGATTGAATGAGTAAGCCCACGTAACGTCGTCTCCGTTCGCATCCATTACAGAAATTGAGGACAAAACAGCAGTTACGTCAGTTTCCTTCTTGCTAAGATCGGCATATACGAAATCTCGGCACTTAATAGTGTCTCCTGCCGCAACGTCTCCTTCAACTGTGGGATTTTTACCGTACAGGATCTTGTCTTCAACTATCAAAACGTCAATTTCTCTCGGCACTATGGTAAATTTGTGAACTTCACCGTAGCGCACGTTTCCAAAGACCGACGTTGACACCGCACGAACGTAATACGAGCCGGGCAGTCTCGGTACCGATTCAAGCATCTCCAAAAAGTCTTTGTCACTTGAATATTCGTATCTTACGCTCTCAAATATCGCCTCTGCCCGATAGGAGAGCTCGTCTCCGTACCGAACGGTTTGCGGACACTCGGTGCCGTCGTATACCAATCCCTTTGTTACAAGATAAGAGGACGTCAGCACAACAATTACGGCAACGACAGAACAGATCAGTACTCTGAAGCGTCTGACCGTCTTTAAAATATTCGCAATTTTCGATATTCTCTCGTAATATTTTCCGTATTGCATATCGTTCAACTTTCTTGTATCAATTCATTGGAGGCATTACGAACAGCACTCCGTTTTCATGTGTTATCTTATAATTCAAAAGCTTGTTCTTGTCATCCACATCGGTCAAATCTATGCTGATAACAGCATTCTCTCTTTTTCCGATAGAGGTCTGCGAGCCCTTTATGACTACCTCAAGATACTCGCCTTCCGCGATCTCGCCCACAATCGTATAGCCCGCGTCCTCAAGAGGCGTGCCGTCAAACTCCTTGGTTGCCGAGTTTGCGATTATGTGTATCTCTCTTTGCTTTACCTCAAGAATGCCGTATGTCGCGTTGACCTTGTAATAATCGGTAATGTCGTTTCCTCCATCGTCGGTTATTACAAGAACGTAGCCGTTATATGTCTTTCCCGCATCCGTCAAGGATCCCGCGGTCTCAACCTTGGTAACGGTGTGACCGTACAGCGTCTCACCCGTCAGCTTGCAAGCCGTGTTGGTAAGCGGTGTTCCGTCGTATATCTTTTCGGACGAGCCCGTGGTAATGAAAAGCTCCTCAAGATATATCTGGATCTTGCCTGTGGTAAAGGAAATCTTAAAATTGTCAGTTACCTCGACACCGTTTGCGTCGTACAAGGAGAAGCTTTCAATAACGCTCGGCGTTATACCGGGCCTGCTTCTCTCACCCGATACGGTAACGTCGTAGGTGTAGCCCTTCTTCAAAAGCTCTTCAAGACCGACAATCTCATATCCGGGCTTAAGCACGGTATTCGTGCCGTCATATTTCAAAAATACGTCCGCGGGGCGAATCGTCAATTCCTTGACCATGGCTCCGCCGCCACCGCCACCGCCGCTATTATCCGAGCCGGTAACCTCAACGGGGATCCAACCAATAGTGTCAATATAGACCTCAACCCATGCGTGAGCCATTTTATTGGTCACGTCACTCCACACGCCCGTTTTTCCCTGTCCCATATATCCGACAGTATAGCGCGCGGGAATACCCAAGGCGCGGAACAGAAGCGTTGCCGCGGAGGCGTAATGCTGGCAAATGCCTTCCTTATAGGTATCGAGGAACGCGATAACGATATTATCCTCACCGTCAAGTCCTCTGTCATATTCGAGATTGTAGGCTGCGCTGTTTTGAATATATTTTGCAACCCTTGATATAATTTTCAAGTCGTCTTTGTAAAATCCGTTTTCGGCGATAAGACCGTTCATATAGCTGAGCGTCTCATCATCTATCGTAAGATAATTCTCGTATACGAAGGCACGGTAAGCAAGCTCCTCGTCCGAATAATCGCCGAGAAGGTCCTTTATCTTTCCGCCAAATCCATCATACGAGTAAAAATACAGTGAATACTCCGTTCCGTCACCGAAATATGCAGTATCGCTCTTCTGGATATCGTACCTATGCTCCTGCATAGAGGTAAAATAAGGCAAATGATACGCCGTGGTCGCAACGTTGCGAATATCCATAACGGTGCTTATAAGCCCGCTGTTTTGGAGCGCGATGGAAACCAAATAATTGTAGCTGTGTGTACCCTCAAGGTATTGGGTATATTCGGACATGGACGACCACATACGGCCGTCATAATTACCGTAGCTTCTCTCGCGAAGATAAACGGAAACGTCCTTCTCGGTCTTGATTTGGAGCATGGTCATCTCTTTCATGTCCGCGGGAGGACCGGATATAGCGGAATTGTCTCCGCTGGGCGCACCGCCTCCGGCTCCACCTCCGCCGCCTTCACCTCCGCCTCCGGCTCCTTCGCCTTCACCTTCACCTTCGCCTTCGCCTTCACCTTCGCCTTCACCTTCGCCGCCTCCGGCACCTTCATTTTCCTTCTCTCCGGTTACGGTAAGAATGCCGTATTGGTACGTGATGGCGTAGTTTTTGGTGACTTCATTTCCGTCCTTATCAAGGATCATCTCCTCGGCGGTAATGTTTTCAGTTTCTCCTACCGCTGTAATAGTTCCCGAGACGGCGACCTTCATTCCGTGTCCGTCAATCAGTCCCGTAATGGAAACTATCTCCCACTCGTCACAGGTGAGCGGCTTGCCGTCATATTCCTTGGTCTTGCTTCCCGTGCGAACGGTGATCTCGCGGGGGAACACGATCAGAGTTCCGTAGCGGTATGCGATCTCATAGTTGCCCGTTACGTCCTTACCGTCGGCATCCTTGATAATAAACTCGGCAAACGCGTTGTTTACGGGAATCTCGGTAACGTCGGTGACCTCCGTATTCATAACCGCGGACGCGATATAGTGTCCTTCAAGCAGTCCATCCTCTGTAACAAGCTCATACTTGGGAGCCTTAAGAGGCGTGCCGTCGTATTCCTTAAGAGAGCTCTCGGTTGATACGGTTATCGGTATTTTTGTTACCGTCAGCTTGCCGCACACGATAATGGGCGAGTAATTTGCGGTAACGTTTACACCGTTTTCGTCGGTAATGACGGGTATAAACGTATTATCCGATACTCCTGCGTCCGTTTGCGATCCGGTCGCAATGATATCCAAGCTATGCTTGCTCAAAAGCTCTCCCTCTTCGACCTGCCACTCCTCGCAAGTAAGAGGCTTGCCGTCATATAGCTTCTCGGCTGAGCCCGAGGTTATAGTTATCGCGCGAGGCAAAACCGTTAAGGTAGCATTGTTGTAAGATATCGTATAGTTTACGCTGACATCAGCACCCTCGGCATCAACCACACTTGCGGATGGCTTGCAAATGCCCTGACCTGCGCCTGTGATACTGCCCGAAAGCGTTACGCGCAAGCTGTGTCCTTCGATCAAACTTCCGTCCGTAATACTCCATTCACTTCCCTCAAGAGGCTTGCCGTCGTATATCTTTTCAGCATCCGTGGCACTGACCTCGATTCGTCTTGGAGTAACCGTCAGGTTTCCCACCTGATATTCGATACGGTAATAATCCGTAACGTCGGCTCCTCTTTTGTCGGAGATGGTAACCGACAGGTAGTTTGCACTGACGCCAACGCTCGTTTGCGCGCCGCTCACCTGAACGTTTGCGGTGTGACCTTCCTTCAACGAGCCGCTTATCAGCTCCCATTCGTCAGCGACAAGAGGCGTGCCGTCATACGACTTCTCAGCTGAGGACGTACTGAACACAAGCTTGGTAGGCACGGCGTTCAGTGCCCCCGTCCCCATCATGATGAGCATGATGACGAGCAGCGACACGATTCCTATAACGGCCGAACCCATTATGTAGATCAATTTTCTTGTCATAATTAACTTTTACCTTTATCTATCTCGATTTTCGTAACGCGTTTTATGCATTTCTCTCCAAGCGGTGAATAGCATTTTTGCAAAGGATCATTTTGTCATATCCGAACAGCTCGTCAAGATATTGACAAAGTCCCTCCGCCGCGCTCCTGAGGTATACGGGGTTTTGAGTTTCAAGCTTTCTGATTATCTTCTTGGAAAGAATATCGTCAAGTGCCTCAAGCTCCTGTCCTCCGCAAGCTACGTATACAGGTACGTATTGGCGTATCTGCTTCATAATTCGGTTTCCAAACGTAATATGGAAATGACTTATCAGATACTGGTCAAGCTCCTCAAGACGCTTCATGTTTCGTCCCGTAAGCTCATATTCATCCATCGCCTCTTTTACAAGACGCTTGAAATTGTCTGCCGTTATCGGTGTAGGCTTTGTTCTCGGTGCTACGAATCTCTCGGACTTTTCATCCAAATTCAATATCATTGCACGGTCATATACCTTATCCGATATCGCAAACGTTGAGTCGTCATTGTTTGCCGTTCCTATAAACCACATGTTTACAGGCAGCTTTATGCGTCCGTCCTTTAACTGCACAGGGTCGGTATCCCATACGTCCGATACTACGTCAATATATCTCTCATCGGGATTGGGAAGCTCCAACAAGGACAAGAATTCCGCAAAGTAATACTCTACTCTCGCTATATTCATCTCGTCCAATACCGTTACGTATATATCCTTGCAGTAATTTGCCTCGTACATCTTTTCAAGCAAGAGAGTTTCGTTAAATCTCTTGGTGAACTCGTTGTAATAGCCTAAAAGGTCGGTTCTCTCCTTCCACATAGGCTGTACGGGAATGACCGTTGAGGTATTCTTTACAAACGAGCCCATCGCGTGTGCAAGCGAGGTCTTACCTGTACCCGACATACCCTGCAAAATTATGATAGGGCTTACCGCCATTCCCGCAATAAAGCGGCGAATGTCCTTGATATCGTAATACAATCGAAGCTCTGCCGCCGCGTAATTACGGAAGTTATCGCAAAAACGCTTCAGGCTGGTCTCCTCCTCATATTTGCGCGCATCGTATACTCTCTTCTCCTCATCTATACGGGACAGCATGCAAAATCTCGGCGCGTTCTCATCAAGCTCTTCGTCCTCTCCACCCGATACCACAGTTGCCTTCTCCTTTGAGGGCTTGACTGAGGTAGTGGGGATCGGAGCTCCTCCGACCTGATTTTGAATAACGACGTTTGCCGCCTTTGCCGTAGTGTCCTTTGAGCTGTTGATAAGCATAAATATAATCAAAACGGCAATTATGGCTACAAGCAGGATCAAATAGCCTATAATGGCATATTTTGAAGCCGCAAGCTCCAGCACGGTGTCCATAACGCTCAAGGCAACACCGTTTAACCATACTGTATGTAACATTTTCTTATCCCCTTATCATTACGTCTTCGAGGTCGGCTGACCCTTTGCCATCTTGGCGCAAAGAGGAAGCTTATCCTCTCCGAAGAACTGCTCTATTGCCTCCAAAAGATCCTTATCGCCCGATTTTACCTTATCCTTAAGCAATGCCGTGATCTCGGGCAAGAGATTTGCACACATTGCTCTATCCAATGCGGCAAATATATCCGTCTCCGCCAAGGTCAGTATGGAAAGATACTTTTCCATCTGGAGCCACTGCTTATTACCTATGCGGTAAGGCACATAAGACGCCATGTAAGCTTCAAGCGAGTCGATCTTCTTCCAAAGCTCCTCGCTCATATAAAAGCGTCCCTTTTGCTGCTGTACCAGATGGTCAATCTGATAATATCCAATGCCTCTGTGCTCGCTTGCCTCGTCAGCCTTGTCACACTCGGCTACACGAAGCTCGAGAGCTGACGCAACCTTGAGAATAGAGGGATCCGCCGCGCGAAGCTGCTCGTCCGCGGAAAGCTCGGCTATAAACCACAGGTTGGAAGGAAGCACGAAGTGCGCGGTCGGCTCCTTTACGATAACTCGGTTTTCTCTTATGGGATTGCTGAAATATTTGAGATAGGGCATGAAGGCTTCAAGCAAAGCTTCGGCACCCACTCCTCTTAATACGGCGATATGTACCGTATTCTTATTCTCCTTGGCATTCTCTATAAGCTTTACAAGGCCGGTCTTTTCATAAGCTCCGTCCTCGTTCTTGGAGAACATAAGATGCGTGTCCGCATGCTCCGAGCGGAAGGTCTCAACACACAAAGGACATCCGAAATACTCCGCGAGCGAGCCGTAGAAGTGCTCCTTGTCCACGCCCTCCACGTCTGCTATTATCAAGCGAGAGGCAGCCATGGCTGAAATCAACTGCATGGTATCCATAGCGGTAAATGCCATTCCTCTCTCACGCATGAAGCGTTCAAGGTCCGATGCCGCGTCGGACAGGCTGTATCCGAGATCAATATATCTTGCGGTATCGTCCACGTATGCCTGCTCCTCTACCGAGGCTTCCTGCTCTTCGCTTACAACGTCAAATTCCTCAACGAAAAGCTCTTCTATTGAATCAAATTCCTTTTGCTCAGCGGCATCAAGATATTTTTGCTTTCCCATTCTTTTCTCTGCCTCCAAATTCCGTCTGATTTTATTTCTTCTTACCCCATCAATGATGAGTAATACGACAGCCGTAATCAGCATTACCCCACCGGATACGTAAGTAAGCGTATTGGGGTTTGCCGCGGCAAATGACAATACGGCAAGAGCTGCCGCAATTATTGCAAAAAGCTTAAGCTTCCATTGCTTTGCGGGCTTTGTAAGACGAACCTCGGTAAGATATTCGTCCGTAATAATGTTGGTATGTGCCTGCAAATAGTCGGAGCTCTTCTCGCTGCATTTTTCGTAGGTCTCTCCGTTAATTAGCACGGTGCCCGACACACGAACGTCCTTGACCGACGAGCCTACGTACACCATATGCGCTCCGTTTTCGCGTATCCATTTATCCCTGTTGGGATCATAGAATGCAAAATCCGAAATATCTATTTGAACCTCTCGGCTCTCGCCCGGCTTAAGAAATACCTTTTCAAATCCGCACAGCTGCTTTAACGGCCTTACGCGCGAGGAATCGGTCTTTCCTATATACACCTGAACGACCTCAGCTCCTGCCGTTTTTCCCTTGTTTTTAACCGTAACGGCAATCTTTTGGGGAGACGTGCGCAGGTTAGAATATTCAAACGTGGTGTAGCTCAAGCCGTGACCGAACGGGAACTTTATATCCAGCTCGGAAATATCGTAATGTCGGTAGCCCCAAAACTGTCCTACCTTGTTTTTTCCAAGATCCTTGCATTTTTTCAAGCGTGCAAAATGCTCGGACGCGTTTTCATAAAGCGTGCTTGCCAATCTTCCCGAGGGGCACTCGCGTCCCATAAGAATATCCGCCAACACCTCGGCGCAATCGTTATCGCCGGTAGATGCCATAAGAACCGCAGGAAGATAGGTCGCAAACGACATATCCACGGAATAATCGCAATCAACTATACCAACGAGCTTTTTTCTATGCTCGCCAAGCGCGTGCAAAAGCTCTACCTGCTTTGCGGGGAGAGTAAGCTCTCTGTTGCTTACCGCCTGCTTGCCCATCTCGTGCGTTGTACCGAGAAATACAAGCACGTAATCCGATGCCTTGGCAAGCTCTCTTATCTCCTCTATATCCTGCTTCTGAAGCTTTGACTCATTTTCATTGTCAACAAGCTTGACGTGTGCCTTAAGACCTGTTTTTTCGCAAAGCGCTTGCACAAAGTCCGCATCGGTAGATGCATCACCAAAGACCGCAATTCCACTCTTTGCCTTGATAGGCAAAAGTCTATTTTCGTTCTTTAAAAGCACACATGACTCGGCTATCGCACTCTTCTTAACGCTGTCCTTGACATCATTAGCTCTGTGCTCGCTCTCCGAGATCGACTCGGCAAATTCAAGCACGCGGCAAACCGCACGGTTGAGCATTTCATCGCTGACGGCACTTCCGTCCTCCAACGCCTCATCAAGATCCTCTGCCGTAACGACCTCGTTTTCAATGGCATTGAGTATATATCGGTAATTTTCGCATGCGCTCTCCAATGCGGAAGCTCCGCCGCGAAGCACTATCTTACCGTCAAGTATAGCGGTAAGAGTCGCATTATCGTCACGCGGAACACACAGGCGCGCCTTACCGTTAAGCATATTTATAACGGAGTTGGACGTCATCAGGCTTTCGTTTACGTCCTTGTAAGCGCCCGAAAGAGCCGTGTCTACCGAAATTACACCCTTATATCCCTTATTACCTGCCGCTATCATGTAGGACTTTACTACCATTTCTCCGATAGCCGCCATATCGGGCTCAATATCCAGCTGCTCGGTATCCGCGCCCGTCAGGTAAAATCCGTCAAGGCAACAAGCACCGCCCGCAAGTCCGACACCGTCCGCATACGCGCAAGCAAGCTTGCCCGAGAGATACGGGTCCTCCGAAAGCGCCGTTTGATAAACGCTGAGCCCGGGCTTTGCGGCGGGGGTGACGATAAGACTTGCCCCCGTCGCTTCGTGCTTCTCAACAGCCTCACGCGAAGCGCTTCTTATAAGCTCCGCGTTCCAGCTGTTTGCCAGGCGCGATGGAGACAGCCCGCAAAATGCTTTCGCCAAAAGCTTCTCTACCGAAGCCACGGACACGTAAGGCACGCCCGCCTCGTTCATTGCAGGGTTCGACAAGCTTCGAATATCCGTCAATAACGATATTTTTTGTTTAATTGTCAGTTTTTCAACTATTTCGTTATATTTGAGCATGTCCTCTACCTACTCTCAATTTCCTGTAATCAGATATACTATGTCCAAAAGCTTGACACAGTCCTCTCCGTTTGCTACGCCTCCGTCCTTTTTGTAGGAAACCGTGATAACGTCTCCCACCTCAAGCTCCAGCACGTAGCCCGAAGTAATCTCCAGCATTCCGCTTTGACTTAATATTTGTACACCGTTTTTACGAATGATAAGATGGTCACATCCGTTCTCCGTAGACGTGTAGTAATTATATGCAAGCTTCATAGACGTCTTCGCCGTCAGCTTAAGCGTTGCGGTATAGCCATCCTGATGACTCGTGGATACGATAGACGTATCGGAAAATTCAAACGGATGGACTTCATCGTTCTCCACATCCCAAACGTATTCAAACGCCTGAGCGGCATAGCCCTCGCCGCATACTGTACACACGTTGTTTTCATCAAAGGAATGAGGCTCGTAATAGTCGTTTTCCTTAACCCACGTCTTATTGCAATAATAGCAGGTGTATTTTACAGTTCCCTTTTCACTGCAAGATGAAACCGTTAACCCCTCGGAATAGCAGTTCATACTGGATACAAGCTCTCCGTTTTCGTTATAGGTCCACTGATCTTCGTCGTGCACGCAATCCGAATAGTATTTGACTATATGGCTTGACATATCAAAGCCCTGCGCCAGTGCTTCAAATTGATCTCTCGTTCCCTTATAGCAAACGGTACCAAAGCCTACTCGGGTAAAATCAATATACGTAACCGATTCGGGAACAATAGCAGTACCGCAATCATACATATCGGCCTCAACACGGTAAGGAGTTACCGCACCGTTTACCACAAGCTCGGGAAGCTCATAATACCACCAATACTGATCGTCACATCTGGCGAATCCGTACAATACCCAAGAGTTCTTGTCATATGTAAACTTGTAAGTATAACCGCTCTTCTCAACGTTTATTACCTCAAATCCGACCTCATCCAAGCTCTTGCGAATGACCTTGGCATTAAGTGCCACGCAGCCGTTATCGTAATTGCCGATATAAAGCTCCATGTCGCTAAGATTGCAAACGTCATAAAGATACGGGCAATCATAGAATGCATCATAATCAATGCTTATCAAGCTCTTGGGAAGAACGACTCTATCCAAGCTTCTATTATACGCAAACGTATAGTGATCTATCTCTTGAATGGAAACGTTGTTCGCAAACGATACCTCATTCAAGCGATAGCAGGATGCAAATGCATTGACACCTATGCCCTTTACCGCATTTCCGATCTCAACGCGCTCAATGAAGTTGTTTCGCTCAAACGCTCTGCTGAGTATGAAATAAGAGTCAATGATATATCCATCATGCTCAAACGTATCAAGATAAATATCAGGCTTTTGACCGTTATATTTTTCAAGCAGCCACAAATCGCCGCCGTTAAGGAACACGGAATCGCCGATCTCAACCTCGCGAAGCGCAGGCTCATCCATTGATTTATGTATAACAAAGGCATTCTCAGCCACGTAACCGTGATCAGTTGAGCCGTATGACAGCTCAAGCGAGCTGAGGTTATATATCTCGCGAAGTCCTGAGCATCCGTAAAACGCGTCATGCGAAATATTAGTAAGCGATGAAGGCAATACGACAAGCTTAAGATTCTCACACCAAGAAAAAGCATATTTGGGAATATCGGTCAGCGATTTGTTTTTCTCGAACGACACCTTCTCCAAGGAACCCTTGTTTGAAAATGCATTTTCGTCTATCACCTTAACCGCATCGGTAAGCTCGATGGACTTGACGGTGTAAGCCTCCTCAAATGCCTGTCTTACTATCTCGTATTCGGTGATATCTCCACCGTCATACTTAAACGTATCAAGAACTATGTCGGTATCAAGACCCGAATATTTTACAAGAAAATACTTGTCACCGCTCTTTGCAAACGTGTAATCTCCGACCGCAAGCTCCGTCAGGGGCTCTGCATCCGCAGTATTATGAACCACGTACGCATAATAAGCAACGTATCCGTAATCCGAGCTTCCTCTTGCGATTGGCATATCGGAAAGATTATATACCTCGTGCAGCTTGCGGCACTCCCAAAACGCATTATACAATATCTCCGATACGTCCTTTGGAATGGTAATGGAGCTTATATCCTGTCTCTCTCGGAAGGCTTCCTGCGGAATTTTATATTTTTCTATCAGATTATCCTCGTATTCAATGCCCGACGGGAACACAAGCGAGGTGCTATCGCCAAAGTAATCTGTCACGTACCACTCACCGTTATCGGCAAGCAGCAGCTTAAAGTCGTTAACCTCAATCGTCTTTACGGGAGAGTCGTCCGTTCTGTAAGCCAGACAATAATTACGCAATCCGGCTCCGTCGTTCCCTTCATCAAAGGTAAGAGTTGAGAAATTATAAACCTCGTAAAGCGTGCGACATTCTCTGAATGCGTCATAGCCTACGTATTGGCACAATGACGGAATTGTAAAGCTCTTAAGCCCATAGCAATTATAGAAGCTTCCGTCACCTATGCTCTTGATATAATCTCCAAGCTCAAGATACTTGATAGAACGACAGTTTGTGAAGGCATTGCTTCCAATGATCTCAACGTAGCTGCCAAGCTCAACGTTTTTGAGAGCATAACAGTTGTAGAAGGCATTGGAGCCAACCTCCGTAACATCCTTTGTATAAATGATCTCTTCAATTTGGTCAAGGTCGGAAAAGGCACCGTGCTTGACCTTAGTGCTATTCGTAACCGTGACCTTTTTCAAGTACTCGGGTATGCTCCATTTACCGTCAAACAAATAACCCAGATCGTTTCCGTCGTCAACGTCACCGCCCACAAACGGGATGGTCAGCTCCTCTATTGACGAGCAACCGCTCATAGCATAAGTTCCAATAGTCTGAACGGTTGACGGAATAGTCAGCGCTTTAAGTGACGAGCAATGGGCGAAGGCATTGCTTCCAATGCTTGTAATTCCCTCGTTCAACACGATTTCTTCAATGCTCGCGCAATTGATGAAGGCGCTGTCGGCAATTCTCCTTGCGTTTGTGAGACAAACGTAAGCTACGGTCTCGGGAACGGGATCATTATCAAATAAATAAGCAAGAGCTTGGTCGTCCTCAGCCGTTTGTCCGATATAGGGCAACGTAATTCTTTCAAGTGAGATGCATCCTTTTGCAACTCCGGAGCCTATCGTGGTAACGCCCGTGGGAATAGACAGCTCCACAAGAGCCGAGCAGCCCGAAAATGCCGCATCACCGATAGTTCTGACCGTGTCGGGA
>JBGVJM010000068.1:0-6957 GCA_045129415.1 Eubacteriales bacterium
TGCTTGAAATTACAAGCCATTCATACGCCCGTCGCGCAGGACGCGCAGGACGAGACCGAAGAAAAGGAGCAATAAAGCTATGAAGACGACCTCTCAAACGTCCGCAAACACCCGAATTCAGTGGTTGCACAAGAAAATAGCCAATAATTATTACCCGAACGCAATGCGCCTCGCCGAGCGCTTCAATATTTCCCACCGCCAAGCACAGCGCGACGTCGACTATCTCAAAAAGAAGCTGGGTGCACCGCTTGAATATAGCATCGAGCACAAGGGATATTACTATTCGGAGCAGTTTTCCCTTCCCCTTGTTATGTCAAGCGACAACGACGACTCTCTCTCCGAGCTTGCCGACAATATGTCGGGCGCATCATTGCAGGCGGAAAGCACGCTTGTTCAGATGCAGATACCCTACACGGCAACCGTTGAAATAACGGACAAATTAGCCGTCCTTTCGCTCAAAAACTTTATAATTTCAAAGGAATCGCGTCACAAATACGTGTGCGAATTTCACAACGTTGAGCAATTTTTGAGTGTACTTATCACGCTTCGCTCGGATTTCAAGATAATTGAGCCTATGTGGATCCGCGAACGCCTTGTAAAAATGGCGGAGAACATCATTAAGAACAACAAAATTCAATAATTACCACGAAACGGCGGCTAAATAGTCGCCGTTTTTTTAGTTTGCATGCCAACCACCGTATTTTTTTGAAAAATATATCAAAAACTTTTATAAAACCTATTGACAAACTAATTTTTTGTGGTATAATATACGAGTGAGCCGAAAAGGCTCTTATCCAAAGACAGCAGGTTCCCGTAAAAGCGCAAGCCACCCTGCCGAGGAAGAAACAAGATGTTAATATGCCGCAAGGCTTTATTATGTGCTTTCTTTCCCGGCTTATGTGTCCTGGCCGACGGGAAGAAAGTTTTTTTATTCAATTAACACGGGAGGTTAAACCAAATGCCTAGTAACGCAATACTCGAACAAAAGAAACAGGTAGTTGCAGACCTCGCAGAGCAGATCAAGGCAAGTGCTGCCGGTGTAGTTGTTAATTATCAGGGTATCACCGTTGAGAATGACACAGCTCTCCGTAAGGCTCTTCGTGAAGCAGGTGTTAAGTACGTCGTTATGAAGAATACCCTCACGGGTAGAGCATGCGACATGTGCGGTTACGGCGATATGAAGCAGTACCTCAACGGTATGACCGCTATCGCTATCTCCAGCCCCGAAGATCCCATTGCTCCCGCTAAGATCCTCAAGGAATACGCAGATAAGATCGAATCCTTCCAGATCCTCGCAGGCTACTGCGACGGTGAGGTAATAGATGCTGCAGGCGTAAACAACCTCGCAGAGATCCCCTCCAAGGAAGTTCTCATCGCAAAGTTCCTCGGCTCTATCAAGTCTCCTATCTACAACTTTGCATATGCTCTCCAGGCTATCATCGACAAGAATGGCGAGGGAGAGGTCGCAGAGGAGGCTCCTGCAGAAGCAGAAGCACCCGCTGCAGAATAATCGACTTTACGTCGCATAAACTAAAAAACATTTATATTTCCATAATTCAGGAGGTAATTTAACATGGCATCCGAAAAGATCACAAATATTCTTGAAGAAATCAAGACACTTACAATTCTCGAGCTCGCTGACCTCGTAAAGGCAGTTGAGGAAGAGTTTGGCGTATCCGCAGCAGCTCCCGTAGGCGTAGTTGCAGTTGCAGGCGCAGCAGCTCCCGTTGTTGAGGAGAAGACTGAGTTCGACGTAGTCCTCACCGGCTTCGGCGACAAGAAGCTTAACGTTATCAAGGCAGTTCGTGAGATCACCGGTCTCGGCCTTAAGGAAGCTAAGGACCTCGTTGAGGGTTGTCCTAAGCCTGTTAAGGAAGGCGTTGCAAAGGACGAGGCTGAAAAGCTTAAGGCTGACCTCGAGGCTGCAGGCGCAACCGTTGAGATCAAGTAATTTAATTTACGCTCAATAACCTTAAACACAAGATAATTTAGCTGTTACTTTTGGATAACAGAATGAGCCGCGTGGCAATAGCTGCGCGGCTCATTCTGCATTTATTCACTAAATTTCACTTAATTTTTATTTAACATAATATTTATTTTTAAATAAATTGTTACATTTATAGTCAAAAATATAGCCGAAACGCCGCAAAAAGCGTTTCGGCTACTTTTTATAAGCTCATTTATCAGAACTCAATTTTCTTTTCAATGTAAGCGCGAAGCTCACTGATGGGAAGTCTTACCTGCTCCATGGTATCTCTGTCACGAACGGTAACACAGCCGTCGCCCTCCTTGTCGGCATCGCCAACCGTATCAAAGTCAACGGTGATGCAAAGAGGAGTACCGATCTCGTCCTGACGGCGATATCTCTTACCAATAGAGCCTGCCTCGTCGTAATCCACCATGAAATACTTGGAAAGCTCGGCATATATCTCGCCCGCCTTGTCGGAAAGCTTCTTGGAAAGAGGAAGCACTGCGGCCTTGATAGGCGCGATAGCGGGATGGAAGTGCATAACGGTTCTCACGTCATTCTTTGCCTCGTCGATAAGCTCCTCGTCGTATGCGTCGCAAAGTACGGAAAGCACGGTTCTCTCAACACCGAGAGAGGGCTCAACAACGTAAGGAATATATCTCTCGTTAGTCTCGGGATCAAAGTAGGTGAGATCCTTCTTGGACTCGTTCTGATGCTGCGTCAAGTCATAGTCGGTTCTGTCCGCAACGCCCCAAAGCTCGCCCCAACCGAACGGGAACAAGAACTCAAAGTCAGTCGTTGCCTTAGAATAGAAGCAAAGCTCCTCGGGATCGTGGTCACGGAGACGGATGTTCTCATCACGAAGACCGATGGAAAGCAGCCAATTGTGGCAGAACTCTCTCCAATAAGCAAACCACTCAAGGTCTGTGCCGGGCTTGCAGAAGAATTCCAATTCCATCTGCTCGAACTCACGAACGCGGAAAATAAAGTTTCCGGGAGTGATCTCGTTACGGAAGGACTTACCAATCTGCGCGATACCAAAGGGCATCTTTTTTCTTGTAGTTCTCTGAACGTTTACAAAGTTTGTAAATATACCCTGAGCCGTCTCGGGACGGAGATAAACTGTGTTCTTTGCGTCCTCGGTAACGCCCTGGAAGGTCTTGAACATAAGATTGAACTGACGGATGTCGGTAAAATTATGCTTCTTACACGTGGGGCAAGGAATATTGTGATCCTCAACGAATGCCTTCATCTCAGCATGTGTAAATGCATCGATGGGCTTTTCAAGCTCAAATCCCGTCTCGGCGCACCAGTCCTCGATAAGCTTGTCAGCGCGGAATCTCTCGTGACACTCGCGGCAGTCCATAAGGGGATCGGAGAAGCCTGCAAGGTGACCTGACGCCACCCACGTCTGAGGATTCATAAGTATAGCCGCATCAAGTCCTACGTTGTACTTATTTTCCTGAACGAATTTCTTCCACCAAGCCTTCTTAACGTTGTTTTTAAGCTCTACGCCGAGAGGACCGTAATCCCAGGTGTTAGCCAAGCCGCCGTATATCTCGGAGCCTGCAAATATAAAGCCGCGTCCCTTACAGAGAGCGACGATCTTGTCCATTGTCTTTTCGGTGTTTTTCATTTTTAACCTCCGCTTTAACCTTTGACGCATACATTTTTCGCGCGTCATTCAAAATTTTATCCAATTATAGATTTTAGCATATTTGCCTTGCTTTGTCAATAGCTTTTGAGCTTTTATAATCTCGGTAAGGCAAAATTTCGCGTTTGTCGGAGTGCGCGGTCAAGTTTACAATTTATTAACCGCAGGGTTTCAAAATGTCCACCTCAAATGCCATTAAACTCAGTATAATTAAAATGAAGAATTATGCATAGAGGTTGAAATGAAATTCAAACGTCTTGATTTTATTATAGAAAAAATAAAAGAAGCCTGTGAGTCGGTGCTACCCATAGCCTTGATAATATTACTGATGTCATTTACGGTGTGTCCGTTGCCAAACGATATCTTTCTGGCATTCGTCATAGGCACCTGCCTTTTGACCGTGGGACTCGGACTTTTCTCCATGGGTGCGGATATGTCCATGTCCCGTATAGGCGCTCACGTGGGCGCAAACCTGACAAAATCGCGCAATATTCCCATAATCGCCCTCACCGCATTGGTGGTTGGCGTGCTGATCACAATATGCGAGCCCGACCTTCACGTGCTTGCAGGCTACACGGGAGAAATGAAGCTGCCATTTATCCTTGCCGTCGCGGCGGGACTCGGAGTATTTCTCATTTTAGCCGTTTTCAGAATTGTCTTTAACGTCAAAATGAAATACATATTGGCAGCAGGATACGGAATAATCATCATACTCGCAGTTATAGCATATTGTGTCGATCCCCAGTTCCTCGCCATCGCGTTTGATGCAGGCGGAGTTACCACGGGTGCTATGTCAGTTCCCTTTGTAATGGCTATCGGCGCAGGTATCGCGGCGATCTCGGCTCAAAGCTCCGAGGATGACAACACCTTTGGTCTTATGGCGATATGCTCCATCGGGCCTATAATCGCAGTTCTTATAATGGGACTTGCGGGCGGCTTTGAAAATATATCCTACTTGCCCCACGATCCCCCTGCATTTGGCAATTCACAGGAGATGGGACTCGCCTTTCTTTCAAAAATTCCGCACGTCGTAGGTGACGTTTTGATGGGACTTATACCCATTCTCGCGTTCTTTCTTATATATCAGTATATCACCGTTCGCGTTCACAAAAAGGAAATGACTCAAATTTTCGTGGGAGCGGGATATACGTTTGTCGGAATGGTTTTGTTTCTTGTTGGCGTTAACGTTGGCTTTATGCCCGTCGGCAGCTATCTTGGCGAGGCATTCGGCAATATGGAGCATTCTTGGGTGATCGTTCCCATCGGCATGCTCATAGGCTTTTGCATGACGTATGCAGAGCCGGCGGTCGGCGTGCTTGAAAAACAGGTCGAGGAAGCCACCTCGGGCACGATACCTAAAAAGATATTGCCCTTGACCATGGCTTTGGGCGTTGCCGTTTCAGCGGGAATCGCAATGCTGCGCTCGCTTACGGGAATATCCATTCTTCCCTTCCTCATTATCGGATATATCGCGGCAGTGGTGCTTGCGTTCTACGCTCCGCCGCTGTTTACATCAATAGCCTTTGACGCGGGCGGTGTCGCCTCGGGAGTTATGGCGGCGACCTTCCTTTTGCCCCTCTCAATAGGCATTTGTACCGCGGCAGGCAGAGGCGCGGGCAACGTTATGATAGATGCCTTTGGAACCATAGCACTCGTGGCAATGATGCCTACTATAACGATTCAGATAGTCGGTATTAGCTTCAAGTCACGTCACAAGCATGCCGAGGAGCATGAGGCTGAGCTTGACACCACGGTTATCGAGCTTATGCACAAGGACGACGATTACGACGTTGAGATCATTGAATTTAACACATACAAGCCCACTCGCGCGGCGAGAGGCACAAGAAAGACAAGAAAGGAGTAAGACGATGCAAAATTTGTATTTGTTTTTGAGCATAATCAAAAGAAGCGATGCCGAGCAGTTCTCAAGCTTCTATCTGGAACACGGTGCAGCGCCCATCTACTCCTCCTTGTGTGAGGGTGCGGCTCGCTCCGAAACGCTTGACATGCTGGGACTTGAGCATTCCGAAAAGGTGCTGATGCAGTCAATAGTCACACACAATAAGGTGTATGAATTAAAGGACGGTCTTACACACAAGATGAACATCGACCTGCCCGACCGAGGAATAGCACTTGCAATTCCCTTGCAAAGTCTTGCATCGAGAAAGGTGCTTTCTCACATAGTAAAGGACGAATCCGAGGAAAATTTCACTCCCCCCACAGCTTACGAAAGGAAAATAGAAATGGAGCTTGTTATATCAATTTGCGCAAAGGGACATAGCGACGAAATAATGAAGGCGGCAAGAGCCGCAGGTGCCGCGGGCGGTACCATTATGAAGGCAAAGGGCACGGCATCGTCCGGCACCGACACCTTTTTCGGAATGTCCATCTCGGACGAAAAGGAGATAACCTACATAGTGACAAGGAAGGAGCAAAGATCGGACATAATGCGTGCGATCGCATCCTACACCTATGCCGAGGGAGCGCATCCCATTGTGTTCTCTCTCCCCGTGACCGAGACTGCGGGATTCAGATTGCTTGACTGATCTTAATAAACAAAAAACAATGGCGGAGTTAATCTCCGCCATTTTGTTTAGTTTGCTTAATTATTTGCATAAGTTTTCTTTTATTTTATAGTTTGTTAAGCTTGCTTATATTTATTTTTAAGTTTTCGTTAAGCTACCTTAATAATTGAGCATTGTTTATTGACAAATCGGATTCAATTAAGTTTTATTTACTATTTCTACACTGAATTTGCTGTTTTGCACCAATAAAATTTAGTTTGCTTAATAAATTGAGATATTTAACAATAAATTATCAAATATTTATTAATTTTGCTTAACTTCTCCCTCTCGGCAAATAAGCTCCGCCTTGCCACCGCGCTTAACACTTAGAATAGCCTGAGTACCGCCGACCATAATTGTTTCGCGCCGTTCAAGTCCGATCCCGAACAGCTTTCCGCGCACAGTAAAGCAATCTCCGTCCACTGTTAGCTGAGTCTTTCCCCACATTGCCGAGCATTTGTATTCAACCTTGTGCTCCGCACCGTCAATTATCACGGTCCAATTTTGTTTTATCATAATTAACCTCTTAATCTTGTTGTTTTGTGATTTTATTATATAGCGAAACGAAAGGTTTGTCAAGAGTTGAAAAACGGGACGCCCGACATCATTCGCCGCGCGAAGACGGGTTCAAGAAGCGTGTCCCGAAGCGGAAAACGGGACGTTGAACACACGCTCGCAAGCGAGCTTATGCGGCAGCTTGCCTACGGCAAGGTCGCCCGTAATTCGCGCGGGGCGCGAAGACAGGTTTGCGAAGCGTTTTCCGCATGAGA
>JBGVJM010000069.1:0-4250 GCA_045129415.1 Eubacteriales bacterium
GTTTTCAAAATTGAGAAGGTAGATTAAAACAATAACTCCCAAATTCCAATTTATCGAACTAAAACGGGTGCAAAACCTTGTATGAAGATGCACCCATAGTTCAAAAATTTGTACCCATTTTGAAACGGTATCAAAATTTTGGATTACTCACAAAATTACAGATTTGACTGCTTTTAGCGGTCAAATCGTCGTAATTGTAATACGTCACCGGAGGCTGTGTACCGTAGTACCGTAATGCCGGATTAGGTGTCCAAGTGAGCTTGGGTTATTGCATTCGCAAAGCCTGAGCTCTATTTTGTTTTAGGAGGCAATTATGAAAAACACCAAGGTTACGCTCGTACCCTTGACCGAGGACGACCGCGAGCAATTCATTCTTGACAATCAATGGGCGTTCAAGTACGGCGCGACCCTGGAATTCGGCAAGCGCGATGACCACGTGGATTTTGACGGTGAGATCATCTCTCGCAAAACCATCGAGCGTTGCATCGACTCGCCCGATAGCGAGACCTACCGCATCGTTGTTGACGGCAGACAGGTCGGCGGCGTAATTTTGAAGATCAATAATGAAACTAACCGCAACGAGCTGGAGATACTGTTCGTTTCTCCCGAGGAGCACACCAAGGGCATTGGCTACGGCGCATGGCAGGCGGTTGAGGCTCTGCACCCCGAAACCAAGGTTTGGGAGACCTGCACTCCCTATTTTGAGAAGCGCAATATCCATTTTTACGTAAACAAGTGCGGTTTTCAAATTGATCAGTTTTGGTGCGAGTATTTCAAACCTGACCACTCGATGAGTGACGATGACGGACGTGACTCCGATGAAGGTCCTGATGAAATGTTCCGTTTTATCAAGGTGATGAAGCTATAATTACTTTTCTTTTCCTTTAGGTGCAAATTTTAAAGGGCGACCGTGATTGGTCGCCCTTCTTGTTTTTTATAATTATATCTTGCCCTTTTTTCTTCGGGTTGCCTCAAAGCTCACGTTTGTGAGAAACCTCACCACGTCATCGGGCGCGTCGGAAAGCAGGACGGATATCCAATGCAATTTGTTCATGTGATATGCAGGATAAACACCGTCCGAGCCATCGAACGAGCCGAGCATCTCTGTCGGAAGCTTGAGATTGACCACGTCAATTATTTCGTCGCTGTCAATCCCGAACTTGTGTCGCGACACCCTCATTACAAGAGCATACCACTTACGGTTGTCGCCGTGTCGCAGCACCGCCGTTTCAAAATCCTCATCAAACGGATAGTCGGGCGACGTGCCGTATGTTCTTTTGCAATAATCAAGAAATTCTTGCTTTGTCATCGCCGAAGTCTCCTTTTGATGAATTTATCCGATTCCGAACAAAACGTTTTTGAAAAGCCTTGCGGTTTTGTCCTCGCCAAGCTCCTTTTTGAAAACGTCGGTAGAAGGGCCGCCGTTTTTGAGAAGTCCGTTTACGTATGCCGCGGATCTCTCGCTCTTTGCCGCCATGTCGGTCACGTTATGCGCATCTGCGTCAAGATATGCCTCGAAATGTGCCAGCGTCAATGCGTCAAGCTGTGCCGTTTGCGCCTTTTTGCCCTTTTTGGATATGCTTTGACTAAGCTTTATGCCGTCGTACCAATGCTCGCCCGGATCGCGTTCTTCAAGGCTTGAAAAGGCTTGCTTTGCCGCGTCAAGCGCCGAGAGGTCGGGAGCGCTCAGCTGTGTGTCGTAAAGCTCCACGATAAGAGTGTCGTTTCCCATTGCGAATATGCGGTCGTATGAATATAGCGGCAGGTCCTTTTCCTTTGGCACTATCATAAGAGTGTCCATTTTCATAAGCCCGAAAAAGCCCTTGGCTCTCATTACCGATACGTGTCCGAGTCCCTCGGCGGTGTAGGCGGAGACCGAGAAGGTCATTCCCTTTGCCTTGAGCGAGGCAAATTCCCCCGCGCTTATGGGGCAAAGCGTGTATTTTTTACCTATAAGGTCAAGAAGCTTATCAGTCATGCCCTCTCTCCGTGCAATTCAAGATTTGAAAGACCGTTCTTGTCAAGCAGAACAACACCCAAAAGAAGTGTTCCCTGTCCAACGACGTTAACTCCCTCGGCTATCCAGTTCATTGCCGCCTCGGTAAAGTCCTGACTTGAAAGATAACCCATTCCAAGAGAGCATACGAAGGAAACTGCGAATATTGCTATAAGCCAAGGCTTTTTGAGCTTTACTGCGAGAATGCAAAGCACCGCGTCAATAAGTCCAAGTCCCGCGACCATAAGACCGACAAAGACGAACGTGCCCGTAAATACAGGCGGAACCACGCCGAGAGCAGCCTTTTTGTTGGGGTTTTTAAGAAGCATTATGAGTATTCCCGTGCCCGCAAGCAAAAATCCGAGCGATTGCGTTGGGAAAAACATGTTGTTGAGTGCCGAAAAATCGCAAATGCCCGCCGCGTAAAGCAGCTTCCACGTTGCCTTGAGCGCGCCCGCGATGGTAATGTTGATCGAGCCTGCCGCAAAGAGCGCAAACGACGCCTTTGTCATCTTGTGATAAAGGTCGCGCATAAGGATGGCGGTTGCGAAAAAGAAGAAAACAACGGGAATATAGTCTACCAGAGCCATTGAAACGGAAAAGTCGTTCATAGATGTTTCTCCTTTAGCTGAAAATTATTTCTTGTTGAGATGATAGATGGGAAGAAGAGGAATGATGATGGGAGTCTTGTTTGCATAGGCATTGTACTCCTCATTTTCACCGTAGCGAGCCATCTGACGCTTTTCAAGTCTCTGTGCACCGTTAAACATAATGAATACGATGCAAATATAAGCGATAACCGCAATTATCCAATAGCCGACGTTCGCGCCGTATGCGGTAATTCCGCTTACGAATACACCCGTCCAGAAAAGGATCTCGCCAAGATAGTTGGGGCAACGGCACATTTTATAAAGACCACGGGTTGCAACCATGTCGGGTCTTTCCTTCTTCTGCGCAGACTTCTGCTTATCTGCGATAGCTTCAAGCACAAGACCGAGCACGGAGATTGCAAAGCCAACAACGGGAACGATAACGTCAACACTTCCCTCAACGTAACGGAAGAGCATGGGGCTTACCTGGGTTACGTAAAGAATGGAAACAAACACCCAAATTGTAGCCAGCACGAATACGGGCATCTTCTTTTCGCCGTTCTTTGCGAGGGTGTCCTTTGCAACGTCGGTCTTCTTGAAGGTAACGTTTTTAAGCTCGCGAACAAGCAGGAAGCCCGAAAGACGTGCGCCGTATGCAACAAAGAGCGCCGCCTGAGCAAGAACTATCCAAAGAGGCGTGGTCGTGGGCGCGATTATGTACATTACGAGCACCGCAATTCCGCCAAAAGCAACGGCGAAGCCGTATCCGATAGAAAGAAAATAAACGAATTTATAAAAGCCAACCGCACAAGCAACTGCGCAGACTGCCAAAAGTATACCTAAAAGTCCCCAGGGCATATTACTTTCCCTCCTTACCGAAGTAGCTCTTTATGTATTCTCCGAAGCTCTTGTCACCAACAACGGTGTCGCCAACGAGATCGTGGCTAAGCGTCCACTTGGAGAAAAGAATGATGTCGTGCTTTCCCGCCTTCTTTATCTTGGGAAGATTTGCAAGTATTCCAAAGAGCCAGATGGGAGCCCACTTGATCTTTAAGGGCTTGCCTGCCGCCTCAAAGCACATAGCCGCCATTTCCTCATATGTGTAGGTCTCCTTGCCTCCAACGTTGTAGGTAACGTTGGTGTCGTTCATGTGTTCAACTATAAACCGTGCAAAATCGGGGCAATCAACAACGTTTGCCTTTACACCGCCAAAGCCCTTCAAGAGCTGCATCTCGCCCTTATCAACGTAGGGCTTGAACACCTTTGCTATATCGTAGAAATAGCCTGTGGGACGGTAGATAACGTATTCCATATCCTGCTTCTTGATCTCTTCCTCAACGAGATACTTTGCGTGAAGCATAGGAACCTCCTCTGCTCCCTTTTCGTCGCAGGAGATAACGGAGATGTAATTGAATTTCTTAACGCCCGCAGCCTTTGCCTCGGCATAAAGATTCATATTACCCTTGTAGTCAATGTCATAGGACGTGACCTTTGTGGATGCGCCCGTAAGACCTACGGTGGTGATAACCACGTCGGCTCCGTCGCAAAGTCCCTTCATGGTTTCGGGATTGGTAGCGTCAATGGCAACGAAGGTATATTTTCCCTCACAGCCCACAACCTCGGTTTCGCGCAGGTCGGCAGCAACCACCTCGTGCCCGCCTGCA
>JBGVJM010000070.1:0-2885 GCA_045129415.1 Eubacteriales bacterium
CGCGCTAATGACGGCGAGAGCTTCAAGTCTCTTGACGACAAGGATCACACGCTTGACTCCTCCATGCTCGTCATCGCGGACGGCAAAAAGGCATGCGCTCTTGCAGGCGTTATGGGCGGCGCGAACAGCGAGATCAAGGACACGACCACGACCGTTGTGTTCGAGTCGGCAAGCTTTAACGGTCCTTCCGTTCGCGTAACGGCAAAGAAGAACGGCATGAGAACCGAGTCCTCCTCCCGTTTTGAAAAGGGACTTGACAGTGAAAACTGCATGGCAGGACTTTTGCGCGCTTGCGAGCTCGTCCAGCTTCTCGGCGCAGGTGACGTGGTTGACGGCACTATCGACGTTTACCCCACCAAGCCCGAAACCGTGGTTCTCCCTCTTGACGCCGACAAGATCAACCGTTTCCTTGGCGTTGAGCTTTCATACGACTACATGAAGAGCGTGCTTGAGCGCCTTGAATGTAAGGTTGAGGGCGACAAGATATACGTTCCCTCCTTCCGTCAGGATCTCACCTGCATGCAGGACATCGCCGAGGAAATTATCCGTATTTACGGCTACAATAACATCAAATCCACCTGCATCAATGCCGAGACCACACAGGGCGGCAGAACACCCAAGCAGCAGTTTGAGGTTGACTGCGAACACGCTCTCTACGGCATGGGCGCGGATCAGATACAGACCTTCTCCTTCATTTCTCCCAAGTATTACGACAAGATAAGAATGAGCGCCGACGATGCGCTCAGACGTAGCGTTGTTATCTCCAATCCTCTCGGCGAGGACACCAGCGTTATGAGAACCGTTGCTCTCCCCTCTATGCTTGAGGTCGTAGCGCGCAACGTTAATTTCTCAAACGAGGACGTTCGCCTCTTTGAGATGGCATCCGTTTATCTCCCCACACCCGAGGAGAATGAGCTTCCCACCGAAAAGAAGGTCATCACACTTGCATCTTACGGTAAGGACGAGGATTTCTACACGCTCAAGGGCATAGTTGAGAATATTCTCGCGCTCGCGGGCATCAAGGATGCAAGGTACGTATCAGTTGCCGACAATGCGGCATACCACCCCGGTAGATGCGCCAAGGTCGTAACGGCGGACGGACACGAGCTTGGAGTTCTCGGACAAATTCATCCTCTTACAGCGCAAAATTACGGCATTGACGTGCCCGTTTATGCATCCGAGCTCAGCTTTGACGACATTTGGGCAAATGCCGACACGGTTATTGACTACAAGCCCCTGCCCAAGTTCCCTGCGGTAACGCGCGACTTCTCCTTCGTTTGTGACGAGACACTTGAGGTCGGCACCATCGCCGAGGTAATGAAGAAGGCGGCAGGCAAGCTTTGTGAGGGCGTTGCGCTCTTTGACGTATTCCGCGGCGAGAAGATAGGCGCAGGCAAGAAGAGCGTTGCATTCCGCGTAACACTCCGCGCAACCGACCGCACGCTTACCGTTGAGGAAGCCGACAAGGTATCGACAAAGATACTCAAGGACCTCTCCTACAAGCTTGGTCTCAATATCAGAGGTTAACAAAATGGCAGAAGTAGTATCCGAAAGAACAAAAAGGCTCAACGAGTACGCGGCTCGCATCAAGGCGGGCGAGACACTCACACCCGAGGAGATCGCCGACCGCGACCGTCTCAGAGCCGAATTTATAGCGGAATTCCGCAAAAACTTCCGTCAGCAGCTGGACAACACTGTTATTCAGTACCCCGACGGAACTAAAAAGTCACTTAAAAAGGACTGACTGTTTATCAAGGGAAAAGGCGAAGGTCTTTTCCCTTTTTATTACTCCATTTCTAAAATTGAAAACGTTCGCGCTACGGCTTCGTCAAAGAAATCAGCCCACTTTTCCTTTTCCTCTTCACTTTCCACGCGACCTTGTCGCGTTCGCGCTCCGCGACCTCTCTGCTCCGCGCTGCGTTGCGGAGAAGAGTAATCTATTCTATTATTTTCTTTTCTATTCTCTTCTATAGCTTGAGGCGGGCTTTGCGGCTGGCTTGAAGCCATGGAGAATTCGGACTCCTTGCTTTTTATTCCATCACAAGCCTTGGAAAGACGCTTTTCAGCACCCTTAGCGCCGTATTCCGACAGCTCGATTCTTCGCTTGAGCATTGGAAATATCATTGCCGCCGCAATCTTGGCTTTACCTTTAAACTCAACGGGTTGCTCGCCCTTCGTTTGAAAAGAGTACATTGCGTATATCAGCTTTTTGAAGTCGGTTGCCTTGATGTCCTCCATTGCCTCAAGCCAGTTTCCGAACAGAAGCAGGTCTTGCTTTATGTTGCTCATTTTACCTCCTTTTCATTAATTTTTCGTTGCGTTTTCAGCACGGATAAAAACGCATTTTTGTTTGATTTTGAATCAATTTTGATTTGATTTTAATCAAAATTATTTCGCTCATGCACTAATTATAGCACACTTGTTCTATTTTGTCGGCTACAAAAATGAAAAAATTTTCGTACCGGGTGAGGTGTTTATTTTTGTAGGGCGGGGTCTTGCTCCCGCCGATGCGCTTTTGATATCATTTCTCCGTAGGGGCGGACGTCCCCGACCGCCCGCTTCGCTACCTCGAGGAAACGGTGTCACTTTCCTTCTGCAGCGAAGGAAAGTAACCAAAGGAGCGCCGCTTAAGGAGGAAAGAGGTCTCCGCGGCAAAAGGCTGCGCGTTTTTGCTCCGCTCCGACATTCTCTCCTCCTTAAGAATCCTTCTCTCGAATTCTTTCGCAAATTTTAAGATGTCGTTTATTCCAACCAATACACGACAATCTAAAAACATGGGGGCGGCTCGCACGACGGATAAGTTAAGCTTTGAATTTCAAAACTCTTGCCGTCGAGAGATCCGCCCCCGCCATTTTTAAATGGATAGAATATGTTTGGAGGGTTTT
>JBGVJM010000071.1:0-5938 GCA_045129415.1 Eubacteriales bacterium
TGCACGTGCATTTTTGAGCGCGCGTGACCCTTAAGATAGTATTCAAGAGCCGATCTATCCGTATATTTATCGCCCTGATATATCTTGCTTGCCGCAACCCTGTCACAAAACATTTCGGTGACATAATTAAGCGGCATGGGAACGGAAACGTATTGCTTTATCCTGGGGTCGAGGTCTACCCAATACTCAAAATGATGCTTGTTTCTTCCCTTGTGATGCAGCCACGCGGACGAGTATCCGAAAAGCTCTCTTTCCTTTTCGTTGGGGCTTCTGGTTCCAAGATAATACTTTGCGCCCGAAACAAACTCCGCGGGACTATATTTTGACAGGTCATGGAGCAAGCCCTGTGCGCCAATGCCCGCGCGAAAGCAATGCTTTATTACGCAATGGCGATGCTTTGTTATGGTTCTGAAATGCTTAATAGGGTGAGCCACGGTGACTCTCCTTTCTCAACATCAAATTATTTTATGGGGGATACGAGCTTTACTCTATCCAAAAGATGCAGTCCCTTGTGAGTAGCTATAAGCTGCTCCGCATGCTTTAACACCGTTTCGTTGAGCATGTTTTTGGGATCGTGCGCGTCACTTCCGAACACGACGTTGCAACCGATCTCATTTGCGAGCTGCCAGAACGGAAGCGACGGATAATGGCGCATCTGCTGCATACCGCAAAAGTTGAATTCAAGCGGCATTTTGTGGTCGTTTGCGCACTTTATCAGCCTTGTCATCTCGCGCTCGTATATCTCAACGGGGCCCGAAAAATTGCAAAGGTCGGGGTGCGCCACGTAGGTGAATTTGCCCGTCTTTATCGCCTCGCAGGTCAAGTCCACGTAGTTGACCAATGAGGATTCGGGCCGTCCCTCCTTGCCAAGCCAGAAGGTGTCCTTAAGCGTTTCAAAGTGCTGTCCCAAAATGATATAGTCGGTGGGAAACTGCGATATAAAATCAATAAATCCATCGAAGGCATCGCGAAAATACTCAACCTCAAAGCCTATATGGACTTTGATGTCATTTTTGTATTCACGGCGCATATCAAGCAGGGTGTTGACGTAATCCTCGGTCTCGTCAAGCGCCATTCTGACCTCTAAAACCTTGGTGCATTCTTCCCTGTCGATCTCCTTTGGAACGGGCATGGGACAATGGTCGGCAAAGCCTATCTCGTCAAAGCCCGCCTTTATAGCCGCCTCAATGTAGGCGCGCTCGTGGTCGGGCGACGCATGCCCGCATCTATATGTGTGTGTATGGTAATTTGCAATCATTTCTTGGTTCTCCGAACAAATAAAAAGTAGTTCTCCGAATATTATAGCACTTTTGTCGCGATTTGTCCATACGACCGCGAAAATTAATGAAAAAAGAGGAAGAACGGTCAAGTCCTGAGCTGTTCTTCCTCAAAGGATCATTTATTAAGGATCTTATTAAGGTATTGTCCCGTGTAGGACGTGGGATGCTGTGCGACCTCTTCGGGTGTGCCCTCGGCAACGATGCGTCCGCCGCCGTCTCCGCCCTCGGGGCCAAGATCAATAATATGGTCGGCGCACTTGATAACGTCAAGATTATGCTCTATTACAAGCACGGTATTTCCGCCGTCACATATCATTTGCAAAACCTCAAGAAGCTTTGCAACGTCCGCGGTGTGAAGTCCCGTCGTGGGCTCGTCCAAAATATAGATTGTCTTGCCCGTTGATCGCTTTGCAAGCTCGGTTGCAAGCTTTACTCTCTGCGCCTCGCCGCCCGAAAGCGTTGTGGACGACTGACCTATCTTGATATATCCAAGTCCAACGTCGTAAAGCGTTTGAAGCTTTCTCTTTATCTTGGGAAGTCCGTCAAAGAAGCTGAGTCCCTCTTCGACCGTCATATCAAGCACCTCAAATATGTTTTTGCCCTTGTACCTTACCTCAAGCGTGTCGGCGTTATATCTTCTTCCCTTGCACACATCACACTTTACGTATACGTCGGGCAAGAAGTGCATCTCTATGCACTTGACACCGTCACCCTCGCAAGCCTCACAGCGTCCGCCCTTTACGTTAAAGGAAAATCTTCCCGCCGTGTAGCCGCGCGCCTTTGCGTCCTTGGTGGATGCAAACAGGTCACGGATGTCGGTAAACAGTCCCGTATAGGTTGCGGGATTGGAGCGCGGAGTGCGACCGATGGGGCTTTGGTCTATACATATCACCTTGTCAAGATTTTCAAGACCTACAACGTCCTCACATTTGCCGGGATAAGCTATGGCGCGGTTAAGATCGTGCGCAAGCTTGGGATAAAGAATTCCGTTTACCAAGGACGACTTTCCGCTTCCCGAAACTCCCGTTACGCAAACGAACTTTCCAAGCGGGATATTGACGTCAATGCCTTTAAGATTATGCTCTGCCGCGCCCTTGACGGTAAGATAATTTCCATTACCCTCACGGCGTTTGTCGGGAACGGCTATCTTGCGCCTTCCCGAAAGATACGCGCCTGTTATTGAGTCGGCATTTTGCTTTATCTCGTCGGGAGTTCCGCAAGCCACTACCTGTCCGCCATGCACACCCGCGCCGGGACCTATATCCACGATATAGTCGGACTCCTCCATAGTCTCCTCGTCATGCTCGACCACTATGACCGTGTTGCCGAGGTCACGCAGCTTTTTGAGCGTTGCGATGAGCTTGGAATTATCTCTTTGATGCAAGCCTATGCTGGGCTCGTCAAGTATATAAAGCACGCCGACAAGGGACGAGCCTATTTGTGTTGCAAGTCTTATTCTTTGCGCCTCACCGCCCGAAAGCGTGCCCGCTTTTCTGGCAAGCGTGAGGTAGTCAAGACCGACGCTGACAAGGAAGCCAAGTCTCGCCTTTATCTCCTTTATTATCTCGCGCGCTATCGCCTCCTCGGTGGGAGTAAGGTCAAGGCTACACACGAAATCAAGAGCTGACTGAATTGACATCGAGCAAAGCTCGTGAATATTGATGCCGCCAACGGTTACCGCGAGCGACATGGGATTAAGCCTTTGTCCCTTGCAATGCTCGCAGGCGCTCTCCTCAATAAATTGCTCGTAATATTCGGGACTCATGCCGAATTGCAGGCGCTGCTGCATCATCTTGACAATGCCGTCAAACTTAACGTTCTTGCGATGCGCCTCGCCACCAAAATAACGAACAACGTCATATACCTCATCGCCCGTTCCGTAAAGCATAGCGTTATAAGCCTTATCGGAAAAGTCCTTTAAGGGCATGTCAAGTGTAAATCCAAAGCGCTCTCCGACCGCGCGGAAAAGCGGACCGTTCCAGCTCTCCTCCTCCAAGGACTTAAAGCCGTTGACGTTTATAGCGCCCTCCGACAAGGAAAGTCTCTTGTTGGGTATTACGCGGTCTATTGATATTTTTCTCGTATCGCCAAGTCCCGAGCAATGCGGACACGCGCCCTGCGGATTGTTGAAGGAGAACATTCTGGGCTCAAATTCGCCAACCGAAATGCCGTGCTCCTCACAGGCATAAGACTGCGAGAACGAAAGCTCTCCGCCCTCGTTTTCCTCCTGTCCCTTGGCTACGGGCACTACGATAAGATGTCCCTCCGCAAGTGACAATGCCGTTTCAACCGAGTCGGCAAGGCGGGGACGTATGCCATCTCGCATAACAAGTCGGTCAACCACTATCTCTATTGAGTGCTTTTTGTTTTTATCAAGCTTTATCTCCTCGGAAAGCTCGTAAAGACTGCCGTCCACGCGCACGCGCACGTAGCCGCTCTTTTTTGCGTCCGAAAGCACCTTTTCGTGCATTCCCTTTTGCTGACGGACAACGGGCGCAACTATGAGAAATCTCTGTCCCTCGGGCAGCTTCATAATTCGCTCTATTATGCTCTCGGTGCTTTGCTTTCTTATCTCCTTGCCGCAAACGGGACAGTGAGGCACACCGATGCGCGCGTACAAAAGTCGCAAATAGTCGTATATCTCGGTGACGGTTCCAACGGTTGAACGCGGATTTTGCGAGGTCGTCTTCTGGTCTATTGAAATAGACGGAGAGAGACCGTCGATAGAATCCACGTCGGGCTTGTCAAGCTGCCCTAAAAACATTCTGGCATAGCTTGAAAGCGACTCAACAAACCGTCTATGCCCCTCGGCATACACGGTGTCGAACGCGAGCGACGATTTTCCGCTTCCCGAAAGTCCCGACAAAACGACGAGCTTGTCGCGCGGTATCGTCACGTCTATATTTTTAAGATTGTGGACGCGAGCGCCCTTTATCACTATGTTTTTATCCATTATCTTTGGATTTCCTCCAAAATTTTGCTATTTATCCTTTGCGCAGCTTATTTATCTCATCGCGCAAATATGCCGCCTTTTCAAACTCAAGATGGCGCGCAGCCTCCTTCATTTCGCGCGTGTACTGCTCGATAAGCTTTTCACGCTCTGAAGCGGTCAGCTTCTTTGCCGCCTTCTTCTTTTCAAGCTTGCTCTTGCCACGGTCGGCGGGCGAAGCACCCATATCAATAATATCGCGCACACCCTTAATTACGGTCTTGGGCACGATACCGTTCGCCTTGTTGTAATCGTCCTGTATCTTGCGGCGGCGGTTGGTCTCGGCAATAGCGCGCTGCATAGAGCCCGTTACCGTATCGGCATACATTATGACCTTGCCCTTGGCATTTCGCGCGGCACGGCCTATGGTCTGTATGAGCGACCTTTCGGCGCGCAAAAATCCTTCCTTGTCGGCATCGAGTATGGCAACTAGCGACACCTCGGGAATGTCAAGTCCCTCGCGGAGCAGGTTTATACCCACAAGCACGTCAAATACGCCGAGACGCAGGTCACGGATTATCTCCATGCGCTCTATGGTGTCAATATTGAAATGAATATATCTAACCTTTATTCCGTTACCCTCAAGATAGTCGGTAAGATCCTCCGCCATCTTGCGCGTAAGAGTGGTGACCAGCACCTTTTCGCCAAGCTCGGCGCGGGCGCGGATCTCACCCATAAGGTCGTCTACCTGACCCTCAACGGGGCGCACCTCAACCTCGGGATCAACAAGTCCCGTAGGTCTGATTATTTGCTCAACCGTTTGCTCCGAATGCTCCGCCTCGTAGTCACCGGGCGTTGCGCTGACGAACACGGCTTGATTGATACGGCTCTCAAATTCCTCAAAATAAAGAGGTCTGTTGTCGTATGCCGATGGCAAACGGAAGCCATAATCTATAAGGTTTTTCTTTCTTGCAACGTCGCCGCCGCTCATACCGCGCACCTGCGGCAAGGTGACGTGCGATTCGTCCACGAAAAGCAAAAAGTCCTTCGGGAAATAGTCAAGCAGGGTGTAAGGCGTTGAGCCTGCGGGCCTGCCCGAAAGTATGCGCGAATAGTTCTCAACACCCGAGCAAAATCCAATCTCGGAAAGCATCTCCATATCGTATTTTACGCGCTCGGTTATTCTTTGCGCCTCAATAAGCTTGCCCTCGGACTCAAAGAATTTTGTCCTCTCGGTCATCTCGGCATATATCTCTTTTATCGCCGCCTCGCGCTTTTCGTCCGACACGGCATAGTGCGTTGCGGGGTATATGGGCGCGTAGGAAAGCTCGCGGATAAGCTCACCCGTGACTATATTTATCTCGGACACGCGCTCTATCTCGTCATCGAAAAATTCAACGCGTATCGCCTTTGAATCCATGCTTGCGGGTATTATCTCAACCACGTCACCGCGCACCCTGAAGGAGTCACGGACGAGGCTCATATCGTTTCTCGTATAGCTGATGGAAACAAGACGGCGCAACAGCTGCTCTCTCTCCATCGTCATGCCGGGACGGAGCGAAATAACAAGGTCCTTGTACTCGTCGGGCTCACCCAAGGAATAAATGCAGGAAACACTTGCCACGATTATAACGTCGCGGCGCTCAAACAGCGAGCTTGTGGCACTGTGGCGAAGACGGTCTATCTCGTCGTTGACGAGCGCGTCCTTTTCGATATACATATCCTTGCC
>JBGVJM010000072.1:0-8238 GCA_045129415.1 Eubacteriales bacterium
TTCTCCTTATCATTCGGCTTTACCGTACACGAGCCAAGACATAAGGACACAACCGCCAAAATTGCGGCTGCGCCAAGTAATATTTTGTTTTTCCGCATTGTGGGCATAACTCCCCCATAGGACAAGTATTTTGTACAATTATATTTGTCCTATGCGGATTTTATGCCTTTATGTTGCCTTTTACTGCTCGTCCTCTTGCTTGTTATCCTTTGCAAAGAGTGCCTTGATCTTTGCGATGATCTCGGGTGAACGGTCGATGATGTCGGAGAGCTGCTCCATAGGATCGGTGGGGTTCTTGATGCCTATGTTGATAAGCTCAACGTCGCCGTCCTTGGAAACGCAAAGCATACCGATGGGCTGAACGGTTATTCCCGTACCGCCGCCCGCGCCGAAGTTCTGAGGCTTGCCCTGTGCTCCGCCGGACTTATCGTTGTAGTCAAGACCGCCCGTTGCAAATCCCATAGCTACCTTGGAGATGGGAATAATGGTGGTTCCGCTCTTGGTCTCAACGGGAGTTCCGATAACGGTATCCGCGTCTATCATATTGCGGATCTGCGCTAAGGTTGCCTGAACGACTTGTTGAAGCTTGTTTTCGGTTGACATAATTTTATTTCCTTTCGTTTATATAAGACTTATATTTACAGCGTTTTTGCGCTTTTGCTTTCGGATTTGTTATCTATAAGATGCTGTGTGGAAGCATTTGCCTTTGGCTGTATTTTTACCCAGCCTGCGATAAACTTAAACGCTACCTTAAGGATTGCGCCAAGTATTCCTCCTATGGATGTTGAAAAGCCGAGTCTGACGTCAGCCACGATGTCCTCGGAGAGATAGTCGGTGGATATCTCTATGTCGGCATTTTGCACTCCGTGAAGGTTAGATGCCTTGTCAAGAAAGGCGAAAAGGGGATGAAGACCGTTGGTAATCGCCACGTAGGTCAGGGCGATCTGCGCGGCATCCGCACCACCTACCTTGATGCGCAGGCGCTCAACGTGAAAATGAAACTTTTTGAAAAGTCCCGAGAAGAGAAGCTTGATAATGTTAAGAAACAGGCTCATCATATCGGGTAGGGGAGGACGTGACTCGCGCTTTTTCTTTTTTTGTGCCTTTATCTCTTGCTTTGTGAGCTTTGCCTTGGAATCGGCATCCTGTTGCTTTTTCAGTTTCTTTGCCGCGTCCTTCTTTGCCTTCTTTTCGGCGGCTTTTTTTGCTTTTTTTGCCGCCGCGGCATCGCGCTTTGCGATTTTTTTAGGCGAATAGTCGCTTATTTTGTATTTTTTTTGTTTTTTGGGAAGAATTCCTATCTTTATTCCCAAAATTGAGAGGGTAAGGAGCAGCTCGTCCTTCATATCAATGATTATCTTTATCCTGATATTGAAAATAAGCGCAAACAGTGCGATTATTCCAAGTATTATCGCAAGTGCGACCATTTTTGCTACTCCTTTCTAATTTTTTTACTTTTGGCGGATCATTCCGCCTCGGTCGTATCGATATCGGGTGTTACGTTGATCGCGGAAGAAAATCCGATCTCTTCAATGGCGAGCTGTTCTTCTCTTAAGGTTGTGGGAGAAAGCTCGGTCTGGGGCAGCTCGTCAAGCGACGAAAGTCCAAACACACGCAAAAACTTTTCCGTTGTTGTATAGAGCATGGGGCGGCCGGGCGCGTCAAGTCTTGACAGAGACTCAATGAGTCCCTTGTCAACCAGAGAGGTCATGGAATACGAGGAATCGACTCCGCGCACCGCGTCAACAAAGGCACGTGTTACGGGCTGATTGTATGCAACGACCGCCAGTGTCTCCAGCGTGGAGTTTGAAAGGTTTCCGCCGCGCTTGATACCCAACGCCTCGCGTATGTAGGGAAGAAACTCCTCCTTGGTTGCGAACTGACAGGAATCGGGGAAGGTGAGCAAAAGCACGCCGCGAGGCGAATCCTCGCTGTTGTATTCAACTGCCATGGCTTCGACCATGCTCCTTACGTCCGAAGGGGAAAGTCCCAATACCTCGGAGAGCTTTTCGTATTCTACGGGATTGCCTGCCGCGTAAAGTATTGCCTCGATGGCGGCGGTCACGCGCTCAAGCTTAAATTCGGTGTTATTTTGATTTTCAACGTTATTCAAAGTCTATTTCCTCCTGCTCGTCAAGCTTCTCATCCGCGCGGTCTTGCGGCGCATCAAGCTTATCCGCGGTTACCACGTCGTCAGGGTCTTCATTGATCATAAAGGTTGCGCTGCCGTCAAGCAGCGTGCCCACAGTATCGTAAATAAGTATTTTGCGTATCTTGATAAGCTCAAGCACACCAAGAAAAATTGCTATCATGTCGGGCAGGGACACCGCATCCGACAAAAGCTCGCGCAATGACGTTGCCTTTTTTTCTGACATACGGCGCAAAATACCCGTTATCTTGACCTCAACGGGAACGATGGGTGAGCTTATCATGGGCTTAAACACCTCGCCGTCGAGCTTTGGTCTGTTTTCGTTGTAAGTGACTATTCGGCGGACTGCAAGACACAGGTCTTCGATCTCCTGGTCAAGCACAAAGGTCTTGTCGATGCTTATTTCGTCGGTATCCTTTTGAAGTCTTCCCGAGAATTTTGCATACAGAGGAGCCATTTTTTGAGCCGCCTCCTTTGCCTGCTGATATTTGATCAGGGCATCGGCAAGGGCGGCGCGGGGATCCTCCTCGTCCTCCTCGACCTTGGGAAGCAACAGCTTGCTCTTGATCAGCATAAGCTCGCTTGCCATAACTATAAATTCGCTGGCAAGCTCAAGGTCGAGCGCCTCCGCCGCCGCGATATATTCAAGATATTGCTCACAGATGATATTTATTTTGATATCTTCTATGGACATCTTGTTTTTGTGAATGAGCGAGAGCAAGAGGTCAAGCGGGCCTTCAAACGTCTCAAGCCTGTAGTTCAAAGCTTCCATTAAGGTCTCCTTATCTTAAAGTCAAAAGAATCCGAAAATATTTAAAAGCATGGTTAATATGGGGAGTGCAATGCCGTCAAACAGCTTTTCAGCCACCCAAAAGAAGGGCGAAAAGTTAAATATACGTGAGCATAGCATGGAAATTCCAAGCACAATTATCATTGTGTAACGCTCGTATTTCATAATTGCAAAGTAGAGTTTAGTAGGCAAAAAGAGCGAAAAGAATCGCGATCCGTCAAACGGGGGCAGGGGTATCATATTAAATGCCGCCAGCATAAAGTTGAGCATTCCCCCAAGATGGAAAAACATTGAAATAACTGTCACTATATTGGAAAGAAACTCCATAGTGTAGAGCTCCTTTGAAAACGTTACGATTATAAACAACGTAACGGCGTAAAGAATTGAGCTTACAGCACCAAGCACAAGATTGCAAACGGGACCTGCAATTGCGGTCAGAGCCATTCCTCGCTTGGGGTTTTTGAAGTTTCGCGCGTTTATCGGAACGGGCTTTGCCCAGCCGTATCCGAAAACGAGCATACATATAAAGCCCAAGGGATCAAGATGCTTGATGGGATTAAAGGTCATGCGTCCCAAGTTGTAAGCGGTCCTGTCGCCCATTCTATATGCTGCATAGGCATGAGATGCCTCGTGGAAGGAAAGGGCAATCAGTATAACGGGCAAGGTGAGCAGGATACTGATTATAGCCTGCTTTATATCCCCGCTCGCGAGCAAAGAAAACAACATGGATAAGCCTCCTTAGAGCTTGATTTGTGCCATGTCCGCAATTGCGCGCCAAAGCTCGTCGCGTCCCTCTTTTTTGAGAGCCGAGAAGGGAATTATAGGTGTACCCTCCCTGATCAGCTCGTCTGAGGTGATCTTTTCGATAATTGCGGCGCGCTCGGTCTTGTTGAGCTTGTCGATCTTGGTTATTGCGATAACGTATGGCATTTGTACGCTGTTCATGTAGTCAAGCATCATGGCGTCGTCGCGCGTGATTCCCGCACGGCTGTCTATAAGCTGAACTACTCCGCGTACAAGGTCGATATTTTTGTTTTTGGTGAAGTAACCGTCGGTCAAGGACGACCACTGTCCCTTGTTGTCGTGCGATCTTGCGGCAAAGCCGTAACCGGGAAGGTCAACGAGGAACATTTTCTTGTCAACCTCGTAAAAGTTGACGGTTATGGTCTTTCCGGGTGTTGCCGACACACGCGCCAAGCTTTTTCTGCCAAGCAGCGTATTTATAAGCGAGCTTTTTCCAACGTTGGAACGGCCCGAAAGTGCGACCTGGGGAATTGCATCCTTAGGAAACTGACTTGCAAGTCCCGCGGTCATTTTTAAATTTGTGTTCTGAATGTTAAGTCCCATAGCTTTCCTTAAACTTTGGATAAATTATTTTGTTGCCGAAACCGATATAGAGGCAGGCGCGGGATGAGCCACTCCGACAATGGAGAAGGGCGCCTCATCACATCCTTTCGCGCGCGGTGCGGTATCTATTATGGGTGCTTTAGGTAAAAGTGAAGCCTCAAGCACGTCCTCAGCGGTGCGACACAGCACGAAGGTCACGTTTTCGCGCACAACGGGATCTATCTTGTCAAGATCCTTTTTGTTATCGTGCGGTATAAGTATTGTCTTCACACCCGCGCTATATGCCGCCATAGTCTTTTCGCGTAAGCCACCGATAGCAAGCACCTTGCCGCGAATGGTGATCTCACCCGTCATGGCAACGTCGCGGCGGACGGGAATACCCGAAAGCGCGCTGACGAGAGCAGTGAGCGTTGTCACTCCCGCGCTGGGACCGTCCTTGGGGACTGCACCCTCGGGGAAGTGGATATGTATATCCTTTTTGGAATAGAAATCGGAGGAGATTCCGTATTTTGAGCCTATCTGTCGCGCGTAGGTTATTGCCGCGTGTGCCGACTCCTTCATAACGTCACCGAGCGAGCCCGTAAGCTCAAGCTTGCCCGTACCTTCCATAACGGCACATTCAACCTTCAAAAGATCTCCGCCCGACTGGGTGTATGCCATGCCGTTGACGATTCCCACCTCGTCACATTCGCCGACTGCCTCGGAGATTATCTTTTCGGCGCCTAAAAGGTCACGCAGGGTGGAGGGGGTGACCTTTACGGTCTTTGCTCCGTCCTCAACTATACGCGCGGCCGCCTTTCGGCAAAGTGCGCCTATCTCGCGCTCCAGATTTCTCACACCCGACTCGCGAGTGTAAAAATCAATGACGTCGGAGAGCGCCTCGTCGGTTATTTTAAGCATGCGGCGGTTGAGACCGTGACGCTTTAACTGACGGGGAATAAGATGGTTCTTGGCAATGCTCATCTTCTGACTCTTGGTATAGGTGTGCAGCTCGATTATCTCCATACGGTCGATAAGCGGGCGCGGAACCGTGTCAAGAGTGTTTGCGGTTGCTATAAATATGCAATCGGAAAGGTCAAAGGCAAGCTCCACGAAATGATCGCGGAAATACTTGTTTTGCTCGGGATCAAGCACCTCAAGCATGGCGGATGCGGGATCTCCGCGGCCGTCGTTTGCCATTTTGTCTATCTCGTCAAGCAAAATGAGAGGATTCTTGACTCCCGCCTGCGAGATCGCGTTTATGATTCTGCCCGGCATTGCGCCAACGTAGGTCTTTCTGTGTCCGCGTATGTCGGCTTCGTCTCGGATGCCGCCAAGCGATACGCGAACGTATTTGCGCTTCATAGCGCGTGCAAGAGACGCGGCGATGGAGGTCTTACCCACTCCGGGAGGGCCCAAAAGGCAAATGATCTGTCCCTTGAGGTCGGGATTGAGCTGCTTTACCGCAAGATATTCGGTAAGGCGGTCCTTTACGTCCTCAAGTCCCTCGTGGTCGCGGTCAAGTATCTTTTTTGCCGCCTTGACGTCATCGCGGTCTGTGGTGGAGGCACTCCACGGAATTTCGAGGCAAACGTCAAGATAGTTTGCAAGCACTGTGGCTTCAGCCGAGCCGAAGGGGGATTTTGCGAGTCGGTCGGTCTCCTTGAGCAGCTTTTTCTTGACCTCCTCGGGAGCTTCAAGTGCCTCTATTTTATTGTGATATTCGTCTATTTCGGAGAGCGCGTCACCGCCAAGCTCCTCCTGAATAGCCTTCATTTCCTCGCGAAGATAGTATTCGCGCTGGCCCTTGTTGATGCGCTCGCGTGTCTTTCTGTGAAGCTCGTTTTCAAGTCCCAGCACCTCAAGCTCGTCCTCGGCGATCGCCAACACGACCTCTATTCGATTATAGGGCTCAAAGGTTGACAGTACCTCAAGCTTATCCTCAAACTTTATAAACAGTCCCGAGGCTATCATATCGGCAAGCATCGCGGGATTTTTAAGTGATTTGAGCGAGGGAAGCAGCTTGTCGGCGGGGGGAGGCAAAAGTCTTGCTAAGGATGCCGCCGCGTCGTTAAGGCGGCGCAGGTATGCCTGATTTTTCACCCCGGGGGTGTCGGGCAGGGTTATGGTCTTGCAAAGCACGTTTGCGGTGTAATATTTTCCTGTGCGGCGGAAATCGTTGATAGCCGCGCGCGACATACCCTCGGCAACTATTCTGACGTTACCGTCACCCGTGTTGAGTATTTGCTTGACTCTTATTACCGTACCGACTGCGGCAAGTCGGGGATCGCTCTCGTCCTCCGACGTGATGGCAACCGCCACGGCATATTTTGTGCTCTCAAATGCTTCGCGTACCGCTTCGCGCGAGCCGTATCTATCGTCGATTATCTCAAGGTTTACGACTTCACCGGGAAAGGTAACCGTCCCGTCAAGCGCAACCAGGGGAAGCGAGAGCTGTTCTGCTTTAACTGTATATTCTGACATTTTTATCTCCATTTTGGGTATTTGCTTAATTTATACGTATCGTTTGGTGTCTGCAAAATATGTATAATCATATATATTATAACATATATATAGAAAAATTTCCACACTTTAAGTGAATTTTAAGCGAATTTTTTATATTTTTTATAGTAGAAAAACAAAAAAGCGCCCTTTTGCGCGCTACAGCTCCCGAGCGAGCTATAGAACCTTTGGCACTTGACAAAAAATAAAGAAAGCACAACCGCTGGCTTCATTGCGCAATGATATCATTAGCTTGATATTTCGCAGAAACAGAGTCCGGTTGTGCAGGAATTAAATAAAGCTCCGACGCGGATCGCAGCCTTACTCGGGATTTTCATTATACACCCAAAAGGAGGTTTTGTAAATATCCATTTTGTACGATTTTTTGTCGTAATTTTTGTGCAAATACCTACGGTGGAGAATTTTTTCCAAAATGTCGTAGTGCTTTTTGTATATTTTAACAATACTTTCCTGTCGTACTCCTGTCACGAAAAACGGCTTTTGTGCGGTCTTTTGTTTCACTAAATTTTTTTCGTAATTACAAAATTTAACACTCAATTAAAAAAAGGAGTGTATAATCATGTCGAATAATGGCTTTTTGAGTCAAAATATCAGTCAAATTGACGGCTTTTGGAGGACAGTATGGCAAAGGCATACGTTTTTTACAACCCTCTTGCAGGCAACGGCGGTTGCCTCGACAGCGTTAAAGGTATCGTGGAAATGATCGAAGACGAGATAGTGCTTTGTGACATGACAAAGGGCTATTCCACCGTTTTAGACAATCTTTCGGATGACGATTATCTTGTTATCTGCGGAGGAGACGGAACGCTTAACAGATTTATCAATGAGACCGACGCCGAGAATATCTCAAACGATATTCTTTATTTTGCAAGCGGAAGCGGTAACGATTTTGCACACGATTTAGGTCACGGTAAGGCGGACAAGCCTTATTCAATAAAGGAATATTTGTGTAACCTGCCCAGCGTTACCGTGAAGGGAAAGACCTACAAGTTCTTAAACGGAGTAGGCTTTGGTATAGACGGCTACTGCTGTGAGGAGGGCGATAAGATAAGAGCCGAGAAGCCCGGCGAGAAGGTGGACTATACCGCTATTGCCATTAAGGGACTTTTGTTCCATTACAAGCCCAAAAACGCAAAGGTTACGGTGGACGGAGTTGAGCATACCTATAAAAAGGTTTGGATAGCACCCACAATGAACGGTCGTTTTTACGGCGGTGGCATGATGCCTACACCGAATCAGGAAAGACTTGCCGAGGAAAAGAAGGTGTCGACCATGTTGTTTTACGGCTCGGGCAAGCTTCATACACTCATAATGTTCCCCTCGCTTTTCAAGGGTGAGCACCTAAAGCATAAAAAGCACGTTGACGTTTTTTGCGGTAAGGAGATCAAGGTTGAATTTGACCGTCCATCGCCCTTGCAGATAGACGGCGAGACCATACTCGACGTAACCG
>JBGVJM010000073.1:0-2620 GCA_045129415.1 Eubacteriales bacterium
TGCAGCCGTAACCGCAGCGTCCACCGCATATATACTTTATAAAATGAAAAAGCATCAGGACGAGGTTCTTGAGGAACGACTCAACCTTGAAATTGAAGCTGAAATAGAAAAGGCTCTTGAAGACCTTGATAATGAGGAAAAATGATGAAATTAGCCTTTTTGGATGCCGCAACCGTCGGAAGCGACCTTGACCTTTCGCTTTTTGCAAAATACGGCGAGTTTTGCGCATACGATAACACCGACGAGCAAAGCTTTGCTGAACGCGCGGCGGACTGTGACGTGATTATCTTGAACAAGCTCAAGATGGGCGCGCACAATCTTCCTGCCTGCAAAAAGCTCAAGCTTATATGCGTAACGGCAACTGGATATGATAACATTGACCTTGATTATTGCCGAGAGCACGGTATTGCTGTTTGTAACGTAGTTGGATATTCAACGCAGAACGTTGCGCAGATAACCGTTGCTATGGCGCTCTCGCTTATTTCTCACCTCGGAGAGTACGGAAGGTCGGTTGCTGACGGCACCTATTCAAGAGGTAAGACCGCCAATATTCTCACACCCGTCTATCACGAAATATACGGCAAAACGTGGGGAATTGTCGGTTACGGAAATATAGGTAGACAGGTTTCAAGAGTTGCCGAGGCGCTCGGCTGCAAGGTGATCGTATATAAGCGCACCCCCGTGGACGATGCAGAATGCGTTGATATTGACACGCTTTGCAAGACTGCCGATATAATCTCGGTACACACACCGCTTAATAACGATTCGCGCGGACTTATCAGCCGTGAGCGTATTGCAACAATGAAAAAGGATGCCATCGTCATCAACGTCGCTCGCGGCGCTGTTGTTGACGAGCAAGCGCTCGCAGATGTCATAGCAGAGAATAGACTTGGCGGCATTGGCGTTGACGTTTACTCTAAAGAGCCCATGCCCGCGGATCACCCATATATGAGCATTGCAAACCGCTCAAATGTGATTTTCACACCTCATATGGCATGGGGATCATACGAAGCCCGTGTACGCTGTTGCGAGGAAGTAAGCCTCAATATTGAAGCCTTCATCCGCGGCGAAAAGCGTTGCAGATTGGTATAAACAAAAATGAGCAATTCACTTGAATTGCTCATTTTTTCTTTAAAACACCGTCTCCACGACTTTTGAACTTTGGAGTGGGGAATAGCGCCAATAGTCTATGTGCGGAGTGTTTGCACAGTCGGTAAAATAGGTGAGCTTGGGGCTGACGATCTCGCCCTTGTAGGAGTCCACAAGCACCAGCTTTATCTTCATTCGCTCGGGAATGATGCTCTTTATGTAGACGGCTACAAGTCTGCCAACCGCATCAGAAGCGTTTATAGGTGTATCCTCGCGCAGCTCGGCAAGTCCTGCAAGATTGGGCGTCAGCTCAACGAAAACGCCGTAGCTCTCAACGCTACGTATCACACCCGCAACCGTTTGCCCCGCGCTGAAAAGTGCGGCATTCTCCTGCCACGTGCCAAGCAGCTCTCGCATAGACACGAAAATTCGGTCTCTCTCGCGGTCAATGAACTTTACCACGGTATAGATATCCATTCCGTTATAAAGGCGGTCACGCGGATGTGAGAAGCGCGACACGGATATGCAGTCAACACTCAAAAGGGAAACTATGCCGCAACCAATATCAACGAATGCACCGAAATTTTCAAGATGCGTGACGCGCGCGGGAATTATATCGCCCGGAATCAGATCATTCAAAAAATTATGCTGGCATTCAAGCTGTGCTTGCCGCCTTGAAAGATAGGCAACCGTCTTGCCGCCGCGCTCCTCAATAGACATAACCTTGAAGCATACGGGCTTGCCAACACGCGTAATTATTGCTATATCCTTAACGTCCTCGCCATCTCGGCAGAGACAAACCTCGCTCCTTGGAATTATACCAACTGCGCCGCGCAGGTCCACGTGCAGATTCATATCTCCGTCACACAAAAGGGCAGTGCTTTCTAAAATTATACCCTGTGCCATCGCTCTTTCAAGTCCCGCGCGGCCAAGTGCCAAAAGCTCGCGATTTCGCGCGGTAAAGCTCAGCGTCCCTTCCGGTCTATATTCGTTTATCACCTTGATTTTCCTCCTCGTCTTTGTACAGTTTCGTTTGTCCTCAATACTGTTTTATTGTATGAAAACAATCGCGGAAATATAACAAATGTTGCATATAGCAGGAAAATATAATGTTTTCGAAAAAAATTTTAAAAATCGTTTTTGAGCAAACAATATGAAAAAACGAGAAAAAACGAGAAAACGAGAGATATGTGTATACTAAACTTAAAAAACGAAAAATTTTTCAAAAAAGGTATTGACAAATAATTTGCCTTATGCTATAATATCCAAGGTTAAAAAATAAACACTAATTTTTTTGGAGGATGACTAAAATGTCTACATTTATGCAGAAAAAAGAAGCAGTTGTCCGCAAGTGGTACGTAGTTGACGCAGCAGGTAAGCCTCTCGGTAGAACCGCTGTTGTTGCAGCTGACCTCCTCCGCGGAAAGAACGCTCCTGAATTTACACCCCATGTTGACTGCGGTAACTTCGTTATCGTTATCAACGCTGATAAGGCAGTTCTCACCGGCAAGAAGCTCGAGCAGAAGTACTA
>JBGVJM010000074.1:0-13432 GCA_045129415.1 Eubacteriales bacterium
TGATAAAGAGTGAAGCCGCCATAATGCGGTTGTTAACATAAATACCTGCTGATGAAACACCGATTGCATCAACTCTGGGCATTTTTGAAGCCGCTGTTTTCATAGCCTCGAGAATTCCCTGATAGTGATACTCGGGGTCGGAGTTGAGCTTGGGGAACCAAACGACCTCCTCGGAATAAACGGTTTCGCCGTTTACGACTGCGGATACCTTTCTGTCGGAGCCGCCTGCGTCAAAGCCGATACGGCAGCCGTCAAGGTGTCTGCCTACGGGTGCTGCGGAGGACTTGTTCTCGGGAGCATGCTCGAGATCGGTTACGATGACCTCAAACTTGGTCTCGTAAACTCTCTCCATAAAGCGAACGTCGAAATCTCTCGTTCCGCCGTAGCAGAAGGTGTTCTTTATGTACTCACCGACAACTGCACTGCCTGCGATATAAAGCTTGTAGCCGCCCGATACCCAAAGAAGAGTCTTTGCAATTCTATCAACGTACTTGCAGTTCTCCTCGTCGTGTCCCGTGCCGTCCTTGTAAATTCTGGTCTTGTAAACCAAAGTGTAGCCCTTGTTTCTTTCAGCCGCGATAACGATATCCTGACCGTCCTTTGCGGTGCCCTCTCTCATTTCTCGACAAACCAACGCCATGGGCACAAAGCCCGCGTCGAGTTTTGCTGCAACCTTAAGCTTCATACTTGACAGTACCTCCAATTATAGTTTTTCTTACGTTGAATTCATTATCAAGGATTACGATATCCGCATCCTTGCCATAAGCAATAGAGCCCTTTCTATCCGCTATTCCCAGCGTGGTTGCGGGATTGAGAGATGCGCAATTTACGCACTCGTGAAGCGGGATAGAGGAGTTTTTGTAAACGTTCCAGACACCCTTGTTAAGATGGAGAACGCTACCTGCAATAGTGCCGTCCTCAAGACGACAAATGTTGTCACGGTAGATTATCTTTGCGCCACCCAAGGTGTACTCACCCTCGGGAAGTCCGCCTGCGGGCAAGCAGTCCGTAATAAGACAAAGCTTTCTGCCCTTGAGCTTATAAACTATATCGTAAAGAGCTGCATCAACATGGTAGGTATCAACGATAAGCTCACAGCTTACGCTATCGGAATTAAGTGCCGCACCGACTACGCCGGGACCTCTGTGAGTAAGGGGAGTCATTGCGTTAAAGAGGTGAGTTGCGTGTCTTACGCCTGCCTCAACTCCCGCCTTTGCCGTTTTATAATCCGCGGACGTATGTCCCATGGAGACGACAACGTCGGTGTCGCGGCAGATCTCGCGGATAGCCGCAAAATCCTCGTCCTCCTCGGGAGCCAACGTGATAAGCTTTATCGCGTCCGCATTTTCCTTGACAAACTTGGCATCGGGCTTAAGTATGTATCTTGCGTCCTGCGCGCCCTTCTTGGATGCCGAAATGAAGGGCCCCTCGGCGTGAACACCCAGCACGGTTGAGCCGTCCAGCTCATCTCCGTCAGCCATAACCTTACGGCAAGCCTCAATAGCGCCCTTGATTACCTCCATATCCACCGTCATAGTGGTGGGAAGGAATCCGGTCACACCGTTTTCAAGCAAGCCCTTTGCAATGATCCTTACGCTCTGCTCGTCCGCATCGCATACGTCCTTACCGAGATATCCGTGGATATGAAGCTCGATAAATCCGGGGGTTACGTAGCCACCCTCCGCATCTATCACAGTAGCATCCGCGGGAATATCACACTCGTCAACTATTCCCTCGATCTTCTTTTCAAGGAGAACAGCCTTACCCTCGACGATGCCATCCTCAAGCACCAATTTTCCGTTTTTGATAGCTAACATGTTTTACCTCTCAAAAAGCTTTATTATATAAGCAATATGCCTACATTTTAATATTAGCACAATTTACAACCCGTGTCAATAGAATTAACAAAATTAAATGGCAAAAAATTATACACTTCTCCGTTTATGTGACACCTGCTCTTTTGCTTGACTTTTTGCTTTGTTTAACCTCTTTACAGTCATATTTTTTGCCGTTTTTTCCACAAAAAAGCCAAAAAACTATTGAAAAAGTTGGTGGTATATGTTATAATTGTTGTGTATATTGCAAAATTTCCCAAACGGAGGTACGTAATGAAAATTTTGGTTTGCGTAAAGCAGGTTCCGGGATCAAACAACGTTGAAGTAGATCCCGTAACAGGTGTGCTTAAGCGAAATGGAATACAAAGCAAGATCAACCCCTATGATCTCTACGCCATTGAGGTGGCTCTTTCTCTCGTCGAGAAATTCGGCGGCGAGGTACAGTGCATAACAATGGGTCCCCCTCAGGCTAAGTCTGCCATTGAGGAAACCATCGCTATGGGTGTATCGCGCGGCACCGTTCTTTCCGACCGTAAGTTTGCCGGTGCGGACGTGCTTGCAACTGCCTACACCATTTCTCAGGGCATCAGAAAATGCGGCGAATTTGACCTCATTATATGCGGAAAGCAGACCACGGACGGCGATACGGCGCAGGTTGGCGCTGAGGTTGCCGAATATCTCGGTCTTGCAAATATTTCAAACGTTCTTTCGGTTGACGACGTGGCTGAGGGCAAGATATTTGCCACCTGCGCGCTCGACGATATGAACGTCAAGCTTTCCGTCAAGCTTCCCTGCCTTATCTCCGTTGACGGCGATATAAACACTCCCCGTCTTCCTTCCTATAAGACGAGAAAGACTATCAAGGCGGACGACGTTAAGTTCTTCTCATTTGCCGACTTTGAGGATCAGGACGAGAGCCATTACGGTCTTACCGGCTCGGCTACCCAGGTTGAGAGAATTTTCCCGCCCGAAAAGAACGTTTCAAAGCACAACGTCTGTGGCAATGCCGACGAGCAGGCAGCACAGCTTTATGCTTTGCTCCGCGCACAAAAATTGGTTTAAGGAGGACTTACATAATGAGCAAGTTGGTTATCAAGCAAAATTTAGTCACTCCCGAAAACGGCCCCGCACTTGTTAAGCTTTGTCCCTTCGGCGCCATCAGCTACGACGGACAAAATCTTGATATTTCCTCCGCCTGCAAGATGTGCAAGATGTGTGTGCGCAAGGGTGGCGGCGTTGTTGAATACGTTGAGGAAGCCAAAAAAGCCGAGCTTGACAAGTCGCTTTGGCGCGGCGTTTGCGTTTACGCGGATTGCTCGGGCGGTAGCATGCACAAGGTAACCCTTGAGCTTTGCGGCAAGGCTCGCGAGCTTGCATCGGTTACAGGTCATCCCGTTTACGCGCTTATGATCGGTCACGAGCTTGAGGCGCATGCCGAGAAGCTTTTGCACTACGGCGTTGACAAGGTGTTCGTTTATGATGACGCGGCACTCAAGAATTTCAAGATCGAGCCCTACACCGCGGCATTTTGCGACTTTATAGAAAAGCATCATCCCTCCTCCATTCTCGTTGGAGCAACCAATCTCGGCCGTCAGTTAGCACCCAGAGTTGCGGCTCGTTGCCGCACGGGACTTACCGCGGACTGCACCGTGCTTCAAATGAAGGAAAACAGCGATCTCATTCAGATAAGACCTGCATTCGGCGGCAATATTATGGCGCAAATAGTTACGCCTAATACACGTCCCCAATTTTGCACGGCTCGCTACAAGGTATTCAATGAGCCTGCTCCCACAAAGGATGCTATGGGAGAGATCGTTAATATGACGGTTACGAACGATATGTTGAAGTCCGCCATTGACGTAATAGAAACCTACAAAAAGCCCAAGGACGTTGACATTTCCGAAGCTGACGTTATAGTTGCCGTTGGACGCGGCGCATCAAGTGAAGCTATGATGGCGCAGGCGCGCGAGCTTGCCGACATCTTAGGCGGTATGGTTGCCTGCACAAGACCCTTGGTTGAAGCTAACGTATTTGATGCAAAGCATCAGATAGGTCTTTCGGGCAGAACCGTTAAGCCCAAGCTTATCATTTGTCTCGGAATTTCCGGAGCCGTTCAGTTTGCCGCAGGTATGAAGTCATCGGATTGCATAGTTGCAGTAAACACCGATGCCTCCGCTCCTATATTCGACGTTGCACACTACTGTGTAGTCGGTGACGTCAACGAAATAGTTCCCAAGCTTATAAGTTCGATCAAGGAGGGCGTGTAATGTACAACAAGATCACTTCTGCGGATATAGAATTTCTTAAAAGCGTTGTTGGCGAGACCGAGGTCTTGTGCGGAGATGCAATAAATCCCGACTACTCGCACGACGAGCTTGGCGGTATTGAAAAAATGCCCGAAGCACTCGTTCGCGTTCGCACGACCGAGCAGGTATCCGCTATAATGAAGCACGCGTACGAGCGCTCAATTCCCGTTACCGTGCGCGGAAGCGGCACAGGACTTGTAGGCGCGGCTGTTGCTATTGAGGGCGGTATTCTTCTTGAAACCACCAAGATGAACAAGATCCTCGAGCTTGACAAGAGCACCTTGACGGTAAGAGTTCAGCCCGGAGTTCTGCTTATGGAGCTTGCGGCATTTGCCGAGGAAAACGATTTCCTCTATCCGCCCGATCCCGGTGAAAAATCGGCAACCATCGGCGGTAATATCTCCACCAACGCAGGCGGAATGAGAGCCGTTAAGTACGGTGTTACGCGAGACTACGTAAGAAGCCTTACGGTCGTTATGCCCAACGGTGAGATCCTCACTCTCGGCGCAACGGTTGCTAAAAACAGCTCGGGATATAGCCTCAAGGACCTCGTTATAGGCTCCGAGGGCACGCTTTGCATAATTTGCGAGGCGGTGCTCAAGCTCGTTCCCCTGCCCAAGGTCTCAACAAGCCTTCTTGTTCCTTTCCCCGATATGAAAACTGCTATTGAGGCAGTTCCCAAGATAATTTGCTCGAAGGTAATTCCCACCGCAATAGAATACATGTCACGCGACACTATTCTCTTCTCCGAGGACTACCTTGGCAAGAAATTCCCCGACACCAAGAACGACGCATACATTCTTCTCACCTTTGACGGCAACAGTGACGCGCAGGTTGAGCAGGATATGAGCATCGTTGCCGACCTTTGTCTTGAAATAGGCGCGCTTGATGCTTATATTGTGGACACCGAGGAGCGCAAAAAGGCCGTTTGGTCAGCGCGCGGCGCATTCCTTGAGGCTATAAAGGCTTCCACTACCGAAATGGACGAGTGCGACGTTGTTGTACCCGTTAACAAGGTTGACGAGTTCATCAAGTTCACCCATCAGCTTGCCGAGGAGTTTAACGTAAGAATTCCCAGCTTTGGTCACGCGGGTGACGGAAACCTTCACGTTTACATTTGCCGCGACGAGCTTGACGAAGCCGCTTGGCATAAGACTCTCTCCGATTGCTTTGACCGTATGTACGACAAGGCTGAGGAGCTTGGCGGACTCGTTTCCGGCGAGCACGGCATCGGATATGCAAAGAAGGAATTTCTCAAAAAGCAATACGGCGAAACGCCCATCGCGCTTATGCAAGGCATCAAGAAGACCTTTGACCCAAAGAATATTCTCAATCCCGGCAAGGTTTGCTTTTAACTAAAAAATAAAGCACCGAGGCCAAACAGTCTTGGTGCTTTTCAATATCATTCCATCACTTCCATTAGTCGAAAGGACATATCACTATGAAAACAACAATACGATTGATCTTTGCCTTGCTCCTGACTTTCGCTCTGGTATCATGTGGAACTACCGGCTCTTCCGAAAGCAGTAACACCACCGAGGAGCATACTAGCGAGGAGCATACTACCGAGGAGCATACCACCGAGGAACACACCGCCGAGGAGCATACCACCGAGGAACACACCAGCGAGGAGCATACCACCGAACATAATGAAACTACAACCGAGACTGAACAGGAACCCATTGATAAAATCAGCCTTCTGAATTATCTTTCAGAGCTTTTGCAAAGCTATAAATGGCATCCTTCCGCAGTAATTCCCGATTCCATGCTGCCTTGCGCAGAACAATCCTTCAATTCTGTTGATTATGGCTTCGATGTGCCCGTGTCCGATATTCCCACAGTTGGATTTGGCGAACAATGGAATATGGTTGCAGATAACCTCAGCCAATCCGAAATGTTTTTCGAAATATTGAATGCCTGCGAAGGAGTTATCACAACAGCTGTTTCCGTTTACAACAACTATCTTGATACAAATCCCGCAGACACAATGCACTTCTCATTTGAAAGCGGTATTTACTCCGCCACCATTGACTGTGACGAAGATAATATATATTACGCGCTTGAATACGTATTGACTATCAACGAAGAAGAAACAACAGAAGAAACAACAGAAGAAGAAACGGAAGAAGAAACGCAGCCCATTGAAATAAAAATACAAATCGCACTGTCAATGGACCTCAAAACCAATGACAAAACGGTGCGCGTACAGTTCGGCGATGATAATGCGCTGATCTATACGGTTACCGAGAACTCCTACACACTTTGCATCAAGTATCTTAACCTGCGCGCTACTTATTTCACCATAAGCTTGCAGGAGGACGGAAGCTTTGTTGGACACATACAAGAGTATCTTGGCACGGAAGCTATAAACATAGAAAGCATAGCTGATTTCTATATTGATGAGGATTTCATTACCGTTGTCGGCAACAAGGCGAGTGGAATTCCCGGATTCAAGGGATATATATGCGAAATTTACGATGCCAAGAACGGCAAGCTTATCGGATATGAGGTCAGAGAATCACTTGAAGAATTTGGTGATCTTACCTTCAACACACTTTGGTTCAATCTTGAAGACATTGAAGGAATAGAATCAATAAGATTTGCCGTTGATCCCGAAGACGAGAAGGAAAAGTTCTTCGTTAACGGAAAGGCTACTCCTTGGGAAAGCAAGTTCGTCGGCGGCATTTCGGGAAAAATGCTTTCAAGAAGATTTGATATAGAGTTCAGAACACAGTATTTGTATTCATATGACGAGGAAAGCAATTCTTACAGTGTATCTCGCGTAAAAATACCCATGATGTTCATTCAAGAAGAAATGCTTGAGGATTTCGTCAAAGATGTTAAATCCACCAATAAAATCCAAGTATCAATAGGCCTTGATGAAAATTGATTAATAAAATAACGACAAGCTATCACACTTACGTTGATGCCTTGTTTTCCAGCCCCAATAAAATAACATATCAAACTATAATCGACATTATAGGCAACGCGAAGGAATTCTGATAAAAAAGCCTTGAAGCTTTATGCTTCAAGGCTTTTTTTGTGTTTTGATAAGATAATTAATCTTCTTTTTTCTTGAAGGAAGCAAGTCCGAGTGCTGCTATGGCAACTATTGCTATGCCGCCAAATCCTGCCACAGATCCGCATCCGCCCTTTGTGGAAGCCTCCGTTTGCTCATCCCTCTGTGTCGTATGCTCGCCATCGGTATCGGGAGCAACGTTTTCGGGTTCGGTTTCCGTTTCCGTTTGAGTTTCCGTTTCCGTTTGGCTTTCGGTTTCCGTCTCCGTTTGGGTTTCCGTTTCAGTCTCGGTATCGGATTCCGTTTCGGTATCGGACTCCGTTTCGGTATCGGACTCCGTCTCGGTATCGGACTCCGTTTCGGTTTCGGTCTCTTCCGTATCCGTTTCCGTTTCGCTTTCCGTCTCGGTATTCTCTTCGGACTCGGTTTCTTCGGTCTTTGTTTCCGTCTCGGTCTCGGTATTTGTTTCCTCGGGCTCGGTCTCATCGGACTCAACCTCGTCGGACTCGGTTCCCTCGGTCTCAATATCCGTTTCGGGCTCTAAAGGCTCACCCTTCTCGTATCCGCATCTCTCACAATGCATGGGCATATCATAATCGGCATCTATCCAGACCTCATGCTCACAACCGATGGTTGTGTATGCAATGCTTGAAAAATATGCTTCGCTCGCGTCCTCAAATCCTGCGAGCGCATCGCAAGGCTCACCCATTTCGTCGGTCCAGCCGTTTGCATCGGAGTAATAGTATCCGAAATAATCTTCTGCGTATACACTAATATGTATCTCGTCTATACTCTTATCCGCATTATATCTTATTCGCAAGAACGTGTTATCATCAATGTACGTCTCAACTCTTTGAGCAATAAGACAACCGTCAACACCGTAAGAATCAATGCAATATAAAGAGCTATTGAACGTTCTTATAACCTCTACGCTGCCGTCATAATATAGCTGAATTTCCCTTATATACGCGCTGTCAGGATCGGTAAGTATGACAAGATGCTCGCGCTCGCCGTCCGCATAAGATACATCCCAGTTTTCTCCATAGAAGTAAACGTTGACACTGCTCTCTTCGTCATAGAAAACGCTCTGCTCCATGTCAATGATCCAATATCCGTCAACAAGCTCCGCATGATGCAGCTTGCCATCTATAGAGCTGTACATATCAACACGAACGGCACCGATATCCTCTACCATGCACTTTCCATTTTCCCATTTGAATTCAATGTGCTTTCGGAACTGACGAAGTATCTGCTCCGCATCTATTCCCGTTTCCTTGAATTCATTATAAGTCATCGTTGGGAAGGTAATTTCGGGAAGCTCAACAGGACCTTGATGCTCGGGCTCAGTATTCTCGGGCTCGGTATTCTCGGGCTCAGTATTCTCGGGCTCGGTGTTCTCGGGCTCGGTATTCTCGGGCTCGGTGTTCTCGGGTTCGCTGTTCTCGGGCTCGGTGTTTATGGGTGGCTCGGTTTCACCAGGCCTTTCAAGAGGCTCTCCGTATTCAGTGCCGCATATTGCGCACAAAGCACCGTTTTCGTAGGTTGCCTCGCCGCCTACGTGCAAGTTACAATTAACGCTGCCGACACCCTCGTAGCGATCAACGTACGCGCCCTCGCCCAAAATTATGCTTCCATTGTCGTTATTTACAGTTCCGTAATTGGATATATATCTGTTGAACGTGCCGCCCAAAATAGTGCCCTCGTTAGACACCGTACCGTTAAAGGTTCCGCCGAGTATCGTACCGTAATTGAATATATTATCGCCTGCGGTAACGGTAAAGCCCTCGGCATTGACGGTTACTCCCTCGGGAATATTGATATACGGCTCGTAAATGTCGCACAAAACCGTGATCTCGTCACCTTCCGTGGCGTATGAGTTATATTCCATAAATGAAACGTAATATTTGTCGCCAACCTTTAAGTAATAGCGGAAATCGCAATTTTCACGGGTGCATTGACCGTTCTCGGCGGGCAAGTGACCGAGTGCTTCTCCCTCCACTTCGTCGCAGCGATCACACCTCTTTGCCGTGTGGCAATCAGCATCTATCCAATCGTGTCCGAGTGCCTCTCCCTCCTCAAAGCCGCATCTTGCGCAATGCTTTGCGGTGTCGCAATCGGCATCGTTCCAGCTCTCGTGTGTGCAGCCTATTGTGGTATAAAGCTTGCTTGTGATCTCCGAAATATCCATGTTCTCGTAACCCGCAGGGGCATCACAAGGCTCATTTGCAACGGTTTTCCAGCCGTCGTCCACGTAATAGTCAAAGATTCCCTGCGCTGTCTGAATGTTGAACTTGGTAAGTTCTCCGTTGGGAGCGTAGTGCATATCCACATAATCGCCATTGTCAAGATGTCCCATTACTCTCTGACGTGTAAGCGCACCGCTATTCCAATTATACGCATCCTCAATCGAGACGGCTCCGATATATCGGCTTACAAGCACCTCGTCGTTGTAATATGCGCTGATATAAAGACCGTCGTATCTCTTTATATGGATATTGCTGGAGCGGGTACCATTGTTGTAGCTCACCCACCAAGCATTGTTTTCTCCGTAAAATTCAATATAGATATAGGGAGATTCGGGACAATATATCTCCTCCGACATATCAACCACCCAATACGCGCCTTCAAGCACGGCATCAAGGGAGATATAGTCAACGGCGCTCATTATGGAAGCTCTCTCGGCTCCGATATCCATTACCATACACTTTCCGTTTTCCCACTTTATTGGTATAAGCTCGGGGAAAAGCGCAAATATATCCTTTATCGGAATGCCTGCTTCCTCAAGCGTGGGATAAGGCTTTGTGGGGAATGAAAGCTCGGGCAGCACTATATCGTCTATCGGACCGTCGGGAACTGCAACGGGCTCGGTATATTCCGTGCCGCATATTTCGCATATTTTTCCGTAAACGTAGTTTTCTTTGCCGCCTACGTGCATAGTACAGTTTACCGTTCCGCCGTAATTTTGAATGTATGCTCCGTCACCGAGAATCAGATTTCCTGTGTTATACGTAGTACCGTAATTATAGATATCTCCGTTAAATACTCCGCCCAAAACACTTCCGTAATTCTCAACGTACTCAACGTTAAAGGTTCCGCCATTGATATTACCTTGATTCATTACGGGGCGACCGTTAAACGTTCCGCCCAATATCACGCCGGTGGATTCATTGTATATATAGTCGGACTCGCTGTTCACAACAAAGCTTCCGCTATTTATCGTTCCGCGGTTATACATCGTATTCTCGGAGATAACCGTAAAGCCATCCGCATTGACGGTTACTCCCTCGGGAATATTTATATATGCCTCGGTTATGTCTCCAAGGACTCTTACCGTGTCTCCTGCCTGAGCATAGATGCCATATTCAGAGAAAGAGCTGTAAAACTCATCTCCGACACCCAAATAATATTGGAAGGTGCAGCCTTCTCGCGAGCATTTGCCGTTTTCCGCAATATCGTGGCCAAGGGCTTCTCCCTCGGTTGTGCCACAGCGTTTACAGGTCTTTGCCGTGTAGCAATCAGCGTCTGTCCAATCATGTCCGAGAGCCGCTATTCCGCCATCGGGCTCGTATCCGCATCTTGCACAATGCTCGTTGACAAGGCAGTCGGCAGGTGTCCATATCTCGTGCTCACAGCCGTGCAGAAGCGGGGCTTGGACGGTAAAGTCCACTACACTTGCATTCTCGTAACCCTCGGGGGCATCGCAGGGCTGAAGCGCTCCATTTTGATAAATAAACCACTCAAGGCTGTTCGTTTCGTTTGCCTCAACCCTATAATAGTGTTCGCCAAGGTAGAAGCTCGCGTAATCAAAAAGCGATCGGTCATAAATAACCTCTATTTTGGCAGTAGCAACTCGCTGTCCACTAAAATAAAAGAATCCATCGGTCATCCGATACGTATCCGTTATCTGATAATCTCCAAATCGACGGTACACGTCTATTTTTTCTCCAAAATAAAGCTCTATCCATCTTTCTTGAGAAAAATGCAACGTAACCCGTCTTTCGCGCTCTCCGTTGGTATAATAGATGCCCCAGCTGTTGTTCTCGCCGTAAAATTGCATTTGCACGTTATTGGCGTTGAACTCCTCCTCCGACATATCGATTGCCCAATAGCGCTCGACTGTCTCTTCTTCAACGTTCTCGACCTCAATAAGCTCGGCCGCGACATATTGGTTTTGATCAATGCTATATATATCCGCGCTAAAAGCACCGATATCCTTTATCATGCACTTGCCGTTTTCCCACTTTACTTCGGTTGTCAGGGGGAAAAGCTCGCTTATTTTAATTGCAGGCACCATATACTCGGTAAGAATTGAGTACGACGTTGTCGGATAGGTGAATTCGGGAATGACTATGGGGCCTTCCTCCTCACCGCTTTCGGTCTCACTTGCCATAACAGCTATAGCACCAAGACTGCATACAACGCCCAAAAGCATACACAGCGCAAGCACTAAACAAAGCTTTTTAAATGTGTTGTTTTTCATTCGCATTTCTCCAAAAAAGATTTGATTTGGTAGGTTGTATATACGGGATCATACCGCTTCAATTATGTACATATCGGATGCAAAATCCTGCACCTTAAGATCTATCGCAAGGTCTATGTTCATAAGCGCGGCACCCGAGGCGACGATTCCAAGCTTTTCAATTCGGTAGGTCTTTTGCTTGTCAAGTCCCGCAAGTCGTACTCTTCTCGTTTCACCGTTTGCCTCTGACGTGTGCTGATATACGCACAAGATCGCGCGGTTTTTGTCCTTGCTGACAACCATCTCCGTAAAGAAATTGGTTTTGAACGGATCGTCTATTCTGTAAAGGTCGCCCAAAAGCACGATATCCTGTATCCTCTTATATTCCTCGACCTGCGCTCTGACCGCTTGCCTATCCTCGTCCGTAAAGGCGGTGGTATCAAGCTCATAGCCCGTTGCACCGAGATGCGCGATATTGCCTCTCGTATTCATGGGCGTTACGCGGCGCGTTTGGTGGTTGGGAACTGCGGATACGTGGCAGGACATTGCCGACAGTGGATATGCCATGCTCGTGCCAAACTGTATCTTGGTTCTCGCCTCGGCATCCGAGTTATCGGACGTCCATATTTGCGGAAAATAATACAGCATCGCAGGATCAAATCTACATCCGCCGCTTGCACAGCCCTCAAAAAATACGTCGGGATTTGCATTAACTATTCTTTCGCAAAGATCGTATACGCCAAGCGCGTAACGGTGGGCAAACTCGCCCTGTCTTGCGGCTTCCCTGCCGCATGAATACGCGTCCGTCACGTTGCGGTTGTAGTCCCACTTTACGTAATCTATCTTATGCTCACGGAGCATCTTATTTACTTGTTCAACAATGCAATCTCTTACTTCCTTGCGCGTTAAGTCAAGGCAAAGCTGATGGCGCGAGTAGCAGCGAGGTCTTTCGGGAACACCTATCGCCCAATCAGGATGCGCGCGGAAGAGATCGGAATCCTCGTTGACCATTTCGGGCTCAAACCAAAGACCGAATTTCATGCCCTTGCTATGTACGTGGTCAATTACCTCGTCGATTCCGTTTTCAAAAAGGCTCTCGTTTACGTACCAATCGCCAAGACCTGCTCTATCGTGTCTTCTTGCGCCGAACCAACCGTCATCAAGCACGAAGGTGTCTATTCCCGTGCCTTCAACCGCATCCACTATTGCGCAAAGCTTTTCCGTTGTGAAATCAAAATAGGTCGCTTCCCAGTTGTTTATAACGATAGGACGGTGCGCCTTTACGTATCTCTTGTTTATGATATGCTCACGGAGCGCGTCGTGCATGGTACGGCTCATGCCGCCAAGTCCCTCGTTTGAGTAGGATAAAATGACCTCGGGAGTTTCAAGACTCTCTCCGCCGCAAAGCTGCCAGGAAAAATTAAAATCGTTTATTCCGCCCGTTACTATCGTATCTCCGTTGCTGACGCCCTCTGCCTTGAGCGTAAAGGACGACGAATAAACAAGGCTTATTCCGTACGCCTCTCCAAAGCGCTCGGTCGTATCCTTGCGCGTTACTACCATAAAGGGATTCATGGTTGCCGAGGACGAGTAGCGCTTGGAATCAGCAACTGTAACGCCATGAGCAAGCGGTCTTCTTTCGGGCGTTCTTTCCGCCATCCAATTTCCCGGGAAGGTTATTACGTCATAATCGTTGCCGAAAAGTCCCAGAGTAAAGGAATATGCGCGGCGGAGCTTTACAGTCTTATCGCCGCAGTTTTTATAGACGATACGGCGAGTCATCACCGAAGCGTCGGAATATACGGTATAATTG
>JBGVJM010000075.1:0-4948 GCA_045129415.1 Eubacteriales bacterium
CCGCCGACCTCATACATTTTCATAACGAGACGGTGTGTTTTCAATGCTTCCTCGCCATCAACCTCAAGCTCTTCAAGACCAAGGCAGGCGTTGTAGAATTGCTCTATCTGACGAATGTGCTGTACTCCCCAATATACTTTGCCGCCTGGATATTGCATAGGCTGCTTGTCGGGATGTATCTCTTCAACCGTGCCGTCGTTATAGCGAATTATTGCATTGTCGTAGTCCAAGGTGACCTTTCCGTTTTCGCAGTAGAGTCTTATCTCAATGGGCTCGTCACAGCCGTAATTATTCATTGCGTAAAAGGCATATTTCGCACCGTTTTTATAGGTTACGAGTCCTTCGGCGGTGTCCTCAACCGAAATGCCCTTGTCATCCCGCTGACTCATGGTACAGGATACGCTTTCGGGATCGCTGTTCACCATCCAGTTGACAAGATCAATGGAGTGTATCGCCTGATTGATTATAACTCCGCCGCCCTCTTTATCCCAGCTGCCGTTCCAATCGCTGCTCATATAGTAGTCGCGCTCTCGTTTCCAGGTAAGCACCGAGCGAGCCGAGATCACCCGACCGAGCTTACCGCAGTCGATGGCGTTCTTTACAAGTCTTGCGGAAGGGTTATAGCGGCATTGAAAAATGACTCCGTAAAGCACTCCGCGCTCCTTTGCCTCTGTTATCGCCGCCTCGGCGGACACAAGATCGATATCCATAGGCTTTTCGGAAAGAACGTTGACTCCGTATTTGAAGCATTCGCGCGCTATTTTCGTATGGAGATAGTGGGGAAGACACAGATGCACGGCATCAAGGGCTTCCTTTTTCAGCATATCCTTAAAATCCACGTAGGCTTTGATGCCGTATTTTTGGGCTGTCGCTTGTGCGCGGTCCATTTTTACGTCACAGCAAGCAACCAGCTCGGCTTGCTCCAACATGTCGGCTGAGATGAGATGCATTGGTGAAATACGGCCGCAGCCGATAATGCCGACTCTTAATTTTTTCATGGCGTTCTCCGATCATAAAAGGTGTTGTCTATATTTTATCACAAATTCAAACGCTTGGCAATAGGTGAGAGCATTTATCTTGGGGATTTTGCGCCTCTTATTTGTTTTGCCTCGGTTGACAACAGCGTGGCTTTGTGGTAAAATATAAAATGAAGTAATATGTTCATAATTGGTGGTAACTATGAAAGAAATGATAAAAAGACCCGAGCTGCTCTCTCCCGCAGGCAACTTTGAAAAGCTTCGCGCCGCCCTGCTTTACGGCGCTGATGCAGTATATCTTGCCGGTCAGAGCTTTGGCATGCGCTCCGCGGCGGACAATTTTACGGTTGAGGAGCTTTACGATGCGGCAAAATATACTCACGAGCGTGGCAAAAAGCTTTATTTGACGCTCAACACCATGCCTCACGGCGACGAATACGAAAATCTTCGCCGATTCCTTTCGGATGTAAAGGACGCGGGAATAGATGCATTTATCGTAGCCGACCTTGGCGTTATGACCACGGTGCGCGAGATAATGCCCACCGCCGAGATCCACGTTTCCACGCAGGCAAGCATAGTATCTCCCGAGGCAGCATTGGCTTACGCGGCACTCGGTGCAAAAAGACTTGTGCTTGCGCGAGAGCTTTCCTTTACCGAGATAAAGGCGATACGCGAAAGATTGCCTGACGACGTTGAGCTTGAAGCATTTATACACGGTGCTATGTGCGTGTCGTATAGTGGAAGATGCATGCTCTCCAATATGATGACGGGCAGAGATGCCAACCGCGGCAGATGTGCTCAGCCTTGCCGCTGGAATTACATAATATATGAGGAAAAGCGTCCCGATCTGCCCATTCCGATAGAGCAGACCGAGCTTGGCACATTTATTATGTCCTCAAAGGATATGTGCACGATAGAGCACGTACCGGAGCTTATCCGCAGCGGAATAAATTCCTTCAAGATAGAGGGAAGAATGAAGAGTGCGTACTATACCGCCGTCGTCACCAACGCGTACAGAATGGCGATAGACGCTTATCTTGACGATCCCGAAAAATATGAGTACGATCCCATGTGGCTTCGCGAGCTTGAATGTGTTTCGCACAGAGAGTATTGTACGGGCTATTATCTTGACAAGCCAATAGAGAACGCCCAGCTCGGCACACAAACGGGATATATTCGCGACAAGGCGTATTTCGCAACGGCTACCGAATATAATGATGATGAGGCGCAGGTGATTTTGGCGCGCGGCGTCGAGCTTGAAAATGAGCAGGGAAGGCTTTATCGCTTTGTTCAGCGCAATAAAGTGAAGATAGGTGATCACGCCGAGATGATCTCGCCGAAAAAGACGGGCAGAGCATTTGATGTGACGGAGATTTACACCGAAAAGGGCGAGGCGGCTGAATCCGCGCCGCACCCGTCAATGGTCTTTTGGTGCAGAGTTCCTTTCGAGGTCAAAGAGGGCGATATAATGCGCGGTGCTGAATAATAAGGAGAAAATATGACTGAATTTATAGAAATTATCAAAGCCATAATATTCGGTGTGGTCGAGGGAATAACCGAGTGGCTGCCCGTCAGCTCAACGGGACATCTCATTCTACTTGACGAGTTTTTGAAGCTCAACGTAGGCGGCGAGCTTGGTCCTGTCTTTGCCGAGGAATATATGAGCATGTTTGAGGTAGTAATTCAGCTTGGCGCCATACTTGCCGTAGTTGTAATGTTCTTCTCCAAGCTCAATCCCTTTGCGCCCTCAAAGAGTGCTGCACAAAAGAAGGCAACGTGGACGCTTTGGCTAAAGGTGGTTATCGCAAGCGTTCCCGCCGCGCTTATCGGCATCGTTGGCGACAAGATACTCGAAAAGGTCACGGGTAAGGACATTGACGGCTGGATATACAACTGGGTAACCGTTGCCGTAACGCTTATCGTGTACGGTGTTTTGTTCATCATCGTTGAAAAATGGCAGTCGGGCAAGCCCATAAGGGTTGATAGCGTGGACGACATTTCTTATTCGCAGGCTCTCCTCGTCGGTTGTTTTCAGACACTTTCCATTATCCCCGGCACCTCTCGCTCGGGCTCAACAATTCTTGGAGCAAGAACGCTTGGCATTTCGCGTCCTGCGGCGGCGGAATTTTCCTTCTTTATGGGTATTCCCGCGATGGTCGGCGCGTCACTTTTAAAGGGCTACGGATTTTTTGATTACGTTATGGAGAGCGGCGTAGACGTCCCCGCGCTTGCCTGGATAGTGCTTTTGGTTGCAAGCGTGGTTGCATTTGCCGTTTCCATGGTTTGCATAAAGTTCTTGATGGAATTTGTCAAGAAGCACAGCTTTGCGCCCTTTGGAGTTTACCGCATTATACTCGGCGCACTTGTCATTTTGTATTTCGCTTTTGCGATATAAGATCAAATTATGGAAAAGCTTAAGATCGCGCTTCCCATCATTGTGGAAGGCAAATACGATAAAATTAAGATAGACTCGATAGCCGAGGCGACCGTTATTCAAACGGACGGCTTTGGAGTATTTAAAAATCACGAGCGCCTGGCATTGATCAAAAGGCTTGCCGAGAAGAGCAAAATAATCGTGCTGACCGACTCGGACGGCGCGGGCAAGCTGATACGTTCGCATATTGTGGGCGCTATTCCAAAGGATAGGATCATACCGCTTTACATTCCTCAGGTCGCAGGCAAGGAAAGGCGCAAGACGGCACCCTCGAAGGAGGGATATCTTGGTGTTGAAGGCACGGATGCCGATATTCTCCGCCGCCTGCTTGAGCCATTCGCAACGGACGGAGAGTGTGCGGCGAGAGGTCAGGAGATAACCAAGCTTGATATGTTCGAGGTAGGACTTTCGGGTGGTGCGGAAAGCGCGGCAAAAAGGGACGCTCTTGCCAAGCAATTCGGACTGCCCGAGGGCATGACGGCGAATGCGCTGTTATCAGCGCTCAACGTTCTTACGGATGCTTGCGGTTTTGTTGAGGCAGTCAACAAAATGTTTTGATGAATTTGAGAAATGCCTTGCAAATAAAAGGCTTTTGTGATACAATAATCGTGTTGACAATCTGAAAGGAGATAATTTATATGGATCAGAACGTTTATATTCCTCTTCTGCTGGTCGCTTTTGCGGCAGTGGTAACCATGCTTTACGTTTTCGTATTGTTCCGCAAGGTTGCCCGCCTCAAAATAGCGGACAAGAGGGTTGAGGAGATTCAGAATTTTATTCACGAGGGAGCAATGACCTTCCTTACGCGCGAATACAAGCTGATAATTCCGTTTGTGTTCGGAGTTGGTGCGCTTCTCGCTATTCTCGGCTTTATTCCCGCGCTTCAGGGTGCGGAGGGTATCGGCTGGCAGGCTGCAATCTGCTTTGTAGTCGGCGCGCTCTTTTCCGCGGCTGCGGGCTGGATAGGAATGGCTATTGCCACAAAGGCTAATGCCAGAACGGCTATGAAGGCGAAGGAAGAGGGAATGTCCGGTGCGCTCAAGACCGCATTCGGCGGCGGCGCAGTGCTTGGACTTTCCGTTGCGGGCTTCGGTCTTTTCGGACTTGTAGGCATTTTCCTCGTGGTTTATCTTATTACGGGTGACGTTGCAGCTCCTGTCCAGATACTTACTGGATATAGCTTGGGTTGCTCGCTTATCGCGCTCTTTGCACGTGTAGGCGGAGGAATCTACACCAAGGCTGCGGACGTTGGTGCGGACCTTGTCGGTAAGCTTGAGGCAGGTATTCCCGAGGACGACCCCAGAAACCCCGCTACGATCGCGGATAACGTTGGTGACAACGTAGGCGATATCGCGGGCATGGGCTCTGACCTTACAGAGTCGTACGTTGGCTCTATAATTTCCTGTCTTACCATGGCTCTCTTTACGGGTCTTTCCTTTAAGCATCTTCTTTTCCCCATACTTATTTGCGGCGTTGGAATTTTGGCATCGTTAATATCCGTAATTATCGTAAGAGCAAAAAAATGGGCTGATCCTCA
>JBGVJM010000076.1:0-5862 GCA_045129415.1 Eubacteriales bacterium
GAGGGGAAAAGCAGGAGCGGGAGTGCCATTCCGTGCAAAGCACCGTACGATGACAGTGCCGCGGACCAGCTTTTTCCGCTTTTATGTATACCGCGCGGAACTAAAACGTGCTGAAAGGTAGACAATGCGGAGCGGATACACGCGCTGAAGGTAACGGGGAGCGTTATTCCAAGGAGCTTTTTTACAATAGGCTCGGCACTTTTGACCGACGTAGGCTTTAGCTTGAGCTTTACGTCGAACAAATAAAGTGTAAAGGTCACGGCAAGGGAAAAGACTTCAGCCACGGCACCGCCAAGCACAAGTAAAACGCACATGTTTTCGGGAGTACCCGTTGTGAATGAGGTCATCAGCATCATGGTAGCGCCTATTTTGATAAACTGAGCCGCTATTCCCGATGCGGCATGTACCTTAACGCGCCTTACCGCCGTAAAATAACCGCCAAGGGCTGAGCAGATGGCAATGGGAACAAGAGTTATGGCAAGGCAGCGCAAGGACGGAATTGCTCGCGCGTCGGTGAGAATTACACGCGCGATTGGCTCGGCAAGTGAGAAAAGCAGTAAGGACACCGCGCCACCGGTCAGGGTACAGTACAAAAGACAGCGTCGGACGCTTCTTTTGGCAAGCGCCGTATCACCAAGCCCCAACGCATCTGACACGAGCCTTGTAGTACCGAGATTGATTCCCGCGGTCGCGGCGGTAATAGCCAACGCGTAAACGCTGCCGAGCAATGAAAACAGTCCCATTGCCTCGCTGCCCGCGCGGTTGGATACGTAAACGTTGAAGATCACACTTACCAATCGCATGGCAAGCGCGGTAAGTGTCAGAGTTATTCCGTTAACAAAAAATGTCCTTGTTTTAGAAGCCATAAGCGCGTCCCCGAAATCCATAAATTTGCTAATTAAATATTATGACAAGCATAAATATTTTATTCTATGGCAAACGGGATTTAAAAAGGCGGCCTGACACAGTCAAGCCGCCGTAAATTTTGTTAAATTATTCGCTTCTGAGAGCAATAACGGGATCCTTTTTCGCTGCGGAGCGAGAGGGAATTATACCTGCAATAAGCGTGAGTATCATGCTGATGATCACGAGTATTACCGCGCCCTCCCAAGGAAGTATTGCTCTTATGTTGTCAAGTCCCGTAAAGTACTGAACGATAGCCGTGATGGGAACGCAAAGTATAAGCGTAGAGAGGATACCGATAGCACCTGCCGCAAGACCGATAATGAGAGTTTCTGCGTTGAACACGCGGGAAACGTCCTTTTTGGAAGCACCGATAGCGCGGAGAATACCTATTTCCTTTGTTCTTTCAAGAACGGAAATGTTGGTAATAATACCGATCATTATCGAGGAAACTACAAGGGAGATAGCAACGAATGCGATAAGAACGTAGGAGATCGCGTTTACGATGATCGTTACCGAGGACATAAGCGCGCCCACAATGTCGCTGTACTGAAGAACGTCGGGAGACTTGCCGTCGGGCTTTTTGCCGTGTTCCTCTTCATACTCGCGAATATACTCGTCGTTGACCATGGTGTTGTAGTCGCTTATGATTTGCTCAATGCGTTCCTTGGATTCAAAATCCTTGGCAAAGAAATTGATGGCATCGGGAGAAGCCAGCTCGGCATCGTCAAGCGTTTTGAGAACGCTTTCGTATGTCGCGTCTATCTGGGGAGCCATACCGTAGAGAGTTTCTTCAAGCTGAATGAATGCCTCATCATCCTTGTTAAGGGTTGAGAGAATGGTAACGAAGATCTCCTTATTTACCGTCATAGTCTTAATGCTTTCGGTAATTTGAGCGTATATTTCGTTCATAGCATCCTCGCCCGCAAGGTCGCAAAGACCGTCAATTCCGCTGAGCAGAGTGTAGATGCTCATGGGATTGGTCATAAGCGAGGGCATAGAAGCCTTGAGGTTGTCCGCATTCAGCTCAACGCCCGAAGTTGCGGAAACGATACCGCAGATAGCGTTTACCTGATCCTTGTCAGCCGCAACAGCCGCATCGATCACCTCGCCCAAGATCTCAGCCTGCTGCATAGGATTGCACATCATAAGGTGAGAAAGGAAGTTGTCGGCGGTGGTTTCAGCCTCAATGGGAATATAGTCGTTTACCTTACTGTAAATCGGCTGCATAGCCTCCTCTGTGGGAATTTCAGTAAGACCCGCAATTCCGTTGTAAGCAAGCAGAACGCTTGTTACGTCGAGAACGGGAAGCAATTTTTTAAAGTTGTCGGCAGTAACGGTAATTCCACCGGTGGTACCCGAAACGATGGTACAAACGGTAGATACTCCGCGACCTGTGGTGTCACCTTCCTTTGCGGCGGTAAGCACGGTCTCAAATATTTCCGCCTGCTTGTCGTGGGGAAGAAGCATGTACATTCCGAGGAATGACTGCGTATCCGTAACCTGAATTCTATCGGAGAAGTCGGGATTGGTGAGAATTTGCTCGGTCATGTACGCATAGAACATATCCATGGTAGCCGTGTCAATTTTATCAATGAGCTCCTGAATGGTGTCGGGAGTGTACTTGGTGCGTTCAAAAGCAAGACCCGTAAGAACGTTTACCTTGGGAGTTTCCTTTTGCTGATTGATGACCTCACTCTCGGCATTCTTCTTAAGAACGTACTCGGTGAGAGCCTTGGTATAACCGACGGCACCCGAAATGGATGTTGCTGCCGCACCGTCCTTGGGACGAATGATACCAACTATCTTAACGTCTATTCCGTTTTCGGTAACGTACTTTTCCTGATCAAAGCCGGGCTTTTCGCGAAGATCGTTCCAAACGTTGTAGGTGCCGTCAGCAGTTTCGTAAGTCTTTGATGTCTTCTCAAAGAAATCAGCCGTGGTAAGAAGCTTGAACTTGAGATCAAGGAAATAGTCGTAGGAGAAGGGCTCCATTTCGGTGGGCTTGTATTCACCGTTCACGAGATCCTGCATTTCATCTTCAATATCCTCGGGATCAAGAATACCCAGCATATAAAGCGTCATTTTGCTTATCTGGTTGTTGGAGTTGATTACAAGCACGACCTCATCGTGCGCGCCCTCTGTGGGCCAGTTGCCCGCAACTACCTCGTACTGCTGATCAAGTATATCCTGATTGTTTATCATCTCGGAGAAAACGTCCATTCCCATGGGCATGCCTTGGCCCATTTCCATAAGCTCGGCCATTCCCGAGAATGCCTCACCCATGTATTGGAAGAGAGTTTCCATACCAACCTTGTGCTTGCCGTCACCGGTATAGACCTGAAGGTTGTAGTCGTAGGTGTATTGGATGTCGCTGACGTAGTCCTTTATTTTATCGTTGTTTTCCTCAAGATACTTCTTAAATCTTTCAAGGTTGTTTTCAACGGTGGATGACATAGCGCCCATCATAGTACCGAGCGAATCGTCAACGTGAATTTCGTTGGTATCCGAGAAGTCCTGATTGCCTGAGGTGCTCGTCATAGCCTGAAGCATAGCCGACATGTCCTGTGTATGCTTGTTGATGGTAAGAGGATACGTGGAAAGCGTGTCCTCCTGAACCTGTGCGATAAAGGCATTGATACCCGTTGAGAGCGCAAGAATAAGCGCAATACCGATAATACCGATGCTTCCCGCAAAGGACGTCATGATAGTGCGTCCCTTTTTGGTTGCAAGGTTGTTTAAGGAAAGGGAAAGAGCCGTCCAGAAGGACATCGAGGTCTTATTCTTTTTTTGCTCCTTCTTTTGAGCCTTTTTAGCCTTCTTGTTAAGAACTGCGGGCTTTTCCTCCTTTGCCTCGGGTGCGGTATAGGGATCGGAATCGTCCGTAACCTCACCGTCCAGCACCTTGATTATACGTGTGGAATAGGTCTCGGCAAGCTCGGGATTATGAGTTACCATAATGATCAAGCGGTTCTTGGAGATCTCCTTGAGTATCTCCATTATCTGAACGCTCGTAGTGGTATCAAGCGCACCCGTAGGCTCGTCCGCCAAGAGAATTTCGGGGTCGTTTACAAGAGCGCGCGCAATAGCAACTCTTTGCATCTGACCGCCTGACATCTGGCTGGGCTTTTTGTGTAACTGGTCGCCGAGTCCGACACTTTCAAGCGCGGCGATGGCGCGCTTGCGTCTTTCCGCCTTGGAAACACCCGAAAGAGTGAGCGCCAATTCTACGTTTGAAAGCACGCTTTGATGGGGAATAAGGTTGTAGCTCTGGAATACGAAGCCGATAGAGTGGTTTCTGTAGGAATCCCAGTCGCCGTCCTTAAAGGTCTTTGTGGACTTTCCGTTTATGATAAGATCACCGTCGGTGTATCTATCAAGTCCTCCGATTATGTTAAGCAGGGTAGTCTTACCGCATCCCGAGGGACCGAGAATGGAAACAAACTCGCTCTTGCGGAATTCAATGCTGACGCCGCGAAGCGCGTGGACTGTCTGACCGCCCGTTACGTAATCCTTGGTAATTTGCTTAAGCTTTAACAAGGTCGTATCCTCCTGAAAAAATATCTTATAAATTCTATCACTGTATTGTTAACACAATATGAATATTACCACATCAAAGTGGAGTTTTATTGTCGTTTATGTGAAAATAACGAAAAATATAATATTATTCTTGGTGTAATTATTCTTATTCTATTGAAAAAACGGTTGAAAGATGGTATAATTAATAAGTTGATTATTATAAATGCAGGAAAAGGCAAATGAAGACGATATTGAGATTTTTGAAAAAATACAAGCTTGAGTGCTTTATGGCACCTTTTTTCAAGCTGCTTGAAGCTTGCTTTGACTTGTTTGTTCCCATAGTTGTCAAATATATAATGGACGTCGGTATCAAGAACGGAGATACCTCATACGTCATATCCGGTTGTCTGGTGCTTGCCGCGCTTGGCGTGGTGGGACTTTTGTGCGCGCTTGTTGCACAGTATTTTTCGGCGAGAGCCGCAGTTGGCGTTGCGGCGGCAATGCGCAGCGAGGTCTTTTCACACCTTCAAGGGTTCTCCTATTCACAGTCGGACAAGCTTGGTCGCTCGTCCATGATAACGAGAATGACAAGCGATATAAATCAGGTGCAAACGGGTGTCAATATGACGCTCCGCCTGTTTTTGCGCTCGCCCATAATCGTTTTCGGCGCAATGATAATGGCATCAATAATTAGCGCAGAGTATATCGCGCTTTTCGCTATTGTAATTTTGGTGCTTTCGGTTATTACCTTTGCAATAATTCTTGCAGGTGTACCGCTTTACAAAAATGTTCAGGCAAAGCTTGACAGGGTAACGGGTAAGACAAGACAAACGCTTGGCGGAGTTCGTGTGGTTCGCGCCTTTAACCGTCAGGATGACGAGATATCCGAGTTCAACGAGGCGAATAATGCGCACACCGACGCACAAAATTTCACGGGAAGAATAACCGCGTTGCTCAACCCACTGACCGCCGTTGTTATCAATATCGGAATAATCGCAATACTCTATATTTCATCGATTGAGATAGACGCAGGCAATATGTCACAGGGCGATCTTTTCGCGCTGTATAACTATATGTCGCAAATACTTGTGGAGCTTGTAAAGCTTGCAAACACCGTGCTTATAATCGTAAAGGCGGTTGCTTGCTCGCATAGAATACAGTCCGTTATGGAAACGCCCGCGGGCATGGATACCGTAAAGAGCGGAGACCATTCCGATACCGTAGAAGATATTGCAGTTGAATTTGATAACGTTTCACTTACTTACGACGGCGCGGGTGCTCCCACGCTTGAAGGAATTGACGTCAAGATAAGAAAGGGAAGCACGGTCGGTATAATCGGCGGAACGGGATCGGGAAAGACAAGTCTTGTAAATCTCATTCCTCGCTTTTATGACGCTACGGGCGGCACGGTCCGTGTATTCGGCAAGGACGTAAGAGCAT
>JBGVJM010000077.1:0-3636 GCA_045129415.1 Eubacteriales bacterium
ATTACTTAGAGTAGAGCTCGACGATAAGCTGCTCGTTGAAATCGAAATCGATATCGTCTCTTGCGGGGAAGGATACAACCTTCGCTACAAGATTGGTCTTATCAACGTCAAGCCACTTGGGAGCGGTCTTGGACTCAAGAGCCTCTGCAAGAGCCTTGATCTTTGCGCTATCCTTGCTTGCTTCCTTAACAGCGATAACGTCGCCGGGCTTAACGAGGAGAGAAGGAATGTCTACCTTCTTGCCGTTGAGCGTGAAGTGAGCGTGAAGAACGAGCTGACGAGCTTCCTTGTGGGACTCAGCAAGACCCATTCTGTAGATAGTGTTGTCGAGACGTCTCTCAAGAAGGATAAGAAGGTTCTCACCGGTCATACCCTCTTTGCGAGCTGCTTCCTCATAGTAGTTCTTGAACTGTCTCTCAAGAACACCGTAGTATCTCTTAGTTGTCTGCTTTTCACGAAGCTGGAGACCGTACTCTCCCATCTTCTTCTTTGCTGCGCCGTGCTGACCGGGAGCTGTGCTTCTGCGGTCAAGAGCGCACTTTCCGCTTGTGCATCTTTCACCCTTGAGGTAAAGCTTCTTGCCTTCTCTGCGGCAAAGCTTGCATGCGGGACCTGTATATCTTGCCATAATTTTGAACCTCCTGTAAAATTATACGCGTCTGCGCTTAGGCGGTCTGCAACCGTTGTGAGGAATAGGAGTAACGTCCTTGATGAGCGTTATCTGAAGTCCTACAGTCTCAAGTGCACGGATTGCGGATTCACGTCCCGAGCCGGGACCCTTTACGTAAACTTCAACAGACTTAAGGCCGTGCTCAACTGCTGCCTTTGCTGCAGTCTCGGATGCGGACTGTGCTGCGAAGGGAGTGCTCTTTCTGGAGCCCTTGAAGCCAAGCTCGCCTGCGGAAGCCCAAGAAATTGCGTTTCCGTAAACGTCTGTAATGGTTACGATAGTGTTATTGAAAGTGGACTGAATGTGTACAGCACCCTTTTCAATATTCTTTTTTTCGCGGCGCTTTTTAACGACTTTTTTAACTGCTTTTGCCATTTTTTATGCCACTCCTTTATTTCTTCTTGTTTGCGATGGTCTTTGCGGGACCTTTTCTTGTTCTCGCATTGGTCTTTGTTCTCTGACCTCTTACGGGAAGACCTTTTCTGTGTCTGATACCGCGGTAGCAGTTAACCTCTACCAGTCTCTTGATGTTAAGAGCAACTTCTCTGCGGAGGTCACCTTCAACATTGTAAGAGCTTTCAATAACATCACGGAGCTTTGCTACTTCTTCCTCGGTAAGATCCTTTGCTCTGGTATCAGGATTGATACCGGTCTGTGCAAGGATATCGTTAGCGCTCTTGCGGCCGATACCGTAAATGTAGGTAAGGGCGATCTCAACGCGCTTGTTGTTGGGAATATCAACACCTGCTATACGTGCCATATTGTTTTTACCTCTCCTATTAGATTGAGTGTGGTTTAGTCCGATTACTGCAAATTAACCCTGCTTCTGCTTGTGCTTGGGGTTCTCGCAGATTACCATGACTTTACCTTTTCTCTTAATGATCTTGCATTTCTCGCAGATCTTCTTAACGGACGGTTTAACCTTCATTTTTTGTAAACCAACCTTTCTTTAGAGTATTTTTTGATAAAATCTTTTTATTACTTGGAGCGCCATGTGATACGGCCCTTGGTAAGGTCGTATACCGAGACCTCAACGGTCACGCGGTCGCCCTGCAAAATTCTTATATAGTTCATTCTAAGCTTTCCGGAAAGATGGGCTAAAACTATGTGCCCATTGGGAAGCTTTACCTTGAAGACGGCGTTGGGAAGAACCTCAACTACCTCGCCCTCAAATTCAATAACGTCATCCTTCGGCATTATTTACCTCTCCTGATTTGATTTTAATTATTTATCAGTTAAAATCCGACTCAAAATTCCTTGTCGATAAGCGTCATTATCACAAGTCCCTCGCTTGTAAGCGCAACCGTGTTTTCATAATGAGCTGAAAGCGATCCGTCACGGGTCTTTACCGTCCAGCCGTCATCCAGCTGGCGAACCGCCGCGCCGCCCACGTTGACCATCGGCTCTATCGCCAAGGTCATACCGTTGAGCAGTCTTGTTCCCCTTCCCTCCGTGCCGTAATTAGGAACGTCGGGAGACATATGAAGCTCGGTGCCTATTCCGTGTCCGATATACTCCTTAACGGTTGAAAATCCGTTGGCAACCACCAGAGAATCGATCGCGTGACCGATATCACCTATTCTGTTGCCCACCTGCATTTTCTCAATGCCGGCGAAAAAGCTGTTTCTCGTTACGTCTATAAGCTTCTGAGCCTCCGCGCTTACGCGTCCGACGGCAACGGTTCTCGCGGCATCACCGTGGAAGCCGTGATAGAAGGCACCAACGTCTATTTTAACGATGTCGCCCTCACGAAGTATCCTCTTTTTAGAGGGTATTCCGTGTATTACCTCGTCGTTTACGCTTATGCAAGCGCTTGCGGGGAATCCGTGGTATCCGAGGAAGGAGGGCTTAGCTCCTTGTGACTCGATATGATTTCTGATGATCTTATCAAGCTCATAAGTGCTAATTCCCTCGCGGATGCTATCTCGGGCTTTGAGCAATGCCTCGCCCGTGATCCTTCCTGCTTCTCTCATTTCTTTAAGCTGAAGCTGGTTTTTTAATTGTATCATCCGATCTGCCTCGGTTTCATTCACGCGTTGACGCCATCAAGCGCCTCGAAGACGAGAGCTGTTGTTTCTTCAACCGCATCCTGTCCCTCTACACACTTGAGTATGCCGCGCTCCGCATAAAAATCTTTAAGCGGCTCGGTTTGTGCGTGATAAGTCTTGAGTCTGTTAGCAACGGTTTCCGCTTTGTCGTCATCTCTGACGTAGAGCTCCTTGCCGCACTTGTCGCAGATACCTTCAACCTGGGGCTTAATGTATTCTACGTGGTACGACGCGCCGCATTGGCAAACCATGCGTCCGCTCATTCTGTGAATTATCGTCTCGTCAGGCACTTCAATGCTGAGGACTACGTCGATCTTTACGCCCATAGCCTCAAGCGCCTCTGCCTGCGGGATCGTTCTGGGAAAGCCGTCGAGTATAAAGCCGTTTTCACAAGCCTTTGTCGAAAGATGGTCCTTTACGATACCCACAACTACCTCGTCGGGAACAAGCTGTCCTGCGTCCATATAGGACTTAGCACTCTTGCCAAGCTCGGTCTCTGCTTTTACTGCCGCACGGAGCATATCGCCCGTGGATACAGCGGGAATGCCGTATTTTGCAGAGATCTTTGACGACTGTGTACCTTTTCCCGCGCCGGGAGCACCCATTAAAATCAAGTTCATAAACTTTCTCCTAAGTTTGTGTTAGTGAGTTATCAGTCAAGGAAGCCCTTCATGTTACGCATGGTGAGCTGTGCCTCAAGCTCGCGTACCGTTTCAAGAATAACGCCTACAACGATGAGGATGGAGGTTCCCGCAAACGCAACGGTAAGGAAGGTTGCCTGACCGTTTGCATAGAAATCAACGATTCCCTTGAGAACCGCGCTGTCGCTGCCGGTTGCATTGGTTATATCCTTGATGAGCTCGAAGATAGAAACAAGGATCTTCGGAACCTCGGATACGATGCAGAGGAATATAGCGC
>JBGVJM010000078.1:0-9575 GCA_045129415.1 Eubacteriales bacterium
ACCGAAGCCGGGAGCCTCAGACACCTTTACGCCGCGGGAGATCTGCGTTGAAAACAGCTTATCGTTGTAGTGCTTTTTCATCTCGTTCATTACCTGCAAAGACAAAAGCAGGCGGGAATTGTACATTGTTATAAGAATTCCCGTGATGTTGAGATTGGGATTGAACTTGGATTTTATTCTATTAATTGTATATGTGAGCTGAGAAAGTCCTTCAAGCGCATAAAATTCGCACTGCATAGGAATAATTACGCCATCACTCGCCACCATTGCATTAACGGTGAGCATGCTGAGCGAGGGAGGACAGTCGATAATGATGTAGTCGTAATTGTCCTTGATAGGCTCAAGCGCGTTTTTCATCACTCTCTCGGCGCCGTTACCCTGATAAAGATCGTATTCCGCGCCCGCGAGTGCGATGTTTGTTGCGATTATGTCCAAATTCTCGTATTCAGTATGAATTATCGCCTCGGCGGCGGTTACGTTGCCAACCAAAACGTCGTATATTGAATATTTGAGGTTCTTCTTTGCAACACCGACGCCACTCGTTGCATTTCCTTGAGGGTCGAGGTCGATAAGAAGTGCTTTGTGGCCAAGGATTCCGAGGGAAGCTGCCACGTTTACAGCGGACGTTGTTTTTCCAACGCCGCCCTTTTGGTTAGAAAAAGAAATTATCTTACCCAATTTGATTTCTCCTATAAAAATTATTCTTCAAAGCAATTATACAACATTTTTAAGCCGATTTCAATAGTTTTTAATAAAATAATGAAAAAGTTTGAGAAAATTAGCGATGTTTCACGTGAAACAAACTCGGGCTTTGTCGTAATTTGTATGTTTCACGTGAAACAATTGGTGCGAGCAATCCCTGAGCTTGGCCATGCATGATGTTTCACGTGAAACATAAACTGATATGGTTTCGCTCTGCCGACGCTTTTGGGGGTTGTTTCACGTGAAACAAAAAAGAACGGCGAGCTTCACCGTTCTTTTTTGTTTGATTTATAAAGGCTTTTTGATTATTTGTGCGTATCTTCTCGGGAATTCCGTGGGAGTTGCGCGTACCTTTTTGAATATAAGCAGTATTCTTTCGGTGTTTACGGTCTCGAAGGAGAATGAATCGCGCTGATTCAATGTAGGCAAGCACCCGAGCTTGTCGATGCCTTTTGCGGCTTCGGCATATTCTTCGTCGCCCTTAACCGATTTCATTGCTATAAAAGCTCCATCTTGTTTAATAAGCGGAATGCAAAGCTCGGAAAGGATGTTTAACCGGGCAACTGCGCGGCTGGTGCAAATATCGAATGCTTCGCGATGAGTTGCCGCAAAATCCTCGGCTCTTGCGCAAATACCGTTAATATTCGCAAGATCAAGCTCTTTTGCCGCAAAATTTACGAAATCAATACGCTTTTGTGTGCTATCAAGCGCCGTGACCTTTACGTCGGGTCGCAAAATCGCTACGGGAATAGAGGGAAATCCTGCTCCGCAACCTACGTCAACAAGTGTTGAATCGGCAGGAATATGAGCCGTTATTGACGCGCAGTCAACGAAATGCTTAAGGATTATCTCTTTTTCGTCCGTAATCGCGGTCAGGTTGAACTGTTTGTTGGTTTCAACAAGCAAATTTGAAAAGCGGTGGAACTTATCGGCAACGTTGTCGCTAATTAATTTCTTGTAGCCGTTTTTCTCAAATGCGCTTGTCAATAACTCTTTGTAGTCGTTGTAATTCATATTTTTCCTTATTTTATACCTAAATATACGAGCAAAACCGATATATCTGCCGGGTTTACGCCACTTATACGCGAAGCTTGTCCAAATGTTAAGGGCTTTATCTTGTTTAGCTTTTGAGCCGCTTCAAGCCTGAGTCCTTTAACCTGAGTGTAATCGATATCGGCAGGAAGAGTTTTGGTTTCAAGCTGTGCGCGTCTTTTTACTTCCGAAAGCTGCTTTTTGACGTATCCTGCATATTTTATCTCGGTTTCAACGGATAAAATTACGCGTCGGGGCAACGTTGGTCTGTTAGTGTCAAGCGGTGATATGCTTTCGTAGCCAAAATCGGGCCTTCTGATAAGATCCGCAAGTGAAACGCCTGATTTTGCTTCGTCTTTTCCTTGTGCTGTAAGGAATTCCGACGCCAATTCCTTGGATATATGCGTAGATTCCAATCTTTCTATTTCGGCTTGTATGCCTGCCTTTTTGGAAAGAAACGCGTTATATTGTGTGTCGTTTACGAGTCCTGCGGCGCGGCCGATGGGTGTGAGGCGCGCGTCGGCATTATCTTGTCTTAAAAGAAGTCTGAATTCGGATCGTGAGGTCATCATTCGGTAGGGCTCGTTAGTGCCTTTTGTGGTAAGATCGTCAATTAAAGTTCCGATATAGCTGCTTGAACGCTCAAGGATCATGGGATCCATGCCGCGAAGCTTGAGTGATGCGTTGATGCCTGCAACGATTCCTTGCGCGGCGGCTTCCTCGTATCCCGAGGTTCCGTTGAACTGTCCTGCGCCGTAAAGTCCCGAAATTCCTTTAAATTCAAGGGTTGGATAAAGCTCCGTGGGATCGATGCAGTCGTATTCTATCGCGTATGCATAGCGCATTATCTCGGCATTCTCAAATCCGTCAAGTGAACGGAGCATTTGGTACTGTACGTTTGTCGGGAGCGAGGTTGAAAAGCCCTGAATATACATTTCCTCGGTACTTTCGCCAAGCGGCTCAACAAAAAGCTGATGTCTGGGCTTGTCGGCGAAGCGAACAAGCTTGTCTTCAATAGAAGGACAGTAACGCGGGCCTGTTCCGCTTATTTGTCCCGAATACATGGCTGAAAGGTGTATGTTATCCTTGATTATGCGGTGGGTTTCTTCATTAGTATATACTATGTGGCACGGAATTTGTTCAAGAGTGGCAAAAGCGTCCTCGGGTGTGCTCCAAGAGAAAGGCATACATCCTGCCTCACCATCCTGAAGCTCGAGCTTTGAAAAGTCAATGGTGCTGCGCTTAACTCTCGCGGGAGTTCCCGTCTTAAATCGCATAATGCGAATTCCGTTGTCGAGCAAGGACTTCGAAAGGCCGTTTGAACCCAAAAGACCGTCCGGCCCTGCCGAGTAATTAACGTTTCCTACAAAGATTTTGGCATTGGGATAGGTGCCTGCGCAAATTATCGCGCACTCGCACTCCCAAACCTCGCAAAGATTTGTCTTGACACCGATAACCCTTTTACCATAAGGGGAATTTTGACATTCCTCGCATATAATCTCGGTGATCTCCGATTGAATAAGACGAAGGTTTTCCGTGCTTTCAAGCACCGATTTCATTATTGATTGATATTTTTTTCTGTCGGCTTGAATTCTTTTTGAGTGAACCGCCGCGCCCTTTCCGAGATTGAGTGTTCGGGATTGGAGCGTTACCGCATCCGCCGCACGTCCCATCTCGCCGCCCAGTGCATCAACCTCGTAAACGAGATGTCCCTTGGCTGTACCGCCTATCGAGGGATTGCAGGGCAGGTTTGCGATGCTGTCGAGAGACATGGTGAAAAGGACGGTATCAATACCCGTCCTGGCGCACGCAAGCGCCGCTTCTATACCCGCGTGTCCCGCGCCTATAACCGCAACTTTTGTCTTGTTTATCATCAGTCTACTCTCGAAAGATATTCTTTCTGCTCCTCGGTAAGAGAGTCTATTGAAATGCCCATGGTTTGAAGTCTGAGCATTGCTACCTCCGCATCAATTTGTGCGGGAACGGGATAAAGCTTCTTTTCAAGCTTACCACGATTTTTTGCAAGATATTCAAGGGATTTAGCCTGAATTGCAAAGCTCATATCCATGATCTCGGCGGGATGACCGTTGCCTGCCGCAAGGTTAACGAGACGACCTTCAGCCAAGAGGTTGAGGATGCGTCCGTCCGCCATTCTATAGCCCTTGATATTGGGCTTTCTGTCAAATATTTCCGTTGCGAGAGAAGCAAGATGTGTCTTGTTTATCTCAACGTCAAAGTGTCCGCTGTTAGCCATGAGAACTCCGTCCTTCATGACCTTGAAGTGCTTGTCTGTAAGCACGTCGGAGCAGCCGGTGAGTGTCACGAATACATCTCCGATTTTTGCCGCTTCGTCCATAGGCATAACGGTAAATCCGTCCATAACCGCCTCGATCGCCTTAACGGGATCTATTTCGGTAACTACTACCACTGCGCCCATACCCTTGGCTCTCATAGCAAGTCCCTTACCGCACCAGCCGTAGCCGGCAACAACAAATGTCTTTCCTGCAATCATGAGATTGGTTGAATTCATGATTCCGTCAAGAGTGGACTGACCTGTTCCGTATCTGTTGTCGAACAAATGTTTGCAATCGGCATCGTTTACGTCAATCATGGTGTATTCAAGCTTACCTGCGGCCTCCTTTGCCATAAGGCGATGAACGCCCGTGGTTGTCTCCTCGCATCCGCCGATAAGGTTTTTGCCGAATTCGCGGTACTCACCGTGCAAAAGCTGCATAAGGTCGCCGCCGTCGTCAATGAGAATGTCGGGGCAGAAGGAGAGGGTGTTTATAAGGTCGCGTGTGTAGCCTTCCTCGTCAGTCCCGTGAACGGCATTGACCTCAAAGCCCTCGTGAACGAGAGCCGCCGCAACGTCATCCTGCGTGGAAAGAGGGTTGCAGCCTGTAACACGAACCTCGGCGCCGCCTGCGCGAAGCACCTTGGCAAGATTTGCCGTCTTTGCCTCAAGGTGGATGGACATGGATATCTTCATTCCCGCGAAGGGCTGATTTTTCTTGAAATCTTCCTCAATGGAGGAGAGCAGAGGCATGTAGCTTCTTACCCAATCGATCTTATCTTTTCCTGAGCGCCACAAGGACGCGTCTTTAATATTGCTCATAGTCATAAACCTTTCGAAAGCATATTTTCACAAATACTATTTTATCAAAAAAACGCCGATTCGTCAAGGGCTTTTTTATTGCATTGCAAAAAGTGAAGGGAATGGGGCGAAGGCTTTCAGGACGGACGGAAAAATCATATAAAACCGCTTGTAAACGAGGTATAATTTTTGAGCGTTCATAAAGCGTTTACAAATTTATGATAAAATATAGATTAACTATAAGGATTTTTCCGTTTTCGTGCTTAAAACGGGAAAATCGAGCATTTTTTGAAAATTCCGATAGTGCGGAGAGGCGAGGACAGTAAATGATAAAAATTCAGCATCTTACCAAAAATTACGGCACAAACTGTGCGGTTGACGATATAAGCTGCGAGATCGGCAGAGGAGAGACGGTTGGCTTCCTCGGCCCTAACGGCGCGGGCAAAAGCACCACGATGAATATTCTGACGGGATATTTGTCGGCGTCCGCAGGCAGAGTGCTGATAGACGGAATTGATATTTTGTCCGATCCCATCGGCGCAAAAAGGCTTATCGGTTATCTTCCCGAGCAGCCTCCCGTTTATCCCGATATGACGGTGGACGAGTACCTTAACTTTAATTATGACCTGAAGGGCTGCACCTTTGATCGCAAGGCTCATCTTGACGAGATATGCGAGGTTGTAAAGATATCGGACGTAAGACGCAGGCTCATAGGAAATCTTTCCAAGGGATACAGACAAAGAGTGGGAGTTGCGCAGGCACTTATCGGCAATCCTCCCGTTATCATATTTGACGAGCCTACGGTCGGTCTTGATCCCAAGCAGATAATTGAGATGAGAAGCCTTATAAGAACGCTTGGCAAAAAGCATACCGTGCTTATTTCCACGCACATTCTCGGGGAGGTTCAGGCAGTATGCGACAGAATAGTAATTATCAACAAGGGAAAGATAGTTGCCGATGAGAAGACCGAGAATATAACCCGCGCGGTTGAGAGCAATAAGAGATACAGCGTAAAGGTTTGCGGAAATCAAAGGGACGTGCTTGAAACGCTCCGCCAGATCCCCGGTATATGCATGGCGGAGGCACAAACCGTCAAGGACGGAGAGGCGCAGGTGTACGTTGTTGAATGTGAAAGCGGTGTCGACGTGCGCAAAAAGCTGTTTTTCACGCTGGCAGAGAAAAATCTTGCCATGATAGGTCTTGAAGAGGTCGGAATGAACCTTGAGGACGTGTTTATCAGCGTCGTTGAGCAGACCGAAAGAGAAAAGGCTGCCGAAAAGACGAGATACGCGAGAAGCACGGCAAAGCGTCGCGAGGCGAAAACCAGAGCCGAGCTTACGCGCAAGATTGCCCAAGAGATCGTAAAGGATGCCGAGGAAAAACGTGCGGCACAGGCACAAGACGGTTGTGACGAACAATAAGCTGACGAAAGGAGCATAACGATGCTTGCAATATATAAAAAGGAGATGCGCGCATATTTCCAAAATCCGATAGGATACGTTTTTGCGGGAATATTTTTGCTTTTGGCGGCGCTTCTTTGCTCATACACTACGATACTTGTAAAAAGCTACGATACCACACTGTTTTATACGCTTACGGTGATAGCTCTTGTGGTGCTTATCCCCATTCTTACGATGCGCCTTTTTTCCGAGGAGAGAAAAATGCGCACCGAGCAGCTGCTTCTGACGGCTCCCGTGTCCATAACGGGAATGGTCATGGGTAAATTTTTGGCAGCGTTGACGCTGTTTGCCTCATGCCTCGTTGCATCGTGTGTAAATCTTATACCTCTTTACGTGATAGCGGCGGGTGAGAGGGCAAACCTTGGATACGATACCACGAACGTAGGTCCTGTAATCGCGCAGATCGTAGGCTCACTTATAGGTGTTTTGCTTGTCGGCGCGGCGTTTATTGCTATCGGCACCTTCGTCTCGTCACTTACCGAGAATCAGCTTGCGGCGGCGATAATCACCGTGGCGATTCTCATAGGCTTTATGGGAATCGGACTTTTGGCTGATTTTGTTGACGTTTATGCCGTAAGAGTAGTTCTTGGCTGGCTTTCCGTGCTCGGCAGATTTTCAAATCTTGCCGCAGGTGTGTTCGACGTAGGAGCGATCGTTTATTTTGCTTCCGTTTCGTTTGTGTTCATATTCCTTACCGTAAGAGTTTACGAAAAGCGCCGTTGGAGCTGACGAGGTAGTAAAATGAAAAAAACTACGAGAAAGAAGCTCAGGTATGGCAGTATCGCCGCGGCGATAACCGTGCTTGTCGTGTGCGCGGTCGTCATATTGAACGTGATCGTGTCTATGCTGTCTTCCCGATACGAGTGGATGTACGTTGATATGAACAAAAGCCACGTGTATTCGGTAAGCGATGCCATGCGCGATTATATAGACGAATACGTCATACCCGAGATAGATAAAGAGAACCAGAGCGGGGGACAAAGGCAAAAAATAACGGTTATCTTTTGTGACACCGAAAAGAATATCAAGGCGGACGAGGGACTTTCAAAGATATATAAGTCCATCTCGGAGCTTTGCGCTGCATACCCTGACTATATTGAAACCGATTATCTTGACGTGTGGGAAGATCCGAGTGCCGCAAAGGAGCTTGGAGTTACCTCAACAAATGATATAGTATGTAAATTCGGCTCGGAATACGAGACCGTGAATTTCAAGGATTTTTATATTACCGATCCCGAGGATCAGAATACGGCGGTGGCGTACAACGGAGAGAGAATGCTCGCGTCCTGCTTTATGAGAATAACCGAAAATGAGGATTCGGTGTGCTATTTCACCGTAAATCACGGAGAGCGCATTGAAAACGTATCTCTTTTGCGAACCGTGATAGAGGCGGGATACAGTATTGATTTTATAGACCTTTCGAGCCGTGAAATACCCGAGGACTGTCATCTTCTTGTGACCTTTGCGCCCGAGAGAGACCTTATTGTGTCGGACGGCGCGGACGAGTACGGAAAGCTTGAAGAATACATGCTTTCGGGCGGAAGATATATGTTTTTTGCGGATGCTAACACCTATGCGTCGGGCGGACACGAGAATTTTGAGAGCTTGCTTGCATCATGGGGAGTAAGCTTTATGCACAAGACCGCGAATGACGGCATAGAGCAAAGCTACGTTGTAAGGGATATGTCAAATTCTCTTACCGTGGACGGATATACCGTGCTTGCCGAGAGAGCCGAGGGCGGATTTGCGGCGAGTATGCTTGAAGGCTCCGATTATCCGTATGCCTTTGCTAATTCGACCTGCATCTCGTTTTCAAGTGATTTTACAAGTGACGGAAACGGTAATTTTGTAAAGCGCGAGGACGGAATTACGAAAACGGTGGCGCCTTTGCTGGTTTCTCACCCAAGCGCTGAGGCGTGGATGGGCGGTATGGCAGTTGCAAGAGCCGATAAGCAGCCCTTTACGCTTATGTCGATTTCAAAAAGCGAGGATGCGGAAGGCAAGGGAGGATACCTTTTGGCTTGCGCTTCCACGGAATTTGCATCGGGCGAGGTGCTGGGCTCGGCGGTGCTCGGAAACGGACGAGCTATGATCAAAGCTATGAAATTTATGGGTAAGGGTAATGCGCCCACTGAGCTTGTATTCAAAAAGCTTACGGGTAACGAGATAGAAAGCCTTACCGCAAGCGCGGCAAATACGTATGCGATAATTTTGGCAACCGTGCCCACGCTTGCCGTTGCCGTTTGCGGCGCGGTCGTTATTATCAGGAGAAAATATTTATGACCTTTTGCGATTTTGACGGAAAGGAGGTGCGCTTCTTATGAACAAAAGACAAAATAAGTCGGATGAAGGCTTTGAGCTTGAAGCCGTAATGCCGGCAAAAAAAGGACGCTTTGTGACGGTTGTAACCGTGGCGGTGATCCTCTTTGTGATAGTGTTGAACGTTTTTGTGTCGGCAATGTCCGATGACGGAATGTGGTATATCGATACCACGGGAAAGAGATATAAGAGCGCATCATCAACCGTGTATACTCTGTCGGAGCAGTGCATAGAGCTTGTAAGGGCGGATGCGATATCGGGAATTGACAAGGTCAATGCCGAGCGCGCCCAAAGAGGCGAGCAGCCCATAAAGCTTAAAATAGTTTTTTGCGCGGACAGGGATAATATAGAGGCGGACGAGCTTATGAGATACGTAAGCTTTACGGCTCGTTCATTAGCCAAGCAATTTCCCGAGCATATTGAGGTTGAGTATATAAATATACTCAAAAATCCCTCGGCAGTTCAAAAGTACAAGACAAATTCGGCATCTACCATTTACGATACCAACGTTATCGTTGAATTCGGCAGCGAGTATCTTGTGCAGAACGCAAGCTCGTTTTATTATCAGGATTCGTCGGCGACAAAGCCGTGGGCATACAACGGAGAGCAAAGGCTTTGCGCTATGATGCTTTCGCTGACGCAGGCGGAGGCGCCCGTGTGCGCCGTTACGACCAATCACGGCGAGCTTCTTTTTGATGAATACGGTAACGTGAAAGAGAAATACACCTCGTTTGTTGAGTTGATTGAGGGCGCGGGATATGACGTTGTATTCCTTGACCTTGAAAACGACGAGATACCCGAGCATTGCAGAATGATGATAACCTTCGCTCCCACAGCCGACTTTTTGGCATACGGTGACGGAGGTGTGTCCGAGATAGAAAAGCTTGACAAATATCTTGATAAGTCCAATGCGTTTTTCTATATTTGCGACGTGAATACCCCTAAGCTTGATAATCTTGAGGAATATC
>JBGVJM010000079.1:0-3192 GCA_045129415.1 Eubacteriales bacterium
CTTATCGTCGGCGTGGGCTCGGGCGTTATCAACGACCTTTGCAAATACGTAAGCTTTGAGCATGGGCTTCCCTACTATATCGTTGCCACCGCGCCATCTATGGACGGCTATGCATCAAAGGGCTGCGCTATGATATTCGGCGGAATGAAGGTAACCACAAACGCAAATCCCCCCACGGCGATAATTGCCGATACGTCGGTCATTAAGGACGCTCCCCTTGAAATGCTCAAGGCGGGCTACGGCGACATTATCGGAAAATACAGCTGTCTTAACGACTGGCTGCTTAGCAACGTCGTTAACGGCGAGCCTGTTTGCGAATACATATACGACTTAACTTATAACACGGTGACCTCCATCGCAGGCAAGGGCAAGGATATTCTATCGCGTGATGAGCAAAGCATAGCGGAGCTTATGCACGCACTTGTTCTCGTTGGAATTGCTATGGCATATATGGGCAATTCACGTCCCGCATCGGGCAGCGAGCATCATCTCTCGCACTATTACGAGGTCGTAGGACTTCTCCGCAACGAGCCTTATTTTTGCCACGGAATCGACGTCGCTTACTCAACCTATGAAACGGCAAAGATACGCGAGCAGCTTTTAAAAATTGAAAAGCCCGAGGGAGTGGAATTTAACGAATCCTTGTGGGAGCAGGAGTTGGTCCGTGTTTACGGCAAGGACAACGACCGCACCACCGCGGACGGAATAATCGCGCTTCAAAAAAAGCTTGGCTGGATATATGAGGATAAAACGCCCGTTTACGTAGAAAAATGGGACGAGATACGAAAGCTCCTTTCCGAAAGCCCCTCTCTCCGCGAGGTTATGAATATGCTTGAGAGCATCGAGCTTCCCATTTCCGACTACGAGGCAACCTACTCGGAGAAAAAGCGCGCCGACGCACTTCTTTACGCAAAGGATCTGAAGGACAGATACTCCGTGCTCTGGCTCTATTTTCAAATAAAGTAAATCAAAAAAAGGCATCCTGCGCGATGCCTTTTTTCTTTTGTTTTGAGCATTTTTAACAATTCTTACAAGTTTTTTCAAAAAATGTATTGACAAATTGGCAAAAATGCGCTATAATAGTAGAAGCAAACAAGAGGTATATGCTTGCAATACGGGCAAGCGTTTCTACTAACCACCGTTAATGGTTGACTACCGGATAAATTCGGAAGTCAGCTATTTTTTTATTTTTGGAGGATTTTAAAATGGAAATTTTTCTTGAAATTTTTGGATACATAGGCACTGCATTGATAATCATTTCTATGATGATGAAGGACGTGATAAAGCTGCGCGTTATCAATATGGGCGGAGCGCTTATAAGCCTCATTTACGCGGTCATCTGCAACACGTGGCCCGTTGCCGTTCTAAATCTTTGCCTGTTCGTAATAAATATGTATCATACAATCGTCTTTTTGCGCAACCGTTCAAATGAAAAGAAGGCAAATGTGCAAAACACGACCGACGTCGCATAAAAATCTATAAACATGAAACGGAGAAAATTATGAAGCTTATTATAGACGGAATAGAAGTCAAGGCTATGCCTGAGCAGTCCTTGCTCGACATAATTCAAGGAATGGGACTTGTAACGGGACGAACGTCCACAGATCCCCTTGCCGCAAAAATAGCAGGCCGCGTTTTTACGCTAAACTACGTGCCGCTTCGCCAAAAGGATATAACCGAGCGAGAATCGGTGCGCCGCGCGGTTGCCGCCTCGGACGGAGTTATAAAGCTTTTGCGCTACACCGACCCTGCAGGTCGCGATGCGTATACGCGCACGGCACAGTTCGTGCTTTTCCTGGCAATAAGAAATCTTTGGCCCTCCGCTCACGCAAAAATGAGCTGTACGCTGGGCTCGGGACTCTATATAAAGGTTGACGGCGCGCCCGATTTTTCTTATAACAAATTAAAGGAAGAGGTTTGGCGCATAGTTGCCGAAAACATCACGCTTCGTCGCCGTAGAATATCGACTGCGGATGCCATCAAATATTACACCGCGCACGGACAGGACGACAAGGCGCGTCTTTTGACGTATAGAAAAAAGTCCACGCTTGACGTATACGAAAATGCCGACTTTTCCGATTACTATTACGGTGAGATGGCTCCCTCGACAGGCTATCTTCGCAGCTGGGACATCCTACCTGCGCCCGAGGGCTTTATATTCGTATTTCCCGACCCCAGAGATCCCGACCAAATTGGAGCCTATAACGAAATGCCCAATATTTTCAGCGTCTACACCGAAGGCAAGCGTTGGGGTGAGCTTATGGAATGCGAAACGGCGGCTGACCTTAACGAGCTTGTAACGAGCGGCGGCATACGCGAGCTTATAAGAGTCAACGAGGCGTTGCACGAAAAGAGATTTTCGCAAATTGCCGACATGATATGCGAGCGCGGTGCAAAGGCGGTTATGCTGGCAGGACCAAGCTCGTCAGGTAAAACCACCTCGGCAAACCGACTTGCAACTCAGCTCCGCGTTCACGGTAAAAAGCCTATTCTTATGAGCCTTGACGACTACTATATTGACCGAGACAAAATACCGCCTCTTCCCGACGGAACGCTTGACTTAGAGCACATAAACACAATTGACACCGAGCTTTTCTCACTGCACTTGAAAAAGCTTCTTGCCGGTGAGGAGGTTGAGATCCCCATCTTTAACTTCTTGACGGCAAAGCGTGAATGGGTAGGTCACAAGCTGCGCCTTCATCCCGATTCGGTAATTATTGTTGAAGGCCTGCACGGTCTCAATCCCGTGCTTTTGCCCGAGGGACTCGACAAGAGCCTTGTATTCAAAATGTACGTCTCTCCCCTGATGCCCTTGAATCTCGACGACCACAACCGTATTCCTTCAAGCTATTTAAGGCTTTTGCGCAGAACGGTACGCGATTACGGAGGCAGAGGTGCCAGCGTTCAGAAAACGCTCTCGATGTGGGATTCGGTACGTCGCGGCGAGGAAAGATGGATATTCCCATATCAGGAAAATGCCGACGTTATCTTCAACAGCTCAACGCTCTATGAGATCGCCGTGCTGAAGCGTCACATATTCCCGCTTCTCTTGACCGTTGGCCCCGAGGACGATTATTACGATCAGGTACGCGCAATGGTAAAGATACTCAACTATATCAACGAGGCGGACGTGGACGACGAGATACCGCCCACCAGCATAGTTCGGGAATTTATCGGCGGAAACAGCTTTTA
>JBGVJM010000080.1:0-8946 GCA_045129415.1 Eubacteriales bacterium
TCTTTGCCATCTGATGACGGCAAACGCCGAAGGCTATTCAAGTGAATTCTCTTTTGAGGACGTGATCAGAATACGTCGCGCCGCGGACGAGTCGCGCTCTCTTTACGACGCGGTAATATCCTACGCGGAGCAAAACGAGGACTCACTTTCAGATCGTTGCCGCAGCTTCATATCACTCATTGAAAAAATGAGAGATGCTTCGTCAAGGCTGTCCGCCGATAAAATGATCAAAAGCCTCTCATTTTCCGAGGAATTCTCCGCCCTTACCGTCAGTACCGCGTACACCTTCCTTTACGATTGTGTTTGCAAATACGTTAAGAGTAATTGGAACAGCCTGCATAGCTTTCTTGTCTATTTCAAGGATCTTATGGAAAGTGGAGGTGTTGGCGGCGAGCCCAATAAGTCGGAAAACGATGCCGTCAAGGTAATGACGATACATCAATCCAAGGGATTGGAATTTAACGTTTGCTTCTTGTTCGGATTTGGCAAGCAGTTCAATTTGTCCAACAGGTATCCCATAGCCTTCAATAAGGATTTTGGCGTTACAATGAAGCTTCCTCCAAGACATGGCGACGAGACGACTGCGCTTGATCGCATTAAGGTCAGATACGAGGAAACTCCTATATGGCATATAATTTGCAACCATATAAAAACAAAGGGTATAGAGGAAGAAGCGCGAATATTCTACGTTGCGCTGACAAGAGCGCGCGAAAGACTCTATATAAGCGCGACAATATCGCACGACTTCGATGAATATCTTAAGGAGCTTGAGGGCTGTGCGGACTATTCCTTTGAGATCAAAAAAAGCTCATCCTTCATAAAGTGGATAATGCTTACGCTGGCATGCAAAGAGGATACCAAGAATTGCTACGAGATAAACCTTTACAAAAAGGCCGAAAACCGTCTCACAAATCCCTTCCCGCGCTTGTCTATGGCTGAGATCAACAAAAACACGGACAAGGACGAGGAGGAGCTTGCTCGCATTTACAATGCGCCTCAAAACCTCAGCGACGAGGAAAGACTGCTTTCATTGATACCCTCCAAGGTAGCGGCGTCCAAGGCTCGTCCCAACATGCTTGATACCAGCACGTTTATCCCCGTTCCGCTCGGAAAGCTTTTCTCGGACAGCGACGAGGACCGCGGAGAGCAAAGCAGTGACGATGAGCGCGCTATACGCGCAAGGATCGAGCTTATGCGCAAGAGCAAGTCGGACTTTGATTCCCTGCTTACCGCCGACGAAAATCCCACCGCCGCCGAAAAAGGAACGGCTATGCACCGCTTTTTGCAGTTCTGTGATTACAAGAGCGTTGACAAGATCGGTGTTGATGCCGAGATAGCGCGACTTGAGAAATTGCGCTTCATTGACAGTCGCACGGCTTCTATTCTCGACGTTTCAAGACTTGAAGCCTTTTTCAAAAGCGCACTTTACCAAGAAATACAAACGGCGCGCAGGGTGCATCGCGAATTTCATTTCCGCATGTTCCGTCCCGCATCGGAATTCACCCTGAATGAAAGGATCAAAAAGCTCGCACACGACAAAATGATCTTTATCCAAGGCTCTATTGACTTGGTGGTTGAGTCAGCCGACGGAAAGCTTATACTCTGCGACTACAAAACCGACAGAATAAGTGCCGCGGAGCGAGCCGACCGAAATCTTCTTATAAAGAATATGAAGGAAAAGCACGGCGAGCAGCTCAAGCAATACGCAAATGCGATCGAGGGTGTTTTTGGTAAACGCCCCGACAAGATATATCTTTTCCTGCTCTCAATAGGAGCATGCATAGAGGTATAAGCACAAAATCGGATAATCCCTTGTATTATAAGGGATTATCCGATTTTTTATCAGCATTGCTCTCCGCAATAGGTCTTTGCACTCGGCTTTATTTGTCCGTTATCGAGACCGTACCTTGCGCTGAGCCCCAGAGATGCCTCAATGCGCAAAAGACGGTTGTATTTTGCCACGCGATCGGTTCGGCACGGAGCCCCCGCCTTAATAAACGGTGCGCCCACGGCGACCGCAATATCGGCAATGGTCGTGTCCTCGGTCTCTCCCGACCTATGCGACAAAATGTGAGAATAGCCCGAATATGCCGCCATATCGCACACCTCTATGACCTCGCTCAGCGTTCCTATCTGATTGGGCTTTACAAGCACGGCATTTGCCGCACCCATATCTATTCCCATTTTCAAGCGCTCGGGATTTGTCACAAAAAGGTCGTCTCCCACAAGCATGACCTTGTCGCCAAGCTCCGCGGTAAGCTGTGCCCAGCCGTCAAAATCGCGCTGATCAAGTCCGTCCTCAACGGATATTATGGGATATTTGCGGCAAAGCTCACCTACGTATCCGATAAGCTCGCTCGTATCAAGCCTCGTGCCGCGCTTTTTCAGATGATACGTTGCGCTCTCGCTGTCATACCACTCGCTTGATGCCACGTCAAGCGCGATCTTCACAGTTTCTGTATCGTATCCGCTTTGCTCTATTGCTTCAATTATATATTCTATCGCTCTTTCGTCACTTTCAAGGTCGGGAGCAAAGCCGCCCTCGTCTCCAACACCCGTACTCTTACCCTGCTTTTTGAGGAGACTTCCGAGTGTGTGATATATCTCGCTTCCTATGCGCAAGGCATCCGAAAAGGATTTTGCGCCAACGGGAACTATCATAAATTCCTGTATCTCAACGTTATTTGAGGCATGCGCGCCACCGTTTAGTATATTCATCATGGGGATCGGAAGTCTTACCGCCCGCACGCCGCCAAGCCAACGGTAAAGCGGCATCTGATACGATGCGGCGCAGGCTCTTGCATTTGCCAAGGATACCGCCAAAATGGCATTTGCGCCAAGTCTCGACTTGTTCCCTGTGCCGTCCAGCTCGCAAAGCGCCTTGTCAAGCGCGGATTGCTCGGTTGCATACATTCCGACTATCTCAGGCGATATATGTCGGCATATCATATCAACTGCCGAAAGGACTCCGCGGCCGCCATATCTTGCCTTATCTAAGTCTCGTCGCTCAACCGCCTCGTAAATTCCCGTGGACGCGCCCGACGGTACGCTTGCCACTCCAACCGTGCCGTCCGACAAAACGACCGTCGCCTCAACCGTGGGATTGCCTCTTGAATCAAGTATTTCTCTGCCGCTGCATTTTATTATCTGTGGTTTCAACATTTATATATCCGACCTTTCATTCATTTATCATCATATATATATTATTAACGCGCAAGGCCGATTTATGCAAAAAAAGAGACTCTCTCCGCACTTCTTTGGGGAGCGTTGGAAAGATTCCTTCTTTATAAGCCCATAAGCTTTATAAACTCATTTTTTATCTCTCTTGCAAAGGCTACCGAGCCAAGACAAAAGACCGTATCTTTGTTTTTATACGCGGTATATACCTGCTTTGCCGCCCCTGACACCTTGTCACACACCGAAGCGTTGCTCATGCCGATAACGTCTCCGTCCGTCAAGCCGTACACTATCAAGCATTTTATCTTTCTATCGCCAAAGGCTAAAAGCTGATCCTTGAGCATCTTGGCGCTTTGCGACATTATACAAACGACGATGCTATCCGCACGCTCAACCGTGCCCTCAAAGGTTTCAACGACACTTGCGATCTCACAAGCAGTGCTTGCCGAGTCCACAATGATCGCGGGAGAGACCGAAAGAATATCAAAGCAACAGGTGTTGCTTGCGCTCTCAAGTCCTGCCGCAATACTGCTCCACGGCATCTTTATGCCGTCGCGGCGCAATGCAAGTGCGCTCTCAATGACAGCCATAGCGCAGTCGCGCAGTATGTAAGACGGGCTCTTCAATACAAAGCCCTCGCGATCCGAGTAGGAAAATTCCACACGGCGCGCGGTCATCTCGTTTACCGTCATCGTAGGCTTTGCGGTTACGTTAAGTCTTGCTCCCGCCGTCATACACGCGTCGGACACGGGAGAATACACGCCACTCTTTTGATTTCCGATCACTACCTCACGCACTCCGCGCTTGATCGCCTCGCACATGGATATTACACCCGAATCTGCCTCACCAGAATAAACGGTGGGCAGGATAACAAGGTCGTAGGGCGCACATACCGCGTCAAGACTGTACTCCCCGTTGCTAAGTCCCTCTAAAATGATGAATTCACATCCGTAAAGCTTACACAAAAGGAGCGACAGCGCCATAACTATCTCCTCTTTGAGATACTGCTCGTCGGCATTTGCCGTCACAGCGCTCTTGAGCTCCGCAACGCACTTGTTAAAGTCCTCTATATCCGCCATCTCGCCGCCGAGAAAAACGGCACTTCTCGCGTCAAAGTCGGAGTCCGAGGTTATTCTTCCCACGCGATAGCCCGCGTTCTTTATCACGGACTCCAGCATCACCGCGGTGGCATGTCCTGCCGCGCCCTCGGGCAATACGATATGCTTGGCTCCCACGTTGACTCTACCCAAGGACGCGCAAAGTCCCATCACTCGCTTTTGCGAAATGGCGGCGCGGCTTGATGCTTTTTCAAAGCCGTTTATATATTTGAGTGAATTTGCGTATTTCATAGGTCTTCTCTCATTTCCTTCAATATCACGGCACTGTCGGATCTTACTCTGACGTGTCCTTGATATTCAGCTCCGCTCAAAAGGTCACGGTAGGTTATCCTCAACGGAAGCTCAAGCTCATAATTTCTACCTCGGGATACGGCAACGATAAGTCGGCTGTCTCCCTTTTCTCTTACGAACACTATGGAATGCTCATTGTGGTCAAGCACGAAAAAGCGTCCATCGTTCAAGGCATCCTCTTTTTGCCTTATATCTCCAAGCTTCTTATAAAACTCCAGAATGTCGGCTCTGAATTCGCTGCCTATGTCGTTCCACGGGAAAGGCATTCGGCAAAACGGATCTCCGTAGCCCTCAAGTCCCACCTCGTCACCGTAATAGATGCAAGGAATTCCGTACGACATGAATTGCACGACCGCCGCCAATTTAAGCAATGCGGCTCCGCGTGCTTTTTGATCCTCGGAAAGCCTTTTGGTTGCCAAAACCCAGTTGGGTGCTTCTCCGTCCCCCGCGTCGCGTCCAAGCACGGTCAAAATTCTTTCGGTATCATGTGTGCCCAAAAGATTCATCAGCTTATTTGACACAAACGTAGGATAGGAAGCGTATATCTCGGTAAGCGTATTATAAAGGCAATCGGCATTTCCGTAAAGGCAAAAATCAACGATGGCGTTCTTTAAGGGATAGTTCATTACGCTATCAAGCTGTCTACCCTGAAAATACCTTCTTCTTTTGCCGTAAGCCACCTTGTCGGCGGCATTTTCCCATACCTCGCCTATAATTACTGCCTCGCCGTCCGATGCGCTCTTGGCGGATGCTCTCAGCTCGTCAAGAAATTCGTCCGAAAGCTCGTCGGCAACGTCAAGTCGCCAGCCTGCAATTCCGCGTTTGATATATTTTTGTATGATTCCGTCGTCACCCGTAAAGTAGCGGCGGCAGCTCTCATTGTGATGGTTCAATTTAGGCAATATCTCAATGCCCCACCACGACTCGTAATCATAAGGATAGGAACGGAAGTTGTACCAATCTCTGTAAGGCGAAAAATAGTTGTTATATGCGCCGCCGTCACCGTACCTGCGATTGCGGTTGAAATAAATACTGTCATCGCCCGTGTGGTTGAAAACTCCGTCCAAAATTATTCCGATCCCGCGCTCACGCGCCTTGGCGATAAGGTTATCAAATGCCGCCTCGCCGCCAAACATTTCGTCAATTTTTGAATAATCGCCCGTATCGTATTTGTGGTTTGAATACGCCTCAAATACGGGACAAAGGTAAATGAAGGTAACGCCGAGTGACTTAAGATAATCCAGCTTTTCGGCTACTCCCCAAAGTGTGCCGCCGAAAAACATATTGTTTTTAAGCGGATCTCCGTTGTGCGCGGCATACTGAGGAATACCGTTATCCCAATCGTAATTCATTTCAACGTCATTACGAATTGGCACGCTCTTTGCCTCGTCTCCCTCTCCGCGATAAAATCTATCCACGAATATCTGATACATAACGCCGTGTCCAAACGAACAGGGCGTTTTGAAATCCTTTCCGTACAAAAGCAGTCGGAATCTCCGTCCCTCTTTTTGCGAAACGGAAAAATCAACGTTGTTGTGCGTGTCGATAAACAGGGTGTTAAATCCGCGCAATAACAAAAATTCGTAATAGAAAAGTCCCGACTCCTCGCCGCCACACAAATCGGCGGTATCAAGCGTATAGGAATAAACGTCCTTGGCGTCTCCCCTGCCCGTTGAGTAAAGGACAAATTCACGGTCCTCGCCGCCGTCGCGTCTTATGCGCAATATAACACCGTCAACTCCTAGCCTTGTGGGCACGGTTACAACAAAGGTCACAATCGCTCCGCACGGCAAAGCGCCGAGAGATGAAACATCCTCGGCACCCATAATTTTCTTTATTTTGATTTGTGAGCTATCGTCTATTCGGGAATAAAGTTTTTCAAGCATTTCTTCTTTGTGGGGGCGCACCGCGCCCCCTTATCTTCTTCCTATCAGTGTACGGGCTTGAGGTTCCAGAACTTGTCGGCATATTCCTTGATGGAACGGTCAGCCGCAAAGTAGCCGGAAGCAGCGGTGTTGAGAAGCGACATTCTTGTCCACTTTTCTCTATTGTCGTACGCCTCTATCATTTCCTCGTGAGTAAGTCTGTATGACTCAAAGTCTGCAAGACACATATAGGGGTCTGCCACGCCGTGTCCTGTAAGCAGGTACGTTGCAACGTCCGCAAAGGACTCGCCCGCAAAGCCTACGGAGAGGAAATTAACGATTCTCTTAAGTCTCTCGTTGTGAGTATAGAACTCAGCGGAACGGTAACCCGCAAGCCACATGCGCTCTACCTCGTCAGCCTTAAGACCGAAGATGTACATATTGTCCTTGCCAACCGCATCAAGCATCTCAACGTTTGCTCCGTCAAGAGTACCGATGGTGATAGCACCGTTTATCATAAGCTTCATGCAGCCCGTTCCGCTTGCCTCTTTACCTGCAAGGGAGATCTGCTCGCTTATGTCGGCAGAAGGAATGAGTATCTCCGCCGTGCTTACGTCGTAGTTCTCAAGGAATACAACGTTGAGCTTTTCCTTGATCTTGGGATTCTGGTCGATATCCTGCGAGATCTTGCAAAGAAGCTGAATGATTCTCTTTGCCATCTGATATCCGGGAGCCGCCTTTGCACCGAAGATAAAGGTCTGAGGTCTTATATCAAGATCGGGATTCTCCTTCAAGTCAAGGTAGAGTCCGATGATGTTAAGCGCGTTGAGAAGCTGACGCTTGTACTCGTGCAAGCGCTTGATCTGAACGTCGTAGATAGAGTGTGTGTCTATCTTCTTGCCCGTCTTATTGTAAAGGTGATTTGCAAATGCAATCTTATTATCGTGCTTTATTGCGCGAACTCTTTCAAGCACAGCCGTATCGTCCGCAAACTTTGCAAACTCGGCAAGCTCTACGGGATTATGTCTGTAACCCGTACCAATGCACTCGTCAAGCAGCTTTGCAAGCTCGGGGTTGGAATAGCACAGCCAACGACGGTGTGCAATACCGTTGGTTACGTTATCGAATCTGTAAGGATACATCTTGTAGAAGTCCTTGAATACGGTATCGGTAAGAATGTCGGAGTGAAGCTTTGACACGCCGTTTATGGAGTGTGAGCCGATAACAGAAAGGTTTGCCATTCTTACGTTTCCGTATCCGACAACGCTCATCTTGCTGATTCTCTGCCAGTTGCCGGGGAAAACGTTCCAAGCCTCGCGGCAGAATCTCTCGTTAATTTCCTTAACGATAGCATAGATTCTGGGGAGCTTGAGCTTGAAGAGATCCTCGTTCCAGGTCTCAAGTGCCTCGGGCATAACGGTGTGGTTGGTGTAAGAGCAAATCTTTACGACCTTATCCCATGCATCCTCCCAGGAATAGAAATAATCGTCCACAAGTATTCTCATAAGCTCGGGAATACAGAGTGCGGGGTGAGTATCGTTGATGTGAATTGCAACCTTGTCCTGAAGATTGTCAAGAGTTCCGTAAACTGCCATGTGGTCACGAATTATGCTCTGTACAGATGCGGAAACAAGGAAATACTGCTGGGAAAGACGAAGAAGCTTACCCTCGGTGTGATTATCCGCAGGATAAAGCACCTTGGAGATAGCCTCCGCATTTGTGCTCTCCTCGATAGCCTTTGCATACTGTCCCTGGCTGAAAAGTCCCATGTTGAAGTTCTGAACGTTCTTTGCCTTCCACAAGCGGAGCTGGCTTACCGCCTCGCTGTCCGCGCCCGATATCATCATATCGTAAGGAACTGCCTCGATCTCCTCGGCATTCTCGTATATGATAGTCATGTGGTTGTTTTCCCACTTCTCTCTTACGTGTCCGCCAAAGCGAATGGTAAACGTACGGTCGGTTCTCGGAACGAGCCATACCTCGCCGCCGGGAAGCCATACGTCAGGCAATTCAACCTGCATGCCGTCAATTATCATCTGCTTGAAAAGACCGTACTCATAGCAGATCGAGAATCCCGTTGCGGGATAGTCAAGCGAGGACAGAGAATCCATGAAGCATGCTGCGAGACGGCCAAGTCCGCCGTTTCCAAGTCCTGCGTCTGGCTCGCACTCATAAAGAGAGTCAAGATTAAATCCAAGACCTGCGAGAGCCTCCTTATATGCACCGTCAAGTCCCAAATTGCATACGTTGGTTTTGAGTGAGCGACCGAGAAGAAATTCCATGCACATATAGTACACGCGCTTTGCTCCCTCGCGGTTTACTTTTTTCTTGAATTCGCCGCGCTGCTCTGTGAGCATATCACGAATAGTCATAGACACAGCCTTATACATCTGGACATTTGATGCCTCCGCAGGCGTGCAGCCGAAGTATCTGGAGAGCTTGGTCTCTATATTCTGCTTGATCTCCGAGGGGGTTAAGTTTTTACAGTTCATTTT
>JBGVJM010000081.1:0-7263 GCA_045129415.1 Eubacteriales bacterium
GAGAGAACTACAACGGTATCGCCCTTTTTAACGTGAAGATTTGCCATTGTTCATTACCTCCTAATTAAAGTACTTCAGGAGCGAGGGAGAGGATCTTCAAGAAGTCCTTCTCACGAAGCTCTCTTGCTACAGGACCAAAGATACGAGTACCCTTGGGGGTCTTATCTTCCTTAATAATTACTGCTGCGTTCTCGTCGAACTTGATGTAAGAACCGTCAGCGCGCTTAACGCCCTTTGCGCTTCTTACGATTACAGCCTTAACTACGTCACCCTTTTTAACCATGCCACCGGGGATTGCCTTCTTAACGGAGCAAACCACGATGTCACCGATGTTTCCGTATCTACGACCTGTACCGCCGAGGACACGAATGCACATCAATTCCTTGGCGCCGGTGTTATCGGCAACCTTCATAAGTGATTGCTGTTGAATCATTGTTTTTTCCTCCTACTGTTTCGAGTACGCTTCGACGTACCTACTATTCGAATTCAATTCTTACTAATAAATTACTTTGCCTTTTCGATTACTTCAACAACTCTCCATCTCTTTGTCTTAGAGAGGGGTCTTGTTTCCATAATTCTTACTTTGTCGCCAACACCGCATTCGTTGTTCTCATCGTGAGCGTGAACCTTAAGGGTGCGCTTGATGATCTTACCGTAAACGGGGTGCTTAACGTTGTCCTCGATAGCGATGACAACAGTCTTGTCCATCTTGTCGCTGACAACCATGCCGACTCTAACTTTTCTAAGTGCTCTTTCTTCTGTCATGACTGCCTCCTTATGCGTTCTTCTCATTGAGAACTGTCATTACGCGAGCAATATCTCTCTTAACCTCAGTGATCTTGTGAGGATTCTCGAGCTGGTTTACCGCGTGCTGGAAACGGAGGTTGAAAAGCTCTTTCTTGAGTTCAACAAGCTTTGTGTTGAGCTCTTCAACTGTCATATCTTTAATTTCAGCTATTTTCATGAGCTTATGCCTCCTTTACGTCTTCTCTGGTTACGAACTTTGTCTTGATGGGAAGCTTGTGACCTGCAAGACGCATAGCCTCGCGAGCTACTTCCTCATTAACTCCGTCCATTTCGAACATGATTCTTCCGGGCTTAACAACTGCTACCCAGTACTCAGGGCTACCCTTACCGGAACCCATTCGAGTCTCAGCAGGCTTCTCAGTGATAGGCTTGTCGGGGAAGATCTTGATCCATACCTTACCGCCACGCTTGATGTAACGTGTCATTGCGATACGGGCTGCTTCTATCTGGTTGCTTGTGATCCAAGCGGGCTCGAGCGCCATAAGGCCGTAGTTACCGTTAGTTACGGTGTTGCCTCTGGATGCTTTACCCTTAAGTCTTCCGCGCTGTACGCGACGGAATTTTACTCTCTTAGGCATTAACATTACTTAGCACCTCCGTCTCTGGGCGTTCTATCAGCTCTGGGAGCTCTGTCACCGCGAGGAGCGCGGTTATCTCTGCGATCGCCGTTTCTTCTGTCGCCACGGCGGTCATTGTTTCTTCTGTCACCGCGGTTGTCTCTGCGCTCGTTGTTTCTTGCAGGGCGGTTAACTTCGTTAAGAACCTCGCCTCTGTAGATCCAAACCTTAACACCGATCTTACCGTAGGTGGTGTTTGCCTCCCAGAAGCCGTACTCAATGTCAGCTCTGAGGGTCTGAAGCGGGATAGTACCCTCGTGGTATGTCTCGCTTCTTGCGATCTCGGCACCGCCGAGACGGCCGCTTACCATGATCTTGATACCCTTAGCACCAAGTCTCATAGTGTTACGGATAGCCATCTTCATTGCACGGCGGAAGGAGGTACGCTTCTCGAGCTGGAGACATACGTTCTCTGCTACGAGCTGTGCGTTGAGGTCGGGCTGTCTTACCTCAATAACGTTGAGGGATACGGGCATGCCAACCATCTTCTCGAGCTGTGCCTTGTACTTCTCGATCTCTACGCCGCCCTTACCGATAACCATACCGGGCTTTGCGCAGTGAACGAAAACTCTTACTCTGCGGCTATCTCTTTCGATCTCAACCTTGGGAACGCCAGCTTCCTGGAGCTCACCCTTGAGATACTTTCTGATCTTGTAGTCGGATACAAGAGTGTCGCCGAAAACTTCGTCTTTTGCGAACCATCTTGAATCCCAGTTCTTTATAACGCCTACTCTGAGGCCGTGGGGATTAACTTTCTGACCCATAACTCTTGTCTCCTTTCTTAGTCTCTTTCCTTAACCACGATGGTAACGTGGCTGGTTCTCTTGAGGATTCTGTCTGCGCTTCCCTTTGCTCTGGGCATGATGCGCTTGAGCGTGGGACCGGGTGTTACGAAGCACTCGGATACGTAGAGCTTAGTGGAATCCATGTGGAAATTGTTTTCTGCATTTGCGATTGCACTTCCCAAAAGCTTGATAAGGTACTCAGAAGCACCCTTGTGGGTGTTCTTGAGGATCGCCATTGCGGTTCCTGCATCCTTACCTCTGATGAGGTCGAGAACGATCTTAACCTTACGAGGGGAAATTCTCGCATATTTAAGATATGCTTTTGCTTCCATTGTTTCTTTCCTCCTGATTACTTACCGTTGTTGGATGTCTTGGATCCTGCATGTCCCTTAAAGGTTCTTGTAGGAGCAAACTCACCGAGCTTGTGACCTACCATATCCTCGATTACATATACCGGAACGTGCTTTCTGCCGTCGTAAACTGCTATCGTGTGGCCTACAAATTCAGGGAATATTGTGGACGCACGGGACCAGGTCTTGATAACCTTCTTGTCACCGGCAGCATTCATTGCGCAAACGCGATTGTAAAGCTTTTCTTCAACGAAAGGCGCTTTCTTAAGACTTCTGCTCATTTATATTCCCTCCTTATTTAGCGTTTCTACGTTTTACGATAAACTTGTTTGTGAGAGCCTTCTTGTTTCTGGTCTTAAGACCGAGAGCAGGCTTGCCCCAAGGAGTCATAGGATTAGCATGACCGATGGGAGATTTACCCTCACCACCACCGTGGGGGTGATCGCAGGGGTTCATTACGGAACCGCGAACGGTAGGACGAATGCCCTTGTGTCTGGTCTTACCTGCCTTACCAACCTTAACGGTATCGTGGTCTACGTTACCGATCTGACCGATAACTGCCTTGCAGTCGAGGCGAACGTATCTTACCTCACCGGAAGGAAGTCTGATCTGTGCCATGCCGTTTGCTTCCTTGGAAAGGAGCTGAGCCATGGTACCAGCGGAGCGAACGAGCTGTGCGCCCTTGCCGGGGTTGATCTCGATGTTGGAAATGAAGGTACCAACGGGGATATTAGCCAAAGGAAGTGCGTTACCGGGCTTGATGTCGGCATCTGCGCCGGAGTAAACCTTGTCGCCAACCTTAAGACCTTCGGGAGCTATGATGTAGCTCTTCTCGCCATTCTCATTCTGGAGAAGTGCGATGAATGCGGTTCTGTTGGGGTCGTACTCGATTGCTACGACTTCTGCGGGAACAGTAGAAAGTCTCTTGAAATCGATAATTCTGTACTTAACCTTGTTTCCGCCGCCTCTGTGGCGAACGGTGATGCGGCCATAGCTGTTACGGCCGGAGTGCTTCTTCTTGACAACCACAAGGCTCTTCTCAGGAGTATCCTTTGTAATAACGTCCTTGTAAGCGGTTACAGACATGTGTCTTCTTGCGGGTGTCGTAGGATTGTATTTAATTGTTGCCATCTTTATTGACCTCCTCAATTAGTTCATGCCTTCGAAGAACTCGATGGTCTTGGAGTCAGCAGTCAAGGTAACGATTGCCTTCTTCCAAGCCGTGGTGTAACCGAAGTGTACACCGTATCTCTTGGGCTTTCTCTTCATGTTGATAGTGTTAACTGCCTCAACCTTGGTGCCGGGGAACATAGCCTCAACAGCCTTTGCGATCTCCGCCTTGTCAGCAGTCTTTGCTACCTTAAATACGTATTTCTTCTGGCTTACCATATCCATAGAAGCCTCGGAAATAATGGGCTTAATGATTACATCTTCGAGCATTCTCATTATGCATATACCTCCTCAAGCATTTTAACGGTTGCTACGGTGGTAATGAACGTATCAGCGTTCAATATGTCGTAGACGTTGATGGTATTGTAGAGGCAAGTCTTTGCTCCGGGAATGTTTGCGCAGCTCTTAACAACGTAAGCGTCAACCTCAGGAAGAACAACGAGGGGCTTTCTCTCAGCACCGAGTGCTGCGAACATAGCAACCATTGCCTTGGTCTTGTAGGTGTCAAGCTTGATGTCGTCAACAACGATGAGCTTGCCATTGTTGTACTTATCGGTGAGAGCACTGATAAGAGCAAGTCTCTTGGTCTTCTTGTTGAGAGCGGTGCGATAGCTTCTGGGCTTAGGACCGAGAGCGATACCGCCGTGTGTCCACTGAGGAGAACGGGTCGAACCCTGACGAGCTCTACCTGTGCCCTTCTGTCTCCAGGGCTTTCTGCCGCCACCGGATACTTCGGAGCGGGTAAGAGTGGACTGTGTTCCCTGTCTCTGATTGAGAAGGTAAGCTCTTACTGCTGCGTGGAGGACTGTGCCGTTTACTTCTCCTCCGAAAAGAACTTCGGAGAGCTCCATGGAACCGACTTCTGCGCCGGCCATATTAACAACTTTAATAGTAGGCATTATTTATTTCCTCCTTTCGATTATGCTTTGATCGAAGCGCGAACGAATACGATTCCCTCTTTCGCGCCGGGGATAGCACCCTTGACAGCGAGAAGGTTCTTTTCGCTATCGATCTTAACTATCTTGAGATTCTGAACGGTTACCTGTTCGTTACCGTACTGACCGGCCATCTTCTTGTTCTTGAAGATGTGTGCGGGGTCGATAACACCCATAGAACCGGGCTGACGGTGGATAGGACCTGTACCGTGAGTCATTCTGAGGTGGTGGTGATTCCATCTCTTGATAACGCCCGAGTAACCGCGACCCTTTGTCATACCTGTTACGTCGACCTTCTCGCCTGCAGCGAAGGTATCGACGGTAATGACGTCGCCAACGTTTACGCTTGAGCAATCGTCAAGGCGGAATTCCTTGAGGTGTCTCTTAAGAGAAACGCCTGCTTTTTCGAAGTGACCTTTCTCAGCCTTGGTTAAGTGCTTTTCCTTTGCATCCACGAAACCGAGCTGAACGGCGTCATAACCGTCTTTTTCTGCGGTCTTTTTCTGTACTACTGCACAGGGACCTGCTTCGATGAGAGTCACAGGGATTACGTTTCCCTTTTCATCGAAGATCTGAGTCATACCGATCTTCTTACCGATAATTCCCTTTTTCATTTGTTTTTCCTCCTGTAAATTATTGGTTGGATAGGATCTTGTCCGTCCAACATGACTTACAAAGTTACCGACACGGCGAAGCCGCCGGCTGTTGTCTTTGTTTTGCGGGTGCTGACCCGCGGTTTTGCTTGATAATAAATATTAAATTAATTGTAGGCTTTCGATCAAAGCTTAACTTCGATCTCAACACCTGCGGGGAGCTCAACGTTCATAAGAGCGTCAATCGTCTTCTGATTGGGCTTTATGATGTCGATAAGTCTCTTGTGAGTTCTCATCTCAAACTGCTCGCGTGCGTCCTTGTACTTGTGCACTGCGCGAAGGATCGTTACGATCTCTCTCTCAGTGGGAAGCGGAATAGGACCCGATACCTCCGAGCCGTTTGCCTTTGCAACGGTCACTATCTTCTCGGCTGCTGTGTCGATAAGAGTGTGATCGTAGCTCTTAAGACGAACTCTGATCTTCCGATTTACTGCCATTTTGTGTGCCTCCTTTCAGCAATTAACCTCCGAGCTTAAGACTCAATGCTCGGAAAGCCTTAAAAAGTGGGGCGTTTCTTCGTACACCGTGCCGTGCGTTCCTACCGCTTTACAACAAAATACGGACTTATCCGTACATCAGCATCTGACGAATAATTCCGACAAGTTAACAAAGCGATTGTAACACCGTAGCACCACTATGCCGCATGTTGCTAAGTGTGTGTAGAGAAGAAGTACGTCGCCCGATTGTTCGGACATACTCCACGAAAATTACCTCCTCAGGCGTCCCTTTGGAGCAACCTCTCGTTTCATCGCATATCAAGCTCTACAATTATACAATATTTTTTACCTTTTGTCAATAAAAAGATGGCGAATATACGTAGAAATTTACATAAATTTTCAAATTGTTTTTGTATATATTGTACAACAAATATGGCGAACTCAAAATCGCGCCTCCCGAAGATATTTCGGTTTCCTTCCTTTTTATTATATATATATTTATAGCGCGTTTTTTACCGTCGCAATCAGGCGGCGCATCATGGGAGCTTTGAATACATTTTTTTGCTTTTTAACTGCAAAAAGTTGCGATTTTTTCAAAAATATTCGGTTTTGTCTATTCCGTGTTAACAATTTGGTTATATAATAGGCTTATAAGGGTGATTTTGACCGCAAAAAGCAGCAAGGAGAGCGCAGGATGCAGGATTTGAACGCTAAAAACCGAATATTCAAGCGATATCTTTGCGTATCAGTCGGTCTTGCCGTGCTTGCGGCAGTCGTCGGCGGATTGTGTGTGCTTTTCTCGTTTGACGGACAAAGCCGCTATTTCACCGAATCGGGATGGACGATCGCGCTATCGGTTCTCTTAGCGCTTTGCGCAGTTTGCAGCATTGTAGCTCTCTTTTTGTTCAAAAAGACGGGCGCGAACTTGGCAACCGCCGCATCCTTGCCATTCAGATGGCTCAACGTGCTTACCTCGATCTCGCTCGTGGCTTGCGCGTGTACCGTTATCAAAAAGCTTGAGCTTGTCAACGCAAAGCCCATTGAAACAGGCGGAGAGCTGACACTTGGCATGGCGGCAGTCCTCTTTATGTTTCTTTTGTGCATCGCCTATTCCCTTTCAAAGATCGCAAACAGACAAGGCGCGATAGTTATCGTTTCGGGAATGGCGGAGCTGATACTTTGCCTTTACATCATCGTAACCCTGTATTTTGATCCGATAATAGAGATAAACAGTCCATTCAAGCTGCTAATACAGTTCACCGCTGCTTCCGTAGCGCTTGCGGTTTGTGCCGAGATAAGACAACGCGTGTCGGGCATATCCGCCGCCGCTTACGTCGCCATAAAGACTCTTTCGACAACCCTCGGACTCACCTCGTTTGCCGTAATGATATGCCTTTACGCAAAAGACGTTACGCTTGACGGGTACGTTTACCTCGTTTATTCAATTTATTTTGCCGCAAGGGCGATCCCCACAATTTACGACCTTATTTGCTTGAAATTACAAGCCAT
>JBGVJM010000082.1:0-2801 GCA_045129415.1 Eubacteriales bacterium
GGATGCACCTCGGGGTAGCAGGCTCCGCCGATGCAAAGCTCGGGGGCGGAATTTTTTATCTCGCGCACAAGATCTATCGCGTGGCGGTAGTCCCATATGCTCCTATCCGCGCTCTGCATATCCGCTGGAATATCACCGCGCAAGGCCATAACGTTTTCTATTCCCGCCGCCTTAATTTCGGCTATACGCGTCCTTACCGTATGCTTGTCCGAGGAAACGCAGGTGAGATGCGCCAAGGATGGCACTCTGTGTCGTTCATTAATATTTTTTGCTATTTCAATGGTGTATTTGCTCGTGCCGCCGCCAGCGCCGTAGGTGACGCTCATAAAAGCGGGATGCAGCTCGGCGATGCGCTCGGTAGCCTCCTTGACCGACTCAAAAGCGGTCGTGGTCTTGGGTGGGAACACCTCAAAGGAGAGGCAGGGCTTGTTTTTATTAAGTATATCAGATATTTTCATATCGTTTGTCCTTTGTAAGACACAATTTTGTAAAATTCCTGAACTCCTTGTGATAAAGCTCGGGATCCTCAAAGTATGCAAGCGCGTGACCTGCATTTTTAACGGTAACAAGGCGCACCGTATCGGGATTTGCCTCGGAAATTTTTTGGCTCATTTCATGGGGGACGAGTCTGTCGTCGTCGCCGTGAATTATAAGTATCGGGGTTTTGGAGTGCTTGACCGCATCAACCGCGGAAGCCTCGGTAAGCTTGAAGCCTGCAAATAAGCGCGCCGCAACGTATGCTACGGGGAAGCAAAGCTTTCTTGGAAGTCCCATATCTCCGCATACCTTGCCAAGTATGTCCCAGGGGGAGGAGAAGGGGCAGTCGGCAAAAATTCCCACAACGTTTTGGGGCAGTTCAAGTCCCGACGCCATAAGCACAGTACCCGCGCCCATAGAAACGCCCGAAATGAATATAGGCGTGTCAGAGCCAAATCGGGAATTGGCATAATTTATCCAATCGAGGCAGTCGTAACGCTCCTTGACACCGAAGGTGATGGCGTTACCCTCGCTTTTTGCATGTGCGCGCTGGTCAATGATAATGGCATTGTGACCAAGCTCGTTAAGTATACGATAGCCGCCGCAAAAATCGCGCGTACCCATGCTGCGATATCCGTGAAAATCAATATGTAGCGGCGCATTGTCGCAAAAATGATAGTATCTTCCATAGAGCTTAAGACCGTCGTGCGAGGTTATGGTTATGGGTTCAAAGGGGGCGCTGTCAAGCTCGCCGATAAGAGTCAGCAGCATATCCTTGTGCCTTTGATATTGCTCCTTTTTGGGAACGACGTAGGGCTTTTTATTGGGATCGGGGCGTGAGAAAAACGCTTTTTTGTAAGCCGCGTAGCACAAAGCGAGAAACATCAAGGCTAAAGCACCAAGCACGGCTAAAATAATCAAAAAAATATCCATTTTTATCTCCAAAATTAAAGTAGAACCTGTCCGTTTACGTTGAGACGGAAGGTAAGTCCGAGCTTTTGCGCGGCACCGCGGCACATTATCATGCGCTTGAGGAATATCTCAAAATAGTCCATAACTGCGGAGAATTCGGTGTCAAGCTCAAGTCGCAGTGTAATATACTTCTTTTCCTCGCTGACAACAAGCTCGGAGTGGGTGACAGAGTAGTTAACGTTGTCGTGAATATCGCTTCCGTCTACGTGCTTGATGTCGCGAACTCGGGAGCGACGAACGTCGCTCTTGTCGGCGAGAATGAGTGCAGCGGCTATGGCACTTACGGGAACGCCGGTGCCCTCGTCGTGATTTCCAATGGCACTTATAACGTCGGATATCTCGCGTGGCTCCATACCCATTTCGTTGAGTATCTGGAAAGCAAGGATAGCGCCGCTCTGCGAGTGGTCAACGCGGTTGACAAGGTTGCCTATATCGTGCATAAAGCCGGCAATCTTAGCAAGCTCGATTACTCTTTCGGGGTAACCGAGCGTTTTGAGTATGTGACCTGCCGTAACGGCAACGCGCGTGACGTGAGCAAAGCTGTGCTCGGTGTATCCCAGCGCTTCGAGACAAGCGTCGGCGCGTTCAACGTAAGCTCTTATTTTCGTATCTTTTTTTATTTGCTCGTATGTTATCATAAAATGCTCCTTTAAGCAAAAAAATTATTCCATTCTTATTATACACTCATTTTCGCGAAAAATCAATATTTTGGGGCATATTATAATAGGTAAAATGCGCGATTTTTTCGGTTGACAAAATATTCTAACGGTGCTATAATGAAAGTGCCACATAATTTAATATCAAATATTGTCCTAAGTAGGTGTTTTTATTTTTGATAAAAATACGTACTCCTTTTTCGTATACTTACTCAGGACAATTGGTATGTGATATTAAAAATTGTGTGGCAGCAATCGGAGGCGCGTGTTTTTTGTGCGTAGCCTCGGCTGCGCACTTTTTTATTTTCACGGAGGACAGAAAAATGAAAAAACTGTCACTTTTAGCTCTCATATTGATTCTGGCAATTTGCTTGCCAACCTTTGTAGCGTGCGGAATAGATTCACGACCTGATGAGACTATGTCACAGGACACGGAGGAATCAAATACCGAATCCGAGGAGAAGACCACACTTGAGGAGACAACCACAGTTGAGGAAACAACTACGTTTGAAGAAACAACCACAGTTGAGGAAACAACCACAGTTGAGGAAACAACTACGGTTGAAGAAACAACCACAGTTGAGGAAACAACCACAGTTGAGGAAATAACTACGGTTGAAGAAACAACCACAGTTGAAGAAACAACCACAGTTGAAGAAACAACCACAGTTGAAGAAACAACCACAGTTGAAGAAA
>JBGVJM010000083.1:0-10284 GCA_045129415.1 Eubacteriales bacterium
ACGTACGTGCCGGCTTCCTTGACCGTCTTTGCGTAAGCGGATATGATGGAAATAAGCGTGATAAGCACAAGCACGGTGGAAAGCACGACCGCGGCGGTCATTGCATAGTCACCCACAGCGTAAACGCTTCCGTCTATCTCCACGGTGTCACCCATGAGCTTTGGCAGGGACAAAACGAGTCCTATCGTGCTGGATGCACCGCTGATAAGTGCCATAATGGAGAGGGCAAGAATCTTGCCGATAGCAATATGTGAGCGCTTTGCGGGAGTGATGAGCAGGGTAGCGATGGTGCCGCGCTCCTTTTCGCCCGCAATGGATTCAGGTGCAACCGCCATACAGCCCGAGAAGAGCAGCATAACGAGAAGCATGGGCATAAGCATTGAGAATATCATACCTGTCAGATCCTCGTCGGAGGCAAGATCAAACGACTTGTCGGGGGCGTTATTTATATCAAACCTATTTGCCATAGAGGATTCAAAGGAATCCAAAAGCGCCACTACCGTTTGATAAGTCATTGAAGAATTTGTGCTTGAAGAATTGAAATAGATCTCAACGTTGGGCGCTGGTCTATTCATCATGGGGTCGTATGTGAGAATACTTTCGTCGAACCGTTCGGGAAAGACGATAAGAACATCGGCAACGCCCTCTTTGATAAGCTCTATTTCTTGCTCTGCATCCTCGGAGGGAAGTATCTCTATTTGTGCGGCATCAAACAGTGCCTGTGCGGAATCGGGTGTATTTACGGAAAAAATGATTGGGTGATATTCCTCATCGGGCATGAGAGCATCGCTCATTGCACTACCCATAAGGGAGTAGATAACGTAAATAAGTATACCCGGCATTATGAGAGCGATAAGCGTTCTCTTATCCTTGAAGAAGCGGGCAAGCTCCTTTTTGAAAATGGTAAATATCGTGCTTGTCTTCATTACATTACACCTCCCGTCATAGCGGTGTAATCGGAAAAGATGTCAAAGAAGCGGTCCTCAAGCGATTTTCCGTTGCAAATCGCCTTCAGCGTATCGCACACTACCATTTTGCCCTCGATAATAATTCCAACGCGGTCGCACAGCTTTTCAATCAGACTGAAAATGTGAGTAGAGACGATAATGGTCTTTCCTTGCTCCTTTAAATACGTAAGGAAATCGGTAACTACCTTGGCGGTAATAACGTCAAGACCGTTAGTCGGCTCGTCAAATATGATAATGTCGGGATCGTGTACAAGTGAGATGGCAAGCGAAGCCTTTTGCTTCATACCCGTGGAGAGATCGGCAACCTTGACCTCGGCAAACTTATCTATGCCAAAGCGAGTGAAAAGCTCTGATTTCCTTTTTGCCGAAACCTCGGGTGCGATGCCGTGCAGGGAGGAAAAGAAATCAAAAAGATAATTGGGTGTAAAGAATTCCTCGAGCTTTAGCTCGCTTGTGAGAAATCCGATTTTTGCGCGCACGCCCTCGGCGTCACTCACGATACTGCGACCGTCAATAAACGCATCACCCGAATCGGGCTTTATAAGCGTTGCAAGCATGCGCAGGCAGGTAGTTTTTCCCGCTCCGTTAGGTCCCAAGAGACCAAATATTTCGCCCTCGTAAGCCTCAAAGGACAAGCCGTTTACCGCGCGGCGAACCTTTGCGTTGGTCTTTTCAATGGTTTGCTGTTTCTTTGACAGCTTAAATGTTTTTGATAGGTTTTCAACCTTTATAAGTTCTTTCATTTTTCGCCTCTTGTTTGATCGTTATGGTATAATTGTATCATCCGAGTCCATCTGAGTGCAGGAATAATAGGATATTCCGTATCCCATGATATTTTTTTTGAAAGTAAAACATACCAGGTAAGTGTGTTGCCCGCTTTGTACGCGAGCTAAAAGACAGTTGCTGAAGCTCCTGTTGACATTTGGAAAAAATGTTGCATATGGTCCCTGGATATATTGGGTAAATACGAAGGAATCCGATTTTTGGGGTTCGGTTTTGGAGTTTGAGAGGGAATACCACGGGTGAAATAATGATTCTGCCTTTGCGGTGTCTCCGTAGTTTATCGCGGTGAAAAACTCCTCCGCGGTTGCTTGTGCCTGTTCTTTAGATACCGCAAAATCCAGTTTTATGATCCATATGACAGCAAGAATAAGAACAAGTACGATAATAGATACTACTTTTTTTAGTTTACGTGACACAATATTCCTCCTTGGTTATAATCATCTTACTTTTGATACAAATTGCATTATACAATCAAACGACCGCATAATGCAATTATAACATATTATTGAACCGATGTCAATACTAAAAAGGGAAAATGCGGAAATTATCTCACCTGAACGAACCCAAGCTTTTTTTGCACCTTGGAGAGAGTGCGGCGAGCAACGTAGGAAGCCTCCTCCGCACCTTTTTTCATCTGTGCCTCGAGCTGTGCCTTGTCGGACATAAATGTGTTGAATTTTTGCTGAACGGGAGCTAATGCATCGGCGCACACCTCACCGACTGCAAGCTTGAAATCACCGTATCCGCGGCCCTCAAATTCGCGCTCTATCTCGTCAAGTGTCTTGCCTGTGAATACGGAATAAATGGTCATAAGGTTGTTTATACCGTCCTTACCCTCGGCATAGCGCACGCAGGTGTCCGAGTCGGTAACGGCTCTCTTGAACTTGCGGATTATGGTGTCCTTGTCGTCAAGAATATAAACTACGGCATTGGTGTTTTCGTCGGACTTGCTCATCTTCTTTGTGGGATCGGCGAGCGACATTATCTTCGCTCCGCTCTTAGCCATAATGGGCTCGGGAATGGTGAAGGTATCGGGATAGATGGAGTTGAAGCGCGTTGCGATATCGCGGCAAAGCTCAACGTGCTGCTTTTGGTCGATACCAACGGGAACAACGTCGGTCTGATAGAGCAAAATATCTGCCGCCATAAGCACGGGGTAGGTGAAAAGGCCCGCGTTGATATTGTCCGCGTGCTTTTGCGATTTATCCTTGAACTGTGTCATTCTTGAAAGCTCACCGAAGCCGGTAAAGCAGTTTAAGAGCCATGCAAGCTCAGCATGCTCCTTGACGTGTGACTGAACGTAAAGCGTATTTTTGTCGGGGTCAAGACCGCAAGCCATATAGAGCGCCAAGGTCTCATAGGTGCGGCGACGAAGATCTGCGGGTACCTGACGAACGGTTATGGCATGCTCGTCAACTACGCAGTAAAAGCACTTGTACTTCTCGGAATATGCGGAAAAATTCTTTATCGCGCCGAGATAGTTTCCAATTGTAAGGTTTCCGCTGGGCTGAACGCCCGAAAAGGAAACAGGAGTGTTCTGAAACATAGTTTTATCCTCATTTCTGTATTTTTCGTATGTTGTAAAAATAAAAGTCCCCGACAGATATTCTCTGTCGGGGACGAATTTACATAAATATAAATCCGCGGTACCACCCACGTTGTGCCTGTAAGCACCTCTTTTAAGCTGTAACGGAGCAACCGTCTCCCATACTGACGCTCTCGCGCGTTCTGTTTGCCCTCAAAAGTCCATTCAACGTCCTTTATTGACCGCGCTCACACCAAACGCGCGGCTCTCTGAACAAAAGGGAAGACGCCTACTACTCTTTATCATAGGTTTAACTTGTTATGATTATAGCACCAAAGCTGCGCCTTGTCAACACTTTTTTTAACGTAGATCTTGTTGTTTGTTGACAATGCGCACACGTTGTGATAAAATAGTAAGGTAAAAATCGCGAAAGGTGAAGAAACAATGGCAAAATTGAAATGGAGAGGCGGAGCCCTCATAGCACCTGTGCCGCCCGTGATGGTGAGCTGCGGAGACATGGAAAACTCCAACATATTAACTATAGCGTGGACTGGAATTATAAACACCATTCCACCAAAAACATATATATCGGTCAGACCCTCCCGCCATTCTTACGGAATGATAAAGGAAAGCGGAGAATTTGTTATAAATCTAACGCCTGCAGAGCTCGTCCGCGAGGCCGACTATTGCGGAATGTATACAGGAGCAAAGGTTGATAAGTTTGCAAAGTGCGGCCTTACCAAAGCCCCTGCCGACAAGGTGTCCTGTCCGATAATTGAGGAAAGCCCCATGTCGCTTGAATGTAAGGTGACCGAAATAATTCCCCTCGGAACGCACGATATGTTTTTGGCTGACATCGTTGCCGTTAACGTAGATGAATCGCTTATAGACAAAAGCGGTAAGCTTGACCTTGCGCGCGCTCACCTTGCCGCATACGCGCACGGAGAATATTTCGAGCTTGGCAAAAAGATAGGCAAGTTCGGATTTTCCGCGGTTAAAAAGAAAAAGAAGCCCTCTCAGAGTACGGCAGGGAAGAAACCAACCAAAAACAAATAAACAAAAATAAAACGGCTATCCCGCAGGATAGCCGTTTTTGTTGTTTGATTCAAATTATTCAGCAGCCTCAGTGCCGGTCTCGGTCTCGGTGTTCTCGGTGCCGGTCTCGGTGCCGGTCTTATCCTTTACAAAGTACTTGGAGTCGGAAGCTATGTAACCGATGTCCTTCTGCTTGTCGGCATTTACAAACTCGATCTTGTACCAGCCGGTCTCGGTGTTCTCAGCGAGAACGGTGATCTCAACGCTATGAGCAACGTGACCAACTACAGTACCCTCCATGGAAGGAATGTTACGAACGTTCATGGAGCCGGTCTTCTCGTTGATAATAACGGTCTTGGTAACCTCAACAAATCCTTCGTCGGGATCGCTCATGGTGGTGAGGAACTTGGTTGCAACGTAGTATGCCTTCTCCTGATAAATTACCTTGCTCCAATAGTTGTCCTTATCAGTGCTTATACCAACTCTCTGGAGAGCTGTGCCGTGCTCTACGGAACCGCAAGCTGCATAATCCTCGGAGCGAAGGGTAACTGCGCTGCCGGGGTTGTTAACGTATACTGTTCCGTTCTTTTCGGTGCTATATTCATACTCGCCGGGGTCTCCAACCTCGTTTTTGTTGCCAATGTCCTTTTCGGTCTCGGTGGTCTCATCGCTCTCGGTCTCGGTTTCCGAGGTGGTTTCTTCGAGAGTTATCTTTCCGTCTTCAGTGGTCTGTTCAGGTGCGCTGGGAGTACAAGCAACCAGAGCCGCAACCATAAGTACTGCAATAATTATTGCCAAAAATTTCTTTGCCATTTTTTCCTCCTGATAAGCCCAAACGGGCATTATTTTTTGAAATTCCATAAATTTTATATTCATAAATTGATTATATCATAATCGTTACTTTGTGTCAAGCAAAAAACACAAAAATATTTGAATTTTTTTGTCGAAAATGTCATGTGGTGAAAAGGCGTCGCGGAGAGCGGAAAAATGGTCAATATTTGGGGGAATTTATTGACAATAATATGGATAATATGGTATAATATCCTTAATCACCACAAACGCGGGGGAGCTATGAAGAAAATACTTTGTATAGACGGTAACAGTATACTTAACCGTCAGTTTTACGGAATAAGATTTTTATCCACCAAGGACGGTTTTCCGACCAATGCAGTCTTTGGCTTTGTCAACGTGCTTATACGGCAGATAGAGGCTTTGAGTCCCGATGTGATAGCCGTTGCATTTGACCTCAAGGCGCCCACCTTCCGTCACAATATGTACGCGGAATATAAGGCGGGAAGACGTCCCAGCCCCGAGGAGCTTATAAAGCAGTTTCCCGTGGCAAAGGAGCTTTGTCGCGCAATGGGAATATCCGTGCTTGAGCTTGCGGGCTACGAGGCGGACGATATTCTCGGCACTCTGGCAAAGCTGGCAAGGACGGCTGACGAGCCCACCGAGGCATATATACTGACGGGTGACCGCGACTCCTTGCAGCTCATCTCCGACCGCGTTCACGTGCTTTTGGCAACCAACACCGACACCGTGGACTATACGGACGAGGTGTTCTTTGAAAAATACGGCGTTCACGCCAATCAGTACGTTGACGTTAAGGCGCTTATGGGCGATAGCTCGGACAACATTCCCGGCGTTGCGGGAATAGGTGAGAAGACCGCGTTCAAGCTAATTGCCGAAGAGGGCTCGCTTGATGCGCTTTACGAGAATTTTGATAGCATTGAGCTTACAAAATCGGTTCGCGCAAAGCTGGATGCAGGACGCGACAGCGCGTTTATGTCGCGCACGCTTGCAACTATAATGTGCGACGTGCCGCTCGGCATAACGCTTGACGACGTAGCATATAAGGGAATAGACCGCGCTCTCACCAAGGCATTGCTTATGAGATACGAGCTTTTGGGTGCGGTAAAAAGACTTGGACTTGACCGCGACGAGGACGAGCCCGAAAAGGAGAGCCGCGTTGCCCCCACAACCGACAACACCGAGAAAAAGGAATGCTGCGCTTGTGAGCTTCAGGGCGAATGGCTTGCGCTTTCCATAAACGAAAAGGGAGAGTGCCGTCTTTGTGACGGTGAGCGACTTTGTACGCTTTCGGCAAGCGAGCTTAAGGACTCCGATACGCTTTCTCAAAAGAAGATAATTTGCTTTGATTCAAAGGAATTATACAAGAGCCTGGACGGGCTTGGAATTCATTTCAGGGGCTGTCATTTTGACGTTATGCTTGGCGCATACGTGGACGATTCCTCGCAAAGCTCGTATTCCTTGGAGCGACTTTGCTCCACCTATCTCGGACAAACCATGGACGATGGTGTGGACGAGTGCGTATACGTTGCAAAAATGTGGCGTGAAATAGAGGCAAGGCTTGAAGCAAGCGGACAAAGAGCGTTGCTTTACGATATAGAAATGCCTCTTGCCGCAACGCTTTGCGATATGGAGCTTCGCGGAATAAAAATAGATTGCAACGGCATTGAAGGCTACGGACACGAGCTTGATGCCATCACCTTTGCCCTTGAAACACGCATATACACGGCGGCGGGCGAGGAGTTTAACATCAATTCACCAAAGCAGCTTGGAGAGGTGCTTTTTGAAAAGCTCATGCTGCCCTCGGGTAAAAAGACCAAAACGGGCTATTCTACGAGCGCGGACGTGCTTGAAAAGCTTCGCAAATATCATCCTATAATAGACGATATTCTTGAATACAGGCAAATGACCAAATTAAAGGGCACGTACGTGGACGGTCTTTTAAAGGTCGTAGGTGAGGATGGCAGATTGCATACCACCTTCAAGCAAACGGGAACCGCAACGGGAAGACTTTCGTCGGCAAATCCCAATCTTCAAAATATCCCGATAAGAACAGAGGCAGGAAGACGCTTCCGCGAATATTTTGTGCCCGAGAATGAGGATTACGTGCTTATCGACGCGGACTATTCGCAAATAGAGCTTCGCGTGCTGGCCCATCTTTCGTCTGACGAGCACATGTGCGCGGCGTTTATGTCGGGAGACGATATCCACACGGCAACGTCGTGCCGCGTATTCGGCGTTGCGCCCGAGGACGTGACCGTTGAGATGAGAAAGAGAGCCAAGGCAATAAACTTCGGAATTCTTTACGGAATGGGAGAGTTTTCACTTTCCGACGATTTGAAGATCCCGATAGCAAAAGCAAAGGAGTATATAAACAGCTATCTTGCAAGCTACAGCGGCATTGAGCGCTATCTTGAGGACACGATAGAGGGAGCCAAGAAGCTCGGTTACACAACGACTATGTTCGGTCGCCGCCGTTACATTCCAGAGCTTTCCGCGCCCAACAAGATGGTGCGCAATTTCGGCGAACGCGTGGCAAGAAACAGTCCCATTCAGGGCAGCAGCGCGGATATAATCAAGATCGCAATGATCAACGTGGAAAAGCGACTTTTGGAAAGCGGACTTGATGCAAGACTTTTGCTTCAGGTACACGACGAGCTTTTGATAGAGTGCAAAAAGGAGCAAGCCGAAGCGGCACTAGAGCTTTTAAAAACAGAAATGGAAAGCGCGGTTAAGCTGAACGTTCCGCTTGTGGTTGAGGCTCACAGCGGCAAGAATTGGCTTGAATGTCATTGATTTTTGGAGTAAGTATGGAAAATAAAAACGTTACAGAGCTTCTTGAGGGCAGGCGCACCTTCCGCCGCTTTGACGAGCAAAGAAAAATTCCCGACAAGGTCGTTGAAAAAATAAAATATTCGGCGCGCCTTGCATCGAGCGCCGCGAACCGTCAGCCTCTCAGATATATCTACGTGCGCGACGTCGAGACGGTAAATAAGGTGTTTGACCTTACGGCATGGGGCGGAGCAATACCCAACGGAGAGGGAAGACCAAAGGTCGGAGAGAGACCGACGATGTTTGCCGTAGTCCTTTACGACAAGTCGCTTTACCTTAAGAAATTCACCGACTTTGATGCAGGTCTTGCCGTGTCAAATATGACACTTGCCGCGTATGAATGCGGAGTCGGATCGTGTATTATCGGAAGCGTGAATATTGAAAAGCTCAAAGCACTTCTGAGCGTTCCCGAGGAGCTTGAGGTGTCGGTTGCTGTGGCATTCGGTTATCCCACTCACCAAAGCAGAATAGAGGACGCAAGGGACGGCGACGTAAAATACTATATGGACGAAAAGCGCGATTACGTTGTTCCAAAAAGAATTGACGGGGATACCGTAACCGAGATATAAGGACAAAAATTTATGAAGATTTCAGTTAGCTCATATTCATTTGACAAGTATCATAAAGCGGGCAAGCTTGACCTTCTCTCCACGATAGACAAAGCGCACGAGATGGGCTTTCGCGCCATTGAGTTTACCGACCTTCAGGGTGAGACACATGAGCAAAGATGCGACCTTGCCCGTGCCTTGCGCCGTCGCGCAGACGAGCTTTCAATGGAGATAAATGCCTACACGGTGGGTGCAAATCTCTTTTTGGAGAGCGAAGAGGCAAACGCCCGCGAGGTTGAGCGCATAAAGCTAAGGCTTGACGAGGCTAAGCTTTTGGGCGCGCCTATACTTCGCCACGACGCTTGCTGGCGAGTTCCGCGCGAGGGAAGAATAAGAAGCTTTGACGCAATGCTTCCGACAATAGCGAAAAACGCTCGCGAAATAACGGAATATGCAAAGACTCTCGGCATAAAGACCTGCATTGAAAATCACGGTCTTGTGGCGCAGGACAGCGATAGAATGGAGCGTCTTTTCAACGCGGTCGATCACGAAAACTTCGGTCTTTTGGTTGACATAGGAAATTTTGTTTGTGTTGATGAGGACAACGTGACCGCCGTGTCCCGAGTTGCGCCTTACGCGATACATGCTCATGCCAAGGATATGTATAAGAGCAAAACGGGTGGCGAGGGCTTTGGAAAAACTCGCGGCTGCAACTATTTCAAGGGCGCGGTGCTTGGCGAGGGTGACGTGGACGTTGCAAGATGCATTGACGTGCTCAAAAAGGCGGGTTACGATGGCTATATCTCCATTGAATTTGAGGGTAGCGAGGATTGCATTGACGGAATCGCTCGCGGACTTGAATTTTTGCGTCCACTTGTTGAGGATTAAGGCAATAATTGTCGTACTGAATTAAATTTTTCAAAAAGGACTTGAAAGTTAGATATAAATCTGCTATAATAATATGGTAAAACGCAGCGCAGTGCTGTGAAATAAGGCCATACTAGCCGGGGAAGCAGCGGAGCCCTGAACCTGAAATCCGCTACAGCAGGGGTGGATCCCGCATTTGAGGGCGGAGCCTTTGCGAATAGAGTCATATTCGTTGTGTTGATGGGCGGGTCTTGCGCAATTGGGAGCTGTGAACCATGTCAGGTGGGGAACCAAGCAGCATTAAGCGGTGTACCCGATGTGCCGCGAGGTAGCCTGCCTTGAGCAAGGGATATGAAGATCGCGTGGAGGGGAAGCTCGACTTTGCGGTGTATGGTCTCGTTTTGCAGCACACTATCTTTTTGACGGGCGTCTTTCGGTCAAACCGAAAAAGCCGAAAATAGGGCTTTTTAGTGATTGAAAAATCAAAGAAAAAGAGGAAGAAATCCTCACGGATTTCATTAAAATTCGGCTTTTTCTATCGCCGTTTTTACCGCACGTCGTACCCTCGTACGCCTCGCGCGGCAAAAGCGACGATTTTGCCTCAAAACCCGCCTCGTCAAATGTTTTTATGCGCCTGCAAATTTTTATTTTGTGTTATCCATTCTGTTGAAAGGAGAAGGTACTGTTATGCATCAGGCATTATATAGAAAGTGGCGGCCGCAGAGTTTTGATGAGGTCTACGGACAGGACCATATTACGTCTATATTGAAATACGAGCTTGAGAACTCAAAATTTTCACACGCATATCTTTTTTGCGGCTCTCGCGGAACGGGAAAAACGAGCTGTGCAAAAATACTTGCAAAGGCTGTAAACTGCCTCTCTCCGCGTGACGGAAATCCCTGCAACTGCTGTTCCG
>JBGVJM010000084.1:0-3707 GCA_045129415.1 Eubacteriales bacterium
TTGACCGAAATGGTCAAGCGGTATTTTTTATTAAACCTCGGTAGCGTATAAGGCATCCGCCAATGCAAGAATTTTACGTTCGGAAAATTCAATTCGCTCGCCGCCTATCAGCTGATAGGTTTCGTGTCCTTTGCCTGCAAGAAGAACGTAGTCCCCGTCACGCGCTATCTCAACTGCCTTTTGAATGGCTTCCTTCCTGTCTGGAATGAGATATACGGGCTTGTCCGTTTGTCCGACGGCGGCGTTGATCTCATTTATTACCGACATGGGCGGCTCTCGGTTGGGATTGTCGGAGGTAATGATAAGTACGTCCGAATAGTCGCGGGCGGCTTCTCCAAGCTCACGCCTGCGGCCAAAGGTTCTTCCGCCCACACTGCCGAAAAGGCAAATGATGCGTTGAGGCTCGTATTCGCGCAAGGACTTCAGAACTGCGGTAAGACTTGCGCCGTTGTGCGCGTAGTCAATTATGAAAAGGGAATTTGGTCTGCTATTTAATTTGACTGTTTCAAATCTTCCGTTTACAGTCAAATCGGAGAGGAGCGAAACTGCTCTTGAAACTTCAATGCCGATAATCTTGCACACACCGAGTATCAGGAGTGCATTTTCAACGTTGTGCATTCCGGGCATAGGGATAAAAACGTCGTGCTTGCGACCGTTGATATAGCAGCTGAAGGACACGCCGGGTATGTTCTTGGATTTTAGCTTTATTGCGCTTTTTGCATAAATATTGCAATTCTCGTTGCCGCCGGCGGACACGGTTAAAACGTTTTTATCCGTCAGTCCCTCAAGCATGAAATCACAATACAGTGAGTCGGCGTTGATAACGATATTTTTGCAGGGATAATTGGTGAAAAGCAGCCTTTTGCAATCTCGGTAATGCTCAAATGTAGGATGCTCAACGCCGCCTATGTGGTCGGTGTAGAGATTTGTGAATACACAGGTGTCAAAGCAAAGACCGTATATTCTTTCTTGCCATAGGGCTTGCGATGAAACCTCAATAAACACGGTATCGACACCCTCCGCAAGCATTTGTGCCAAGGTTTGCTGGAGTTGAACAACGTCGGGAGTGGTGTTTGCTGTCTCAAGCTGCTTGCCGTTGTAGTATATACCGTTCGTTCCTATATATCCGCAGGCAATTCCACGCGCGGTAGCTATGTTGTAAAGCGAAATGGCAACCGTGGTTTTACCCTTTGTTCCGGTTATTCCGATAAGTCTCATTTTTTTCGCGGGATCACCGTAAAAATCAACCGCCAGGGTAGCAAGAGCCGCTGCCGAATTGGGAGTGATTATCACCGCGGCATCGGAGGGAAGGCTCAGCTCGCGCTCCGCCACAAAGATTCTCGCACCGTTGAGATAGGCGGCATAAGCGTAATCGTGGCCGTCGGTCGCTGCACCCTTTTTGCAAAAGAACGCGCAGGTTGGGCAGGCGGTTTTTGAGTTATGGCATAAAGACAACACCGTGCGCCTGTAAAGCTCATCGGGCACGTAAAGGGAAGTCACTTCTATTTTTTGGATTATATCCTGAATTTTCATATCAATGTCAAGGTTCCTTTGAGTTATTTATCAGCTTGTGTGCGGATACGCAAACGTATCGGCTCTCTATTTCTTCGGAATGAGCTATCACAAGACTTTCGTATTCCTTTGTATATACGAGCAAGGGAGAGCCGCGTGACTCCAGCTTATCGGCGAGATCGCATAGGTAAGTAACAATACAAAAATCACTTTCGAAAACCAATTTTTTGCATTTGAACATAAGTCGCTGATTCAGGGAAAAGCCGTTAGATAGGAGATAAGGGCGGATAGAAGTCTTCTTGTAAATAAAAGATGCCGCGTTATCAGCATCCGCGCCTTCACCCAACACAACGGGTATCAAATAATCGTTTGCAAGATAGTCCATATGCCACTCCACGTCTCCAATTTACATAATTATACCACATGATTGTGGATTTTTTATAACTTTTTTGAAAAATAGCCAAAAAAGTTTGACTTTTTATTAAAAATGAGTTATAATGATACGGCAACGTATTAAATTGGAGATGGAGATGAAAAAAGAGGCTGTTTACAGGATATTTTCGCGTATGCCGACTATAAGTACGGAACGGTTGATATTGCGAAAAATATCGCTCGACGATGTTGACGATATGTATGAATATGCCAAGAACGCAAAGCTGACGGAATATCTCACGTGGTCTCCTCATCCCGACAAGGCATACACGTTTGAGTATGTGTCATATTTGCAGACCCGATATAAGTCGGGCGAATTTTTTGATTGGGCAATCATCTTAAAGGAAAGCGGTAAGATGATAGGCACCTGCGGCTTTACGCGATTCGATTTCAGACATAATTTCGGAGAGATAGGATACGTGGTAAATCCCGATTATCAAGGACGCGGGATCGCAACGGAGGCGGTCGGCGCGGTAATGAGATTCGGATTTGATAATCTCGCTCTGAACAGAATAGAATGTAGATATATGATTGAAAACGAGGCGTCCCGAAGAGTAATGGAGAAGAACTCAATGATCTTTGAGGGTACGTTGAGAAGCGGAATGCTCGTTAAGGGCTCTTATAGGGATATCGGCATTTGCTCCATATTGCAAAGCGAATACAAAAAAGGCTTATAAAAAATCCACAATCATGTGGTATAACTTTATGTAAATAATCAAGGGGCGGCGAGACATCGTCGCTCTTTGAGAAAATAAAGAATTAACCGCAAAGCGGTATAGGAGAATTATGGAATATATCGTTAAAACTCCGTGCGGAGAGGTCAAAGGCTGCCGCACTCAAACGGAAGGTGTAATAGCATATAAGGGAATTCGTTATGCGACAGCCGCCCGTTTTGAATATCCCGTAGAGGTAACCTCATGGGAGGGCGTTTACGATGCCACCGAATACGGCGCGTGCGCATATCAGCCCCGTTCCTTTTACGATGAGGAGAAAAATGTAAAAAAATATTTTTACTACAATGAATTTCGCAAGGGTGAGACCTATCAATACAGTGAGGATTGCCTTTTCTTGAATGTGTTTACTCCCGAACAGCGCCAAGAGCAGAAGCTGCCTGTGCTTGTGTATATTCACGGTGGCGGATTTACGGGTGGATGCGGACACGAAAAGCATTTAGACGTTCCTGTATGGCCTACTAATGGAGTCATCGGCGTAACGCTCAACTACCGTCTTGGACCTCTTGGATTTGCAACTCTTCCCGAGCTTAAGGAGGAAGCGGGAAAGACGGGTAACTACGGTCTTTATGACCAGCTTGCCGCTATAAGCTGGGTAAGGCATAACATTGAGGCATTTGGCGGTGATCCCGACAATATAACCATTATGGGACAAAGCGCAGGAGCCATGAGCGTTCAACAGCATTGCCTGTCACCTATCTCACGTGGCATGTTCCACAAGGCAGTGATGTGCAGTGGCGGCGGAATTACCAAAATGCTCAGCGCAACAAGTCCAGAAAAGCACTACGACTTTTGGCACACGATTATGGAAAAGCTTGGTTGCAAAACTCTTGATGAGTTTAAGAAAGCTCCTGTTGAACAGCTTTTTGCCGCTTGGACAGAGCTTAGAAACCAGGATATGTCCGCAACCTCTCCTTGTATTGACGGTGAGCTTATTGTCGGTAAGGGATATGACATTTTGAATGCCGGTGAGCATCACAACATTCCCTATATGATTGGAACCACGAGCGAGGATATGATGCCTCCCATTTT